>JBKKAR010000123.1:0-11194 GCA_046714355.1 Gaiellaceae bacterium | reverse complement strand
GCCGTGGGCGGTGAGCTCGACCTGAAGCCGCTCGTCGTCGCCGGCGTGCGGGCCGCCGTGGTCGCGCAGGATCGCGAGATTCCCAGGTGGTTCAGCTGGTCGTGGTACTGGAGCAAGGGGCTGATTGACGAGCTGGTGGACGAGGGTCGTCTCGTACGACCTGAGCCCGGCTGGGTCACCGCTCCGGGCTAGGCCGCCTCGACCTCTTCAGTGAAGCGGTCGGCGTCGAAGACCGAGACGAACCGTCCCAGAGCCTCGGCGTCGCCCTCGACCCGTACCAACCCGTGCGCGATCGCGTCCTTCGGCTCGATGTCCCCGGTTGCGAGCGCGAAGAGCGTGCCGGGATCGAGCTCGAGAATCGCGTCGACGCCGTCGGAGCCGCCGGGGACGGCCTCGATCGTGCCGTCCGACACGCGGATCGTGGCGATCTCGTCGCCGCAGCGAACCTCGTAGCTCTCGACCAGATCGCCTGCGCGCGCCGGATCGAACAACGTGTGAGCTCCTTGAACGAGCCACCCCTCGGGCATCGGGCAGTCGGCGGGCGGAGGGCCTAGCGACCGGAACCCCCAGCGGCCCAGCGCCTGGATGACCTCCTCGAGGTCGGCGCCGTACTCGGTCAGTTCGTAGACGTTGCAATTCGCAGGCGCCGGCAGATGACGCTTCCGGACGACCCCACCTTCCTCCAGCTCCTTCAACCGCGCCGCGAGGATGTTCGTCCCGAGGCCCGGGAGGCCGGCGATCAGGTCGCTGTAGCGCTTCGGCCCCTTGAGGAGGTCCCGCACGATCAGCATCGCCCACCGCTCTCCGACGAGCTCGAGCGAGTGGGCGACGGGGCAGTACTGGATGTATGCGCGGGCCACGGTGGGAATTGTAGCGCTTCAGCTTGCGTTCTGGAAGTTCCTACTTGCATAACGCAAGTCCTTGGTGTACTTTCGCAAGTCTTACAGACGAAAGGGACGCAATTGGTTGCTTCAAACGGACGCAAATGGCTCGCCCTGGCCCTCCTGGCGTCGGTGCAGTTCATGGTCGTGCTCGACATCGCGATCGTGAACGTGGCATTGCCGTCGATCCAGGTCGACCTCGGGTTCTCGCAGGAGAACCTCCAGTGGGTGATCAGCGCCTATGCACTGTTCTTCGGCGGCTTCCTGCTCCTGGGTGGACGCGCGGCCGACTTACTGGGCCGGCGACGCATCTTCCTGGCCGGGATCGTCGTCTTCACCCTCGCCTCGCTGCTCGCCGGACTGGCCTGGGACGACACGTCGCTCATCGTTGCCCGCGCGCTGCAGGGTCTCGGGGCGGCGATCATCTCCCCCGCCGCGCTCTCGATCCTCACCACGACCTTCTCGGAAGGGAAAGAGCGGAACATGGCGCTCGGAGTCTGGGGCGCCGTCGGCGCGTTCGGCGCCGTCGCCGGCGTGCTGATGGGCGGGATCCTCACGGACGTGCTCAGCTGGGAGTGGATCTTCTTCGTGAACGTGCCGATCGGCGCGGCAGGGCTTGCGCTGACCCCGCGCCTGCTCGCCGAGAGCCGCGACGACGAGGCTCGCAGCTTCGACATCCCGGGAGCGGTGCTCGTTACGAGCGGGCTCGTCGTGCTCGTGTACGCGATCACCCAGGCGAACGACTACGGCTGGGGCTCGCTCGAGACGATCGGCCTCTTCGCGGCCGCGGGCGCGCTGCTCGCCGCCTTCGTCGGCTGGGAAGCACGCGCCAGCCAGCCGCTGATGCCGTTCTCGATCTTCCGGCTGCAGACGCTGGTCGGCGCGAACGTGGCCGGTCTGATCCTCGGCACCTCCCTGTTCGCGATGTTCCTGATGCTGACGCTGTACATGCAACAGGTGCTCGGCTACTCGCCGCTGCGAACGGGCGTCGGCTACTTGGCAGTCGCGGGCACCGCGATCCTCTGGTCGGCCGTCGCGGCACAGCTCGTGACGCGGGTCGGCGTCAAGCCGGTGCTGGTCGCCGGGCTGACCCTGATGACGGCCGGGCTCGTCTACTTCACCCAGGTCGACGTCGGTGGCGGGTACCTGACCGACCTCCTGCCGGGATTCCTGCTGATCGCGATCGGGATGGGCTTCTCGTTCGTGCCGATCTCGATCGCGGCGCTCGCCGGCGTGAAGGACTCGGAGGCCGGGCTCGCCTCGGGCCTGATCAACACGTCGCAGCAGATCGGCGGCGCGCTGGGCATCGCGGCGCTGTCGGCCGTGGCCACCTCGGCCACCGACAACGCGGTCGCGGACGGAACGGCACTACCGGTCGCTTTGACGGACGGCTTCGAGGCGGCGTTCATCGGCGGGGCGCTCGTCGCCGCCGTCGGCGTGGTCGCCTCGCTCGTTCTCATCCGGGGCCGCGATCTCGCTCAGGAGCCAGCCCCCGCACTCGATCCCGCCTGATTCAACCGCAATGGGTGCTGCTTGCGCGCAAGCGCAGGCAGCACCTGGGCGGTGACGATCGCCGGGGTGACGGCGTAGCGTCGGCTGTAACGGTAGCTCCCGTCCGGTCGCCGGAGCGAGGCCAGGAAGGTGAAGGCGGCTCTGGGCGGTCGAGTTCCGGCGGCCACGTACGCCTGGATCGCCCACGCCGTCGACTGCGCGTCGGGCTCGCGACCCGCAACGAGACGGACGCCACCGTTCCCGGCCGTCAGCCCACGGATGAACGCGAGGCCGCGGCGGATCGGCCGCCCTCGCACGCCGCTCCAGCGGAGCGCCTGGATCGCCGCCGCGGTGTCGTTCGAGTCGGGTGCGCCGTTCGGCGTCCAAGACCAGCCACCGGAGCGGCGCTGCTGCCGGAGGAGGTAACGAACGGCCGGCCTCTCCCCGCGCGGAAGCGCCAGCACGCCCCAGATCGTCGAGTTGACGAGCGAGCCGATGCGTCCGTCGCGGCGGCGCTGCCGTTGTAGCCGCTCGACGAACACCGCAGGGTTCCCGCCGAGCGATCGCAGTGCGAGGATCCGGAGCGCGAGGTCGGTCGTGTCCGAGACGGGCGCGTCGCGGATGTATTCCGCTGCCGAGCGGCTCGGGGTTCGACCGGAAGCGGCAAGGCCGAGCACTGCCCAGGAGCTGAGTGCTGGATCGGATCGCGCGCCGGGCTCGGCGAAACCGCCGTCCGGCTGCTGGCGAGACGCCACGAAGTCCGCCGGCGCAGCAGCGGCAAACGCCAGAACGCCGGCAACCGCAAGCGTCTTCAGGCCCACGCGACCTCCACACGCAACCTCCGGCCGTAGCGTTCGAGGAGCCGGCGGAGCTCTGGGCCGATGACCAGCGCGAAGGCAACATTTCCGACCGCGTGGGCGGCGCTGAACCAGACTCCCTGGGCGTAGACGAGTGTGAGCGCTTCCCAGGTGTGGGGCCAGAAGCTGTACCAGTGCCACAGGTCCATAGCGCTGCTGAAGGCGAACCCGAGCGCGAAGCAGAGAGCCGCGAACGCCCAACGGTGACGGATCAGCCGAGCGGCGAGCGCGCCGACGACGCCGCAGCCGCCCCAGGCGAGCATCTGCCAGGGCGTCCAGATCCCTTGCCCGAGATAGAAGTTCGAGACGAGAGCCGCGACCGCGCCAACCGCGAAGCCCACCCGTGCGCCAAGCGCGGCACCGGCGGCGACGACGACGACGGTGACCGGCTGCACCCCGGGGACGGCGGCGAACAGCACCCGGCCCGCAGCCGCTACACCGCCGAGCACGGCGACTAGTGCAACCTCCTTCGCCGAGCCAGGGCCGTCCTCGAGCCAGATGAAGCCGGAGACCACCAGGGCCACGGCCACGAGGAGGAGCGAGAGCCCTGCGTCCTTCGGCGAGAGAGCCGCCCACGCTCCGCCGGCGAACGCGATGGCCGCCACGACGAGCAGCGCCGTTCGAGGAGAGCTAGGCATGCACGAGCTCCCGCGCCGGCGTCGAGCTGACGATCCGGTCCGCGACATCGGCGGCGAAGACGAGGTCGTGGGTGACGACCAAAGTCCCGCGTCGCTCCGCCTGCGAGCGAAGCAGCGCGGCGAGCGCGAGCTTGCGCTCGGGGTCCACTCCGCGGGTCGGCTCGTCGAGGATGAGGAGATCCGGGTTGGTGACAAGGACGGCGGCGAGGGCGAGGCGCTCCCGCTCGCCGCTCGAGAGGTCGCGCGGATGACGCGACTCGAAGCCTCCGAGATCGACGAGCCGGAGTGCGGCGCGGGCCCGGTCGAGGTCGCCGCCGACTCCCAGAGCGACTTCCTCGTCGACCCGCTCGGCGACGACATAGCGCCCCGGGTCCTGGCTGAGGTACGACGCGCGTCCTTCCCGTCGAACGGCCCCGCCCGACGGTTCGAGCAGCCCGGCGGCGAGTTTCGCGAGGGTCGTCTTCCCCGAGCCGTTCTCTCCGGTCAGTGCCACGATCTCGCCCCGGCGGATCTCCAGATCGGGGACTGCGACGGAGCGTTCGCCGTACGCGTAGGTCGCGCCGGCGAGCCGACACACGACGCCGCCCTCACTCTCGCCGCTCGCGACATGTGCCGCCTCGTGAGCCAGAAAGGCCGGGTGTTGCGCCTCCAGCCAGCACAAACCCTCGGCTTGCGTTGCATCGAGAAGGATCCGCCCCCGGTCGAGGAAGACAACTCGGTCGCAGCGCTCGAGCGGCAGCGCCGGCCGCTGCTCCGAGATGACGACCGCGCAGCCAAGCGCCGTCGCGAGGTCGAGCAGCGACTCAGCTGCCTCGGGATCCAGCTGGGAGGTCGGCTCGTCGAGCATCAGTAGCCGAGGACGAAGAGCTAGTGCTGATGCAACACAAACTCGCTGGAGCTCGCCCGCGGAGAGCTCGTGCGTCCGACGCTCGGCGAGCTGCGCGGAACCCAGCGCGGCCAGCGCCTCGAGCACTCGATCGCGAATCTCGCTCGAGGGGACGCCAAGGTTCTCGAGGCCGAAGGCGACCTCGTGCTCGACGATCGTGAAGACCACCTGGTCCTCCGGGTCCTGGAAGACGCTGGCGACGGTTCCCGCGAGGTCGGCCGGGCGCGCCAGTCGCGTGTCGCGGCCCGCGACCTCCACTCGCCCGGCGAACCGCCCGCCGTGGAAATGCGGCACGAGGCCGGCGAGCGCCCGGAGCAGCGTCGACTTGCCGGCTCCCGACGATCCCAGCAGGCAGACGAGCTCGCCGGCACAAATCTCGAGCGAGACGTCTTCGAGCGCCGGCCCTGCCGCCTCCGGGTGCCGATAGGTGAGGTGTTCGACCCGGGCTAGAGCCACAGCAGGCCTCCAAGGACGACGAGCGCGGCGCCGGCGAGCCCAACGCGATCCCATGAGCTCCAGGGCGGCGCAGGAGCCCTCGTCCGGCCGGGCCGCCCGAACCCGCGCGCCTCCATCGACTCCGCGAGGTTGAGCGAGCGCTCCAGCGAGCCCGCGACGAGCGGCGACAGGAGCCGAGCGCGGCCGCGGAGCCCTTCCACCGCTACACCGCGCCCGCGGAGCGCTTCGACGTAGCCGGCGGCATCCCGCTCCAGCGTCGGGACGAGCCGGGTGGCGAGGGCGACCGCGAGCACGGAGCGCCGGAGCCGGCCGCCGGCGAGCAGCAGGCGATCCAGATCGAGCAGCAGCGCGTACGCGGCGAAGGCGAGGCCGACTGCGGCCAAGCGAAGTCCCTGGAAGAGCGCTTCCGACAGCTCTTCGCTCGTCACGTCGAGCCTGCCGATCACCGGAATGGAGGGGCCCTCCCAGTAGACGACGCCGCCGTACCGCGCGACGAGCGGGCTGAACAGGAAGAGCACGAGCCCCGAGCCGAGCGTCCCGACGAGGTACGGCCAGCGGCGACCGCGCGGAGCGCGGAAACAGACGACCAGCAGGACCGCCGCGATCACGGCGACGGAGATCGTCCGGTCCGCCAGCAGAGCGGCAACGGCGAGACCGGCCAGGAGCGCCGCGGCAGGAACCGGGCTCACGGCAGCCCCTCGTACCGATACCGGGCGATCGTGGGATCGTCCGCGAGCCGGACGGCGGCGTCCTCACCCACGACGAAGACGACTTTGTCTCCGGGACTCCCGGTCAGCAGCGCTACGAATTGATTGCCTTCGACCAGCGTGACCACATTCGCCCCCGCGGGCTGCAGCGGATGTCCACTCGCCACGGAGGCATCGAGGATGCGCGCCAGGTCCCGGGCGGTCTTCTCCAGTCGTTCGCTGTCATAGACGACGACTGCCGGCCGACGCTTGCCGCCCCAACCGTGGAGAAACGGCTCCGGGAAGGCGCCGACCACGACCGGCCGGCGCATCTCCCTCTCCCAGGAACGGTGGTCCCACCAGAGGATGTCCCCGTCGTGGAGCCGGTAGTCGGCGGCGCTGAGGTCGGCTTCGTAGCCGTTCAAGAACCAGAACCAGTCGCGCTGCTCCGTGACGTCGCCCTCGATGCCCTCGATCGACTGGACGAAGCGGCCGCCGTATCGCGTCTCGACGTCGGCCTTGCGCCGCAGCGCCTCCAGCGCGGAGATCCCGGCGGGAACCGTCGTCGACAACACCACCTCCCCGCCCCGGTCCCGTGTAATCCAGAGCTGCGCCGTGCCCTCGCCGGCCGCCTCCTCGCCGCAGCCCGCGAGCAGGCAGGCGGCGGCGAGAAGAGATGCGAGCCGGCGGAGCATCTAGCGCAGCGCGTTCGAGCGGACGACGCCTGCGAGCGTCGCCCGGACGGTTCCGGTGTGACGCCCCACGCAGCCGCGGCCTGCGCGGGTTCGGACGCGGCGTCCGTCGACGCGAAGCAGCGCCCCCGTCGCGGAGCTGTCGACGCCCTGGTCGTTCTCCGAGACCACGCGGTAGCAGTTCCGCCCCGTCCGGCTCAGGAGCAGCGTCGGCGGGCCTCCCGTCGAACCGAACGTCGCCCAGTACCAGAGGACGCGATCGCCGTCCTTCAGCTCGTACTTGTCCGCCCCCACGGGGGGCGACACGCCGTTGACCTTGTACGTCCAGCCGTTCGCTCCGCCCGCCGGGTGCCGGCCGATCTGGTCGACGTACGGGCCGAAGGACGACTGGGTGACGTGGTAGTGGAACTCGCCGCGCAGGCTGGCGGCGTCGAGGGCCAAGAGCGCGTTCGCGCCCGCCTCGAACCGGGTTTCGAGAGCGCCGAAGATCGACAGCGTCTTCCCTTCGACGCGGACGGACACCCGTGCTGCGAGCGCAGCCGGGACGAGCAGAGTCACGAGCGCGACGAGCGCCGCGAGGGTGATGAGGGTCCGAGAGGCTCCAACACAACGAGCCTTGTGCCCCCGGGACCGCGCTGTGCGGCGCGATCCCGCGTCCTCAGTCGCGCCCATATGCCTGCATCTGGACGCTCCCTGCGTCCTTGGCTCCCGCCGCCCATCACAGTCCCGGCGACGAAGCACGTCATGTTGGAGCCTCTTGCGCACGAATCCTCCTTCCGCGAGGGGTTCTGAGTGCTCGGCGAGCGGCAGGTCTTCTGACTCGGGGCGCCCTCCCTCGCCGCCTTCCCGGCCCGCGGGCCAGTGGCGTCTCGGCGTGGGAGCGTCTCCCCTCACAGCGGCGGGACCGTCCCGGACTTGCACCGGGTTCCCTCTCCGCTCGCCTTTGGTTGTCGCGCCTAGTATGCCCCTCCGTGCAGGCGGCCGTCTTGCGTTGGGGACCCGTGGTCGCCTGGGCGGCGCTGATCTTCGGGCTCTCTTCGGTTCCCGACCTCGGAACCGGGCTTGGCGGTTGGGATCTCGTGCTCCGGAAGATCGCCCACGCGACGGAATACGCGATCCTCGGAGCGCTCCTCGTCCGGGCCCTCCGACAGCCCGACTGGGCGGTCGTCCTGGGCATCGGCTACGCGATCTCCGACGAAGTCCACCAGTCGTTCGTCTCCGGTCGGCAGGGCTCGCCGGTCGATGTCGGCATCGACGCAATCGGCGTCCTCGTCGGCGTCGTGCTCGCGGCGAGGCGCTGGTCGTGACGAGCCATCCGACCCGCCCGGGTAGATTTCCGGATGTGGAGTCACCCAAGGACGTCGGAGACCGCCAGCTCGATGCGCTGCTCGAGCGCCTCGACCGTCTGACCGCCGAGGTGCACGACCTCAACCGCCGACTCGACAGCGGGGACAACCTCGCACCCATCGTCCGCGAGCTCGGCCTGCTGAACGAGTCGCTCCAGACGCTCGCCTACGCCGCGCTCGGCCAGTCAGGGCCGCAAGTGCAGCGCCGCCGCCGCGCCGGCTAACCCGCGCGCAGCTGCCAGAGGCGGCCGTTGAGCGTCACTGCGTACAGCTCGCCGCGTGCGTCCTCGCCGAAGGAGGAGACGCTCGGGAGTGTGAAGCCCTCCGTGCGGACGCTCCGAGCCCGGCCGGCCGGGAAGCTCCAGATCTTGCCGCTACAGGTGTCGCCGTAGAAGTACCGGCCCTTCGCCGCGGGCACGGCGCTTCCGCGATAGACGAAACCGCCGACCACCGCGCACTCGTCCCCGTCCAGCGAGTAGACGGCGACAGGGAAGACGAGCCGGCCGCGCGGATTCGGCTGCTTGCGGTCGTACCGGGCGCGGCCCTCGTAGACGTCCCAGCCGTAGTTCTCGAGGCCGGGGCTGCGGCGGCGCGTGAAGTCCACTTCCTCCCAGTCGTTCTGGCCGACGTCGCCGATGTAGAGATCTCCGGTCTTCCGGTCGAACGAGAAGCGCCAGGGGTTCCGAAGGCCAAAGCCAACGATCTGCGGTCGCGCGCCGCGTCGGTCGACGTTGATCGCGAGCAGCTTTCCGAGCCGGCTGCCGAGATTCTGGGCCCGGTCCTCGGGATCCCCGCCGCTGCCGCCGTCGCCCATGCCAACGTGTAGACGCCCGTCCGGCCCGAAGGCGTTCTGGCCGCCGTTGTGGTTTGCGTACGGCTGGTCGACGAAGAGCACCTGGCGGAGTCGCCGCTTGCCGCGATACTCGACGACCCGAGTGTCCCCGGAGCGATCCGTGTAGTTGACGTAGTACTTCCTGTTCTGCGCGTACCGGGGATGGAACGCGACGGAGAGCAGCCCCTGCTCGCCGCAGCACGAGATCTGCGAGCGGACATCGAGCAGCGTGCCCGTCACTCGTCCGTTCTGGACGATGCGGATCCGGCCGGTCTGCTCGACGACGTAGAAGCGGCCGGGCTGGTTGCGCGGGGCCGTCACGTTGACGGGCGAGTCGAAGCCGGAAGCCACCTGGACGAACCGGTATCCCGGTGCAGCGGCCGGCGCGCTCTGGCTCGAGAGTTCCTGGCCGCCGCAACCGGCGAGACCCAGGGCGCCGAGCGCCACGAGAACGAGCCTCATCAATCTCTCTTACGGAGAAGAACCTTCCGCAGTTCGTCCTCCTTGCCCGGCTCGAGGACCGCCAGGACCTGATCGCCCGCGCGGAGCTCCGTCTCGCCGTCCGCCATCTGCGCCTGGCCCTCGCGCATGACGGTGATCAGCCGCGCCCCGGACGGAAGGGCGAGGCGCGACACCTGCTTGCCGACGGACGGGGAGTCCGCATCGAGCTGCACCTCGACGATCTCCAGGTTCTCCTTGCGGAGCTCGAGCAGATGAATCAGGCCGTGCTCCGGCACCTCGTGCTCGATCATCGCGAGGATGATCGACGTCGCCGAGATCGTCGGCACGATGCCGATCAGGTCGAAGAGCGGTTGGTTGCGCGGGTCGTTGACGCGGGCGATCACCTTGGGGACGCCGAAGTGCTCCTGTGCCAGCTGGCAGATGACGATGTTGTCTTCGTCGTCTCCGGTGACGGCGACCACCAGGTCGGGCGGCCGCGCGATGCCGGCGCGCTCGAGGACGAAGAGCTCGGTTGCGTCACCGAGCTGCGCCCGATGCTCGAACGCTTCCTCGAGGCGCTCGAAGCGGTCGCGCCGCTGCTCGACGAGCGTCACCTCATGGCCGAGGTCGAGGACGCTCCTCGTCAGGTTCGCGCCGACCTTGCCGCCGCCGGCGATGAGCATGTACACCTACCCGCGAGCCTCCGCCGGCTCCGCGGACTTGCGAACGGCGTCGGTGAGGATCTCGATCGCGGTCGACGTCGGACAGACCGTGCGCAGCCCGAGCTTCTCGTACACCTTCGCGCGGGCTGGGTCGAGAACCCTGACGATGGTCGTCTCGATGTCGAACTGCTTCTGCGCGAGCTGCCCGATGACGAGGTTTGTGTTGTCGCCGTCGGTCGCGACGACGACGGCGTCGGCCTCCTCGATGCCCGCCTCGCGCAGGACGTCGGTATCCATGCCGTGCCCCACGACGAACCCTCCGGACCAGTGCTCGCCGAGCCGCTGCAGCGCGTCCTCGTTCTCGTCGATCGCCGTGACCTCCCACTCCGCACGATCGAGCTCGAGCGCCACCGCGGACCCGACTCGCCCGCACCCCACGACGATCACCTTCATGAGTCGGAGGTTAGCGACTAAGACCTCGCCCCAGAACGAGAGCTGAGCCGCCAGGCCGCGCTGGACGGCGCCAGGCGTCGTCCTCGGCCGCGCCCATATCTCACCGATATGAACGCGGCCTGCGTCCGGGTCTGGCATCCACCCATCGCGGCCTGGCGACGAGCCACATCCTGGGACGAGGTCTAACCGGTGACGCCTGCCTCTTCCTCCTCGAGCACGCCCTGCGGATACGCGATCACCAGGACCTCGCAGTCGGCGTGGCGCAGGACGTAGTCGACTGTCGGGCTGAAGAAGCGCGACTGGCGGCGCCAGCGCGGGGCGGAGCCCATCAGGATCACGTCGACGCCCGACACCTCGGCCTCCTCCACGATCGCCTCCGACAGCGACCGCGCGCGCACGACGTGCCCGACCACGGTCACGCCGAGCTCGGCCGCGATCTCGCGGGCGTCCTCGAGGGCCTCGAGCCCGCGCTGCTCCTCCTCGTCGAACGCGCAGTCGAGCGGCAGCGACATCGGTATGCGCACGACGTGGACGACGATCACCTCGGCCTCCCGCTCCTCGGCGAGCTTCAGGGCGGTGGCCAGAACCTCCTGGCCGATGTCCCCCAGCTTCAGGGGGACCAGGATGCGCGCCATCTGGCCCTCGACCGCCGGCACCAGGTCGGGCACCGCGGGCGTGGCGCGCCCCATCAGCGTCTCCCCACCCGCCCGCCGCGAGACGAGGTAGACGACCACGCCGAGCGCGAGCCAGACCGGGCCGGCGATGGCCGCGCCCCCGTGGGTGAAGAGCGAGACGACCCAGAGCGCCAGCGTGAGCACCGCGCCGACGATCGGGACGACCGGCACGACCGCCCCGCCGAAGCGCACCCCGCCG
>JBKKAR010000122.1:0-11343 GCA_046714355.1 Gaiellaceae bacterium | reverse complement strand
CATGGCGATCCTTCCGTCGAGGGCTCGGTGCGATGCTAACCCGAGATGCGGCTCCTCTGCACTCGGCCGCCTAGTCTCGGCCCCTTCGCGCCCAATCGACTTCGAGCCATCGCATCCCGTAGAGGATCATGGACCGACTCGGCCCTCGGCTCACTCCTGCAGCCGTGGGCGCGTTCGGTCTCACCGGCTTCCTGCCCGGGCTCGCCGGCTCGCCGGCTGAGCTCTCAGTTTTGCTCTTCGTCCTCGGCGCCACATCCGGCGCGATGGACGTCGCGATCAACGCAGACGCCGTCCACGAGGAGGAGGCGTCCGGCCGCCCGCTGCTGAACCTCGCCCACGCGTCCTTCTCCGGAGCTGTCGTGTGCTCGAGCGTGGCGACCGGTCTCCTGCGGTGGGCCGGGCTGGAACCGCCGGTGGTCTTCGCCCTTGCTGCTGCGCTGGTGCTCGTCGCAGCGGTCGCGGTGCGCACGGGTTCGGAGACGTGGGCTGCGTCGCCTCAGGAAGAGCATCCGCGGTTCTTCCAAGGCGTGCCCGGCTGGCTGCTCCTACTCGGTGGGCTCGGCGCACTTGCTTACTGGATCGAGAACGCCTGGCAGAGCTGGGGCGCAGTTCACCTGGAGCGGACTCTCGGCGCGCCGCCTGTTGCGAGCGCGCTCGGGCCTGCGTTGTTCGCCGCTGCGATGACCGTCGGCCGCCTGAGCGCCCACCGTCTCGCACGACCGGGCACCGAGCGGATCGTGCTGATTGCGGGAGCCAGCCTGGCCGCGGCGGGATCGGCGCTCGCAGCCGTCGCTCCTTCGGCACCCGTCGCTCTGGCCGGCATCGCCGTGGCGGGAGCGGGGTGCTCGGTCTGCGCCCCGACGATCGTCAGCATCGCCGGAAGGGCTGCTGCGCCGCATCAGCGCGCCACAATCGTCGGCTCGGCGACCACGATCATGTACCTGGGCTTCCTCGTCGGCCCTGCGGTGGTCGGTGGCCTTGCGGAGCTGACGACGCTGCGAGTCTCGCTCGGGTCCGTCGCGGCCCTGGGCCTCCTGCTCACGTTCCTGTTCGCCTTCGTACGCTTGCCAGGGCGGTTTTCCGGGTAGAAGCCGGGCATGGCAAGGAAAGTCCTGGTGGTCACGACTGTCGCCGCGGACGAATCCGAGCTCCGTGAAGAGCTTTCGGACGCGGACGAGATCCGCGTAGTCGCCCCGGCGGCGAAGATCTCCTGGCTCGGCTGGCTCACCAACGCGGAAGACGACGCCCGTGTCGACGCCGAACAGGCGGGCGAAGACGTCGCCGAAGCAGTCGGTGGCGAGGCGCGCGTGCAGGTCGACTCGACAAGCCACAACACCGACGCGGCCGAGGACGTGGCCGACGCGCTCCGCAGCTTCCCGGCGGACGAGATCGTCCTCCTGACTCGGCCCGGCGAGGACTCCTCCTGGCTCGAGGACGAGGCGGTTCGGGCGGCTCTCGACGCTCACGGAATCCCCGTGCGACACGTGGAGCTGACAGAAGGCTGAGTCGATAGGGTCTCGCCGTGCGGAAGGTGCTGACCCTGCTCGTCCTGGCCGCCGGCCTGCTGCTTGCGGCGGGATGCGGCAGCGACGACGACGGGGACTCCGCGGGCGGCGGAACCACCACCACGGTGGCGCTCTCCTGCGACAAGGCCTCGCTCGAGCTCGTCAATTCCGGCCAGCTGACCATCGGCACCGACAACCCGGCGTTCCCACCGTGGTTCGAGGGGACGAAGGAGTTCGACCCGTGGGATCCGACGACCGAGCCCACGAAGAAGGGCTACGAGCAGGAAGTCGCGTACGGGATCGCCAAGGAGCTCGGCTTCACCGACGCCGAGGTCAAGTGGACTGTCGTGCCGTTCAACCAGTCGTTCCGGCCCGGGCCGAAGAAGTTCGACTTCGACATCAACCAGATCTCGTACAAGCCGGAGCGCGCGAAGGCCGTCGACTTCAGCGACTCGTACTACGACGTCGAGCAGGCGGTCGTGGCGCTCGGCGACAAACCGATCGCGAACGCCAAGTCGGTCGACGAGCTGAAGGACTTCAAGCTCGGTGCGCAGATCGGGACGACGAGCTACGAGGCGATCACCGACACGATCCAGCCGATGGATGAGCCGTCCGTCTACGACACCAACAACGACGCGATCTCGGGCCTGAAGGCCAAGCAGATCGACGGCATCGTCGTGGACTTCCCGACCGCTCTCTTCATGGCGGCGGTGCAGCTGGACAACGGCAAGGTCGTCGGCCGGCTGGCCGCGGACGGCCAGGAGTACTTCGGCGTCGTGCTCGAGAAGGACAGTCCGCTCACCGACTGCGTGAACGAGGCGATCGCCACGCTGCACGAGGACGGCACGATCGACAGGCTCGAGCAGAAGTGGCTCGCCGGCGGCGCGCCGGTCCTCGAGTAACGCCCCGGCCGGGCAACCGCTCTTCGCGGATCCTGGGCGGCGGAGGCGCCGGCCGCAGCACGCTGATCGCGGCCGTCAGCACGATTGCGTTCTTCGGCCTGCTCATCCTCCTGGCAACGAGCGCGCCGGGCTGGCCTCAGGTCCGCGAGCAATTCTTCGACTGGGAGATCTTCAAGGAGTCGCTGCGCGACATCGCGCCGCGGCTGCTCGTCAACATCAAGATCTTCCTGATCGCCGAGGTCTTCATCCTCGTTCTCGGTCTCGCGATCGCGATCCTGCGGAGCCTGCCGGGGCCGGTCTTCTTCCCGATCCGGCTGCTCACCGTCGCCTACACGGACTTCTTCCGCGGCGTTCCGACGATCCTCGTCATCTACCTGTTCGGATTCGGTGTCCCGGCCCTCGCGATCTCGGGCGTGCCGCGCTCGGAGTTCGTCTGGGGGATCGTCGCCCTCGTACTCGTCTACTCGGCGTACGTCTCAGAGGTGTACCGGGCTGGGATCGAGTCGATCCACCCGAGCCAGGAGGCGGCCGCCCGCTCGCTCGGCCTGTCCCGGACGAAGGCGCTCCGCTTCGTGGTCGTGCCGCAGGCGGTGCGCCGCGTCATCCCTCCGCTCCTCAACGACTTCATCGGACTGCAGAAGGACACGGCCCTCGTCGCGCTGATCGGGCCGATCGAGGCGTTCCGCCAGTCGCAGATCGCGGTGGCGCGGAACTTCGACTACACGCCGTACTTCGCGACCGCGCTGCTCTTCGTGGTACTGACGATCCCGATGGCGCGCTTCACCGACTGGCTCGTCGCGCGGGAGCGGCGGAGGCGGCGATGAGCGCCGTCGAGCTCCACGGAGTGAGCAAGTCCTTCGGCGAGCAGGAGGTGCTGCGCGGGATCGACCTGGTCGTCGCGGAGCACGAGGTCGTGTGCCTCATCGGCGCATCCGGCTCGGGGAAATCGACGCTCCTGCGGTGCGTCAACCTGCTGGAGCCGATCGACGAGGGCCGAATCTTCGTGGGCGGGGAGGACGTGACGGCGCCGGGCGCCGACGCCGACCTCGTACGGCGCGGGATCGGAATCGTGTTCCAGGCGTACAACCTCTTCCCGCACATGACGGTGCTGCGAAACGTGACGCTGGCGCCGCGAGAGGTGCTGAAGACGCCGCGGGCCGAGGCGGAGGCCCAGGCGCTCGAGCTGCTCGGCCGGTTCGGCCTCGCCGAGCGCAGGGACGACTTTCCCGACCGCCTCTCCGGTGGGCAACAGCAACGGGTCGCCATCGTCCGAGCACTGGCGATGCGGCCGCAGCTGATGCTGCTGGACGAGGTGACGAGCGCGCTCGACCCCGAGCTCGTCGGCGAGGTGCTGAATGTCATCCGCGAGCTGGCCGCCGGCGGGATGACGATGCTGATCGCGACGCACGAGATGGGCTTTGCGCGCGAGCTCGCGAGTCGCGTCTGCTTCCTGGACGGCGGCGTGATCCTCGAGCAGGGCCCGCCGGAGCAGATCTTCTCCGCGCCGCAGGAGGCCCGGACGCGTCAGTTCCTTCAGCGGATAGTCGAGGCGGGGCGGTTATAGGAAGATTTCACTGCCTGGCGCAGCCCGGCGGGGAGTACAAGGAGCTCGCGCGCTCGGAGGAGCCTTTGTTCACCGCGAAGGGATTGGAAGGTGGACCCCCGTACTTTTTCGTCGTCCGCGCCGTCCGAGGCGAAGAGCAGTCCGAAGACTCCGCGGAAGCCGAGGCGCAGGGCTAGCCTCCGGCGCCCGCTCCTTCCCGGCTGAGGCGAAGGAAGAAGATCCACGCCAACCCGCCGCCGACGGCGTACCCGCCGGCGCTCGCCACGGCCGCGCCGGTCGTCCCGAAGGGGGGAATCAATGCGATCGCGGCCGCCGTCGTGACGACCATCGCCACCACGGACACGAGCAGACTCAGGCGCGGCCGTCCACGGCGCACCGACAGATAGACGACGAGCACAGTGACCGGCGCGTAGGCAACAACGCCCGGCAGGAGCACAACGAGTGGCACGACTGCGTCGGTGAAGTCGCTCCCGAAGAGCAGCGGAATCAGAAACGGCGCCGCAATTCCCACAACGAGGGCCACGCAGCCAGTCAACAGCAACGCGCGACGGGCGGACCTTGCGATCAACCCTGCGGCCGCCGCCTCCGACTCATGGACGGCAGGCGCCGTCACCGCCGTCGCGATCGCGCCCGCCACCAGCCACATCGCCTCCGCCGCCTGGATCGCGATCGAGTAGATGCCGACCTCGCGCAAGCTCTCGTAGTGGCGGAGAACGAACAGCTCCGCCCGGTAGCTCACGAGGTTGACGACTTGGACGACGCCCATCGCGATCGCGAACCGCGCCAGCGCGCGCGAGACCGGATCGACCACGTTCGGAACGCCCAACGGGCGCCACGCACGTTGCGCCGCGCCGAGCGCGAATGCCGCCGTCAGCCAGTTCGCGAGCGCCCAGGCGCCGACGGCGCCCTCGACGCCGTAATCGAGAACGACGACGAACGCGAGCATGCCCAACACGGTCAAGAGCGGAGGCAGCAGCTGGATGTAGTTCCAGAGCCGGACCCGTGCCAGCCCGAGGAGGACGCCCGAGACCGTCTGCCAGAGCACGTTTGGCACGAGCGCGAGCGTCGCGAGCAGCGCGATCCGCGGGCCGAGGTCGTCGCTTCGCGCTCCGATGGCGACGACGATCGCGCTCGCGCCTCCGCCGAGGACGACGCCGAGGGCGAGCGCTCTGTGGACGAGCGTGCGCAGGTCGGTGGCCGGGTCGGCCATCCGGTTCGTCACCGCCACGCCGAGCTGACCAAGCAGGCGCGAGAAGATGGTCACGCCGAGGACCGCCAGCACGAAGGCGCCCCGGCCGGACGGTTCGAGGAAGCGGCTCTGGATGATCACGAGCAGCAGGGCGACCGGGGTCGAGAGCCCGCGGAAGAGGAGTTGTCTCGAGCGTGTTCCGGGCAACGTCCTTGGAGCCGGGAATGGTGCGTCGAGGGAGATTCGGAGCGACGGGCGGGGAGAAATCCACGGCGAACGTGGGACGAGCCCGCTCCGCCAGAGCTCGCTCAGGGCTTTGCGAGGACACGCCGGAAGACTACGGTTGGGTCATGCGGGATCTGCTGACGAGACTCGCCGCGCGGCGACGCCTGGTCGTCGGGCTCCAGGTCACCTTCGTGGCCATCTTGCTCGGCTTCCTCGGCTGGGCGCTCAGGGACACCTGGAGCGACGCACTACCGCGTCTTCGGCACGCCGACCTTGCCGACCTCGCGATCGCCTGCGCGCTCCTCGCCGCCTACTACCTCATGTTCGTCATCGGCTGGCAGGCGATCCTGCGGTCGCTCGGCATTCAGACCTCCTACGCGGTGGCGCTCCAGTCCGAGATGGCCTCGATGCTCGCCAAGTACATCCCTGGCGGGGTCTGGACGCCGGCCGCACGGGTCGTCTGGCTGCGGAAGGCCGGCGGCGTGGACCGGACGTCTGTCGTCGTCGCTTCGATCCTCCTCGAGGCGGGCCTCTCCGCGGTCGCCGGCGTACTCGTGCTCGTCTGTTCTCTCCCGTTCGTGGAGGGCTGGGACGCGCCGATCTGGCCGGTCGTCGTGTTCGGCGTAGGGATCGCGGGGCTCATGCACCCACGCGTCTACCGCGCCGTCACCCGCGTCGCGTTTCGCCCCTTCGGCGCCACCGCGCCGCCCGCGCTTCCGTGGCGGACGATGCTGAGTCTCCTCCTCTTTTACTCGGCCAACTGGGTTGTCGGCGGGTTCGCGCTGCTCTTCCTCGTCCGCTCAGTCGGTGGCGACGCAGGGTGGGAGGTGGCGGCCTACCTTGGCGGCACCGCCGCTGTCGGCGCGATCGTCGCGGTGCTCTCGGTGCTCGCGCCGTCCGGGCTCGGGGTGCGGGAGGCGTCGATGTACGGGCTGTTGCTCGCGGTCGCCTCGCCGGGAGTCGCCCTGGGCGCGATCGTGCTGAACCGGCTGGCAATCACGGTCGTCGAGGCCGGTTTGCTCGGGACCGCGGTTCTGGCGTGGCGGAAGCCGCACGAGGTGCCCGAAGCGGCCGCGCGCCCCACCGGCTAAAGCTTTTCAGCCCTTTCGCTGATACTCTGATTGCAGGGACGGCAACGGGCCGCTCCCGTGAGATGAGCTTCTCGTTTCTTCTTCGGCGGTTTCGAGGTAGGCGAATCTCGAACCAGAACTGAAGGAGAAATCACATGTCACAGGAAACGTTCTCGACGCTCGGCGTCGCAGAGCCCATCGTCGCCGCACTTGCGCGACGGTCGATCCACGAGCCGTTTGCCATCCAGTCGCTCGTCCTTCCGGACGCGCTGGCAGGCAACGACGTGCTGGCCAGGTCGCCCACGGGCTCGGGCAAGACGCTGGCATTCGCGGTGCCGATCGTGCAGCGGCTCGAGGTCGACGACGCACGGCCCTCGGCACTCGTCCTCGTCCCCACCCGTGAGCTCGCGACGCAGGTTGCCGAGGCGTTCGCGGACATCGGGCGCACCCGGGGGCTCAAGGTGGCCGCCGTCTACGGCGGAACCTCCGTCGCTGCGCAGGCAAAGGCCGCGAAGAGCGCGCACATTCTCGTCGCCACGCCCGGGCGACTTCAAGACATTGCGAATCGGGGCATGGTCAAGCTCGACAGCATCAAGATCTTGATCCTCGATGAGGCCGACCGGATGCTCGACATGGGCTTCCAGCCCCAGGTCGACGCGATCGTCCGGCGGCTTCCTCGCAAGCGCCAGACGATGTTCTTCTCGGCCACGCTCGACGGGGAGGTCGCGGAGCTCGCGCGCGCCTATACCCACAACCCGAGCCGCTTCGACGGGGAGCTTCCCGGCCACCTCGAGCGCGGCGAGACCGAGCACCGGTTCGTCGGGGTCACGGCTGACAACAAGGTCGAGACGCTCGTCGAGATGCTCGGGCACGACGATGGCCTCACGCTCGTCTTCGTCCGGACGAAGCGTGGCGCCGACCGGCTCGTCCAGAGACTGCGGCGGCACGATGTCAAGGCGATGGCGATGCACGGGGACATGACCCAGGGCGCCCGGGAGCGGGCACTGGCCCAGTTCGAAGCGGGCAAGGTCTCGACGCTCGTGGCGACGGACGTCGCGGCGCGCGGGCTCGATCTGGACGACATCAGCCACGTGATCAACTTCGATCCTCCGGCCGACAACACGGGCTACACGCACCGGGTCGGTCGAACCGCGAGGGCCGGCCGCGACGGCACCGGCATCACGCTCGTTCTTCCGGAGCAGCAGTCCGAAGTCAGCCACGTTGCTCGGAGCGTCGGGGAACAGGATCAGTTCGAGCAGCAGGGAATGCGCATCGCGCCCAAGCGGCTCGTGTACTCGGGCCGTAAGGGCCGCTCCAAGTGGAGCGCACCTAGGCAGCGCCGCAAGATCTAGCTCTCCTAGTCAAGGACGAAGATCGCTACGGCTGCGTACTGGCACGCGGCCGCGGCGATCACAAGTGCGTGAAAGAGCTCGTGATACCCGAAGACCGCTGGGATCGGATCAGGGCGGCCTCTCGCGTACACGATCGCTCCGCCGGTGTAGAGGACGCCGCCTAGCGCGAGCAGCAGGACGCCCACGAAGCCCGCGTGAGTCCAAAGGTGCGGCAGCAGGACGATCCCGACCCAGCCGAGTGCGATTCCGAATGCCGCGGCCAGCCATTTCGGCGCGTCGACCCATGCCAGCTTGACGAAGATCGCGGCGAGCGCGCCGCCCCACACGACTGGGAGGACGGTCCAGCGCCAGGCACTTGGGAGGGCGAGCAGGCCGAACGGCGTGTAGGTCCCCGCTATGAGCAGGTAGATCGCGGCGTGGTCGAGCCGGCGCATCCAGCGCCGGGCGCCGGGACGCCAGGTGACCCGGTGGTAGAGGGCGCTGACGCCGAACATCGTGGCGAGCGCCACCGCGAACACCGCCGCACCAACGCGCTCCCTCGGTCCCGATGCGCCCACGACGAGCAGCACGCCGAGGACGACCGCGACGAAGAACGCGTACTGATGGAAGACGCCGCGGAGCCGTGGCCTGAGGTCGGAGTCCACGGAATCGAGCATACGACGAGATTGTTTCGTAACGGCGACCGCTGAAACCGTTTGGGCGGGCGCGGATTGGGCATCCTATGAGGATGACCACGACGCACAAGGTGGCCAACCTCGTCGGCATCGGATTTCCGGTCGTCGGCCTCGTGCTGGCGATCATCCTTCTCTGGGACCGGATGGTCGGGCCGACCGAGATCGCGATCATGGTCGTGGGCTACCTGCTCACAGGCTTCGGCATCACGGTCGGGTACCACCGGCTGTTCACCCACCGTTCGTTTGAGACCTACAAGCCGGTCAAGTACGCGTTCGCGTTGCTGGGGCAGATGGCCGTCGAAGGCGACGTCGTTGCCTGGGTCGCGGATCACCGCAAGCACCACCAGTTCTCGGACCAAGAGGGCGATCCGCACAGCCCGCATGCGGGCTACGGCAGCGGAGTCCTCGAAGCCCTCAGAGGACTCTGGCACGCGCACACCGGCTGGATGTTCAGCCTGGCCGGGCGCGCCGACAAGGCGAAGTACGCGAAGGATCTGATCGACGACCGCGGCCTACGCCTGATCGCCAAGCTCTTCATCCCAACTGTGGCACTCTCCCTGCTCGTTCCCGCCGTGCTCGGATGGGTCTTCCTCGGCGGCTGGTACGGCTTTTGGGCCGGGATGATCTGGGGTGGCGCCGTCCGCATCTTCCTCCTCCACCATGTGACTTTCTCGATCAACTCCATCTGCCACTTCTGGGGTGGTCGCCGGTTCGGAACCTCCGACCAGTCGCGCAACGTCTGGTGGCTCTCGTGGCTCTCCTTCGGGGAGTCGTGGCACAACAACCACCATGCGTTCCCCTCGTCGGCTTTCCACGGCCTCCGGCGGTTCGAGCTTGATCCGGGCGGCTGGGTGATCTGGGCGCTCGAGAAGTGCGGGCTCGCCTGGCGCGTCGTCAGGATCCCGCCCGAGCGCCAAGCTCGGAAGATCGTTCTCCCGTAAAGCGCTCGAGCTCCCGGCCGACGAGCTCGGCCCAGCGGCGAGCGCGAGGGAGCGGCGTCAGGCCCCAGGCCGCACGGAGCGCGGCGCCGTGAAGTGCGCCGCGAATCAGCGTGTACTCGCCGTCGGTCGCGTAGCGCCGCGCGCGCTCGAAGCCGCGCCTGGAGCTCGCCGCGGTGACGCCAGGGACCCACGGCAGCGAGCGGTCGAGCGAGCCGTGGATCACCGCGAAACGGCGGCCCGCCAACGGATCGAGCGGAAGGCGGTCGGGCAGCCAGGGCGCCAGCCCGAGGACCGTCTCCACCGCCGGATACGCAGCGGCGGACACTGCGACGGCCCCGCCCATCGAGAAGCCGATCAGCGCGAAGCGGTCGGCGCCACCCTCCGAGGCCGCGCGCAGCGCGGCTTGAGCGTCCTCGACGCAGAGCTCCAGCCGCTGCCAGGACTTCACCCGGTAGCGAACCTCGACGAAGCCGAACTCCGGGAACGTCTGTGCAAGGCGGCGGACGAGCCACTCGTTGCTCGCACTCCAGGTGCCCGGCTCCTCTGCTTCGCGCCCGCCGCCGAGGAGCACCGCAACGCTTGGCCGCAGGCCGTTCGTCACGCGAGCTTCGGCGCCGTTCGCGAGCAGGAGAGGCGAAGGTTCGGAGGTCATCAGGAGAGTCTGCAGCTAGCGTCATCCACGTGGATGGTTGGGAGACGTGGCAGGGCCAAACGGAGGACGGCGCCGTCGAGTCGGAGCAGCGCGTCGCTCTTCGCTCGCCCGTGGTCGAGTTCTCCAAGGCCGGCGCGGAGCACCTGGGTCGTGCGTACTGGCGTGAGGTCGAGCGAACCACCGGGCGACTCGTGCGGGCGCGGGAACGAAGGGGCTCGCTCGAGTTGCGGCTGTTCGGACGCGGCCCCTCGCTGCTTCGGTTCGGTCCGCCGACGTTCCAGGCGACGACCGCGCTTGCGTGCTGCAGATATCCGATCGAGGGCGGTCTGCTCGCGCAGCGTCCGGCAGGGGAGATCCTCTTCGAGCAGGTTGGCGGGTCGGCGCCGGTCGTCCGCTCGGCGATCCGCGGCTTCTTTCCGAGCCTCGCGGCACGCAACGGCAGGCCAGACTGGACCGGTGCGCTCTACAACCGGCTGCAGAGCCGAATTCATGTCCGCGTCAGTCGTCGCTACTTCGCCCGGTTGATCGCCGAGGCTCGCAGATGAACGTCGTCGTCTTCGGCGCCTCGGGGACGATCGGCGGGCCACTGCTCGCCGAGCTTGCGGGGGAGCACGACGTCGTCGCGGTGTCGCGTGCTGACCGGCCCGACACCGGTGGTGTCAGGTGGAAGACGGCGGATGTGACCGACGGCGATTCCGTTGCACGGGTGCTCGAGGGCGTAGACGTCGCGTATTACCTCGTTCACTCGCTCGGCAGCGCCGACTTCGAGGAGCAGGATCTCAGGGCTGCCGAGACGACCGCGCGGGAAGCCGAGCGGGCGGGCGTCAAGCAGCTCGTCTACCTCGGCGGGCTCGGCGACGACTCTGCGGATCTGTCGCCCCACCTCCGCAGCCGGCGCGAGACCGGGAAGCGCCTGGCCTCGACGTCCGTTCCGGTGACGACTCTGCGCGCAGCGATGGTCGTGGGGCGAGGCAGCGCCGCGTTCGAGACCATTGTCGCGCTGGTGAACCGGTTGCCTGCGATGGTGACGCCCCGCTGGGTGTCGACGCGCACGCAGCCGATCGCGCTGCCGGACGTCATCGCTTACCTCTCGGGCGTGTGCGGGCTGGAGCCCGCGCTCGGCGGCGAGTACGACGTCGGCGGGCCGGAGGTGATGACCTACCGTGAGATGATCGAGCGAATCGCCCGGCTACGCGGAAAGCACCCCATCATCGTCGAAGTTCCCGTGCTGACTCCGCGCCTCTCGTCGTTGTGGCTGCACCTCGTCAC
>JBKKAR010000121.1:0-12162 GCA_046714355.1 Gaiellaceae bacterium | reverse complement strand
TCGCCGTCACGGTCGAAGGCTTGACGATCTTGTACTCGAGCCTTTGCTTGTCGCCTGCTCCGTCAGCGTTCGGCGAGAACGAGGGCTCGGTGTCGGGCGCGTAGACGCCGTAGTACATGACGAGCAGGGCCTCGGAGACGAGGCGTTCGCCGCCCGAGTCGGACGGCCGGCTCAGGAGCTGTCCGTCGAACGCCATCGTCGACGAGCCACCGGCGTCGAGCGCGGACGCCGTCACGACGCCGAGCCGCATCATCGTCTGCGCGAGCTCGAAGTTCGTCATCCCGGCGGAGTAGCCGGGGCGGCGGCCGTCCACGACGAGCATCACGATGCGGCCGTCCGCCTTCTGGCCGACGGCGGTGCGTGGGTGGCGCCTGTTCAGGTGATAGGTGCCGAAGTCCTCGTCGGGTCGGAAGATCGGCCGCCCTTGCCGGATCAGCTCCGGGCCGCCGCCGAGCGCTTCCGGGACGTCGCGCCATTCCGGACGCAGGACGAGCCGGACGGTGACCAGCTCGGCGGTCGCAGCCTCCACGGCCATCCGCTGTGCCTGTGTGCCCCGAGCGGCGAGGACCGCGCCGCCGGGCGGGATCGGCGTCCCGCCGCGCCGGTTCTCCGAGACGAAGCCCACGAGGTCGGCGTTGGGCGTCGCCGAGGGGAAGGGGGCCAGGACGGCTTCGAAGACGCCGTTGTTGGGCGGCGTCGTCGCGCCGTATGACGGCGTGTAGAGCGTCGTGCCGTTCGGTCCGGGCGGGCGGTTGATCAGGTGGATCGGCCGACGCGGGCCTGACCCGTGCCAGGTCCCGAGCATCGAGATCCGGTCGACGCGGAGGCTCCCCACCGTGTCGACGCCGAGCATCGACCGCTTGGGGTGCGGCGTCGTCCGCAGGACTCCGTCCTGGATCAGCCCACTGGTGGGGATGCCGTCGGCCCACGTGAAGAGATCGCCGTTGACGCCCGCCACCGTTGCGCTCGCCTCGGCGCGCTTCTGCATCGAGGTCACCCTTTCCCGCCCGACTGCGGCGCCGTTCGACAACACGGGCTTGAGCCCGTAGAGCCCGCCGGCCGGCTTCGGAGCGGTGAGGATGTGCAGCGCCTGCGGCCCGAAGCGCGTGAACTGGAGCTTGCGCTCGTAGGTCACGCCGGGCATCAGCAGCTGCTGCGCCGCGCCCGCCGACGGCGCGAAAACGCCCGCCAGCAGGCAGAAAATGAGTGCTCTCCTAAGCATCGACCCCGGCTGAGGCTAGCGAAAACCGCGCCAGGGCTCGACCGCCTTTACACCATTCGTACACGGGTAGTCTGGCGCTGTGGAGCGCGCGATCGAAGTCCGCGGCCTGGTTCGCGAGTTCAAGGGCGGGATCCGAGCCGTGGCCGGCATCGATCTCGACGTCGCCCCCGGGGAGATCTACGGGTTCCTCGGCCCGAACGGCGCAGGCAAGTCGACGACCGTCCACATGCTCACCACGCTCCTCCCGCCGAGCGCGGGAAGCGCGAAGGTCGGGGGCCACGACATCGTCAAGGACGGGCCCGCAGTCCGTCGGACGATCGGCGCCGCGCTGCAGGAAGCAGCGCTCGATCCTCTGCTGACCGGCCGGGAGCACCTCAAGCTCCAGCTCGCCCTCCACGGAATCCCGCGCGCGGACCGGAACGGGCGGACGGACGAGCTGCTGGAGCGCGTCGGCCTCCGGCTGGCGGCCGACCGCAAGGTCGGTGGCTACTCGGGCGGGATGAAGCGGCGTCTCGATCTCGCGCTCGCACTCGCGCACCACCCGCGGATCCTCTTCCTGGACGAGCCGACCACCGGCCTCGACCCGCAGAGCCGCAGTGCACTCTGGGACGAGGTCGTTCGGCTGAAGCGCGACGAGGGCGTGACCGTCTTCCTCACGACCCAGTACCTCGAGGAGGCGGACATCCTCGCCGACCGGGTCGGGATCATCGACCATGGACTGATCGTCGCCGAGGGCACGCCGGCGTCGCTCAAGGCCGAGATCGGCCGTCCGACCGTGGAGGCGGTGCCGGCCGAGGGCACCGGGCCTTCCAACCTCGAGGAGATCTTCGGACGCTTCGGCGCCCTCCAGCCGTCGACCACCGGCGTCGCGGTTCGGCTCGACGGCAAGGGAGACCTGGCGGACATCGTGCGCGCCCTCGACTCGGCTCAGATGAAGGTCACCGACCTCCATCTCCACGCTCCAACGCTCGACGACGTCTTTCTCGCGAAGACGGGCAGGTCGCTCGAGGGCTCCGAGGAACCGGCCGAGCCCGAATGACGTCGCTCACGGCGCAGGTCTTGCACCTGGCGCGACGGTCCGTGCTCCGAACCCTGCGCCAGCCCGCGAACTGGATCACGCCCCTGATCTTCCCCCTGGCGCTGATGGCGGTGAACACCGGCGGCCTCGATGCGGCGACGAGCCTGCCCGGCTTCCCGACCGACTCGTTTCTCGCCTTCTTCCTCGCCTTCCCGTTCATCCAGGGCGCCCTGTTCGCGACCGTCAACGCAGGCGTGGACCTGGCCCGCGACATCCAGACGGGCTTCCTGAACCGCCTCGCGCTGACACCGATGCAGAGCGCCGCGCTGCTCGTCGGCCACCTCGGCGGCGTGATCGCCATGGGCTTCCTGCAGGCGGTCTGGTACCTCGCCGTCGGGCTGGCGATCGGCGTCCGGCTCGAATCGGGTGTCCTCGGCGGAGTCGTGATCTTCACGCTCGCCGTCCTGATCGTGCTCGCCTTCGGATCGTTCGGCGCGCTCGCCGCGCTCCGAACCGGCTCGACGGAGGCGGTGCACAGCCTCTTTCCGGTCTTCTTCGTGTTCCTGTTCATCTCGTCGATGAACTTGCCTCGGAACCTGATCGAGACGGAGTGGTTCCGGATCGCCGCATCGCTGAACCCGGTCTCGTACCTGATCGAGGCGATCAGGAGCCTCGTCATCGAGGGCTGGAACGGACAGGCGCTCGCGCTCGGGTTCTCCGTCTGCATCGCGCTGACGATCGTGGGGTTGACGCTCTCGTCGCTGTCGCTGCGCGGCCGGATGGCGAGGACGTGAGAAGCATCCTCAACGTCGCGACGGCCGTCGGCTGGCGGATGCTGCACAACAACTTCACGACGCCGTCGCTGCTGATCCCCGGGATCGCGTTCCCGATGTTCTTCTTCGTCGCCTTCGCCGGCGGGCTCTCGCGGGTGAACGACATCCCGGGGTTCCAGTTCCCGGTCGGCTACACAGCGTTCCAGTTCGTCTTCGTGCTCCTCCAATCAGCCGCCTTTGCAGGTGTTTTTACCGGCTTCGGGATCGTCCGCGACTTCGAGACCGGCTTCGCCCGCCGTTTGATGGTGGCGGCGCCGGACCGGCGCGGAATCCTCCTCGGCTACGCGTTGGGGGCAATCGGCCGCTGGGCGTTGACAGCGACCATCCTCACCGTGGTCGCGCTCATCGCCGGAATGGAGGTCGGCGGCAACGGCGTCGACATCTTCGGGCTCTACGCGCTCGCCGTGCTCGTCAACATCTGCGGCCTGCTGTGGGCAGCAGGGATCGCGATGCGACTTCGGACACTCCAAGCCGCGCCGCTGATGCAGCTGCCGGTCTTCCTCGCCCTCTTCTTCGCGCCGGTCTTCGTGCCGGTCGAGCTACTCGCCAACTGGCTGGAGACAATCGCGCGGGTCAATCCCGTCACGCTGATGCTCGAGGCCGGCCGGAGCCTGATCGCCGGCGAGCCGGCGCGAATCCTCGGCGCCTTCGGGGCAGCAGTCGCGCTGGCGGCGTTCTTCGCGGTCTGGGCTGTCCGCGGTCTGCGGCAGGCAGAAGCCGCGGGAGGCTAGGAGGGTTTGAGGTTTCGATTGGCGAAACGGCTCATGACTTCTCGGTCCTCGGGATGTTCGAGAACCCACTCCTCGTCACAGACACGGCACCCGAAATAGCCCCACGGACCGTATTGCCAGCCGAAGCGCTCGTGGAAGAAACTGTGCAGCGGGCGGTGAAGACGGTTCGGGAGCAGGCGCGGCAGCCGCGGGATTCTCATGCGTGCGAGGCTACCCGACTACGCTGCGAGCGGAACTCGATCCCCGGATGCGGAGCGGGGTCAGGCCGTACTCGTGCTTCAAACGGCCAAACTCGCGCGTATCTCCGGCATCGGACGGACTAACCGCGTAGAACCTTGTAGAAATGCTCTTCGGTTTTCCCCGATTGACTGAGCATGTCTCCAAAAAGACGCTGCGTGCGAATCTCGGCGTTTCCGTGCGAAACCGGAACGCGATTCGTCACTGTACCAGCGTCGTCTTTTCGGACCCACAACTCGTGGTCCCGGCGACGAGCTATGACAAAGCCGTTGCGCTTAAGTACCTTGCGGAACTGATTGAGGCGCGGCGGCACTACTCGGCAATTGCCGCGCTCTCAAACCAGCTGAACACCGGAGCGTCCAGCAGGGCGGCATACCGCGTCTGCGAAGCGAGATCATCTGCAAGATCGGGCTGTTCGTCTCGGAGGTAAGTTAGCCACGCGTATGCCGCGCTCAGGAGATTCCGAAATGCCTCGGGGTAATCCGCTCCTTCGCCCGTAAGGTCGAGCGCGGGAATCCGCGCCCAAGCGCCTCCCTCTTCGCGTCCGACCTCCAGCGTCACTCGAAGCTCTTCGGGTGCTGGTGTCTGCACACGCACGATGTACGAGATGAAGTCTCCCTGGGCCTGGTAGCCGTAGTCGCCCCCTTGCACGCCACTTGGCACAGCCGGGACATGCGGGGCCAGAGGTCCCGCGTAGGTTGCCGATGTCATTGTTCAGCACCCCCTTCCTTCGCTCGTCTGACTGCTTCGTCTCGGGTGAAAGCGTTCTGTGAGATCGCTTGCAGTAGCGGCGTCACGAAGCTGGCGGCGATCCGGACCCGGCTGACTACCCTGACGGTCATGGGGTCGCCCTCTTCTTGAGGCGGCGTCATCTGGCAGAAGTCGATCGTGAAGTCGTGCTCACCCGCCTGGACAAGCGCAAAGTTTGCGTAGACGCCCCCCTCAAGCTCAGGCGGCAGCTGGACGTTGATCTCGTGGCCCTGCTGTTCGCTCACGTCCCTCCGTGTCTTTTTTCCCCGTGGGCGCAGGATGGAACCGCCCAGGAGGGGGGTTGTACTACGCCGCAAGGTATCTCGACAAGGGCAGTCGCCGCTCCGGTTGAGCACGCCCGCATGCTGAAAACGACTATCGGCGGATCGTCGGCACTGGGGGTCGCTCGTTCGAGGGATGGGGTAAACGGAGCCGATATAGGCGGGGTATGAGCAGCGACCCCGGGCTCGAACACCGCTCAACCATGCCGTCTAGAGCGTTTCGCAAATCCCCACTAGTCCGCGAAAGCGGACGGGAAGACGATCCGGCCCCGGATTGCCGCGTCGTACGCGCTGAGCGGTAACGCCATGAAGACCTCGTCCGGAATCTTCGGCTCCGGTGGACTGATCCCGAGCTCCGAGGCCGGCCGGAACCCGAACCGCGGGTAGTAGGTGGGATGGCCGAGCACGAGGACAAGCGGCTCGCCTCGCTCGTCGGCGAGTCGGAGCGCCTTGCGGACGAGAGCGGACCCGATTCCCTCCCGCTGCCGATCCCGTGCGACGCTCATGGGGCCGAGCTCGAGCAGTCGCCGGACCGAGCCCCGGAGGCCGACGTAGCTGAGGATGATGTGGCCGACGGCGAGGTCACTGTCCTCCGCGACCAGCGAGAGCTCCGGTACGAAGCCGTCAGAGGCGCGGATCGCCTCGACCATGCGGGCCTCGCGAGGCTTACCGAACGCGGCCTCCGTGATCGCCTCGATCGCCACGTAGTCGTCAGGGGTCTCGCGCCGTATCCGCACTAGGTCAGGGCGTCCCGGAGGCGCGCCTGAAAAGCGGCGACGAGCTGCTCGCTCTCCGGGAGCAGCCTGCCCTCCGGAATCACGCCCGATCCGGCGCCGCGCTGGACGGACTCGACCAGGCGGGCGTCCTCGCGGCCCACCTCGTCGTCGAACTCCAAGAACTCGGCGATCCAGTCCTCGGTCTCACCGGGCGCGAAGAAATAGTCGAGGATCCGGCGGGTTCGGTCGGGAGCGAGCGGGAAGATCGGCCCGATCGAGAGGTTGGGCCGCCCGGGGAAGACGTTGATGCCCGTGTTCGGCCAGAC
The DNA here is from genome assembly GCA_046714355.1 of Gaiellaceae bacterium. Lineage (GTDB taxonomy): Bacteria > Actinomycetota > Thermoleophilia > Gaiellales > Gaiellaceae > JACDAN01. Next base: position 6,048 of record JBKKAR010000121.1, on the reverse strand, counting down.
GAGGTGAAACTGGCCCTCGGGAAGCGGCGCGCCGTCCGGCTCTTTCAGCTGCCCGAACTGGCTCAGATGCCAGGTGCCGGACTCGAGCCGGTAGCGGTCGGGCGAGGTCTCGACGACACTCGCGAAACCGGGGTGCGCGACTGCGCAGTGGTAGCACTCGAGGAAGTTCTCGACGGCGATCTTCCAGTTCGCGCCGACCTCCCAGTCGACGCGGTGGTGAAACGACAGGTCGTCCACGTCGATGCCTCCCGAGGCGAGCATCGCCGGGACCTCGCCGAGCACCTCGTCGAGCGGCTGAGCCTCGCCGTCCAGATTGACGAACCGGAACGGCCCCCAGGCCGCGAGACAGATCTCGACGAGCGAGAGGTCGGAGCGATCACCGAGCTCCTCTCCCCGAGGCGCGGAGCGCAGCGAACCGTCAAGGCCGTACGTCCATGCGTGGTACGGGCACTGCAGCGTCTTCCGTTCGCCCGGCTCCTCGACGACGATCGAGCCCCGGTGGCGACAGACGTTGACGAAGGCGCGCTCGGCGTCTTTTTCGTCCCGCATGACCACGACGGGGACGCGGCCGGCCCAGCCCGGCACGACGTTGTGCTCGCCGAGGACGCCGACGTACTGCCACGTCCGGCGGAAGATCGCGTCCTCCTCGCGCTCCAGCACCGCAGGGTCGCGGTACCAGGCCCAGGGCGTTGAGCGGCTGCTGATCACGGCCGCACGTTAACGCTCCGCCCTACTTCCCTTTGAACTCCGTCACTGCCAGCTAGCTCTTTCGCTCCACGACGATGTGCGTGAGCGCCTCCAACTCCCGACGGAACCCGCCGCCCTCGAGGTGGGATCGCGCCTCCGCCGCGTACTCGAGCGCGATCTCGCGCGCCCGGTCGAGCGCGCCGGTCTGGGCGACCCGGATGAGGGCGCCGTCGAGCGGCCCTCCGGCGAGCGCGTCCCGCACGACCGTGTCCTCACGGGCGGCGAGGATCAGCGGCAGCGTCGGAGTCCCCTCGCGCAGGTCGTTGCCGGCGAGCTTTCCGGTCTCGATCGTGGTGCCGGAGCAGTCGAGGATGTCGTCGGTGATCTGAAACGCGATGCCGAGGGCCAGCCCGAAACGGCCTAGCGCCTCGTCACGGCTACCGAGCAGACAAGCTGCTCGAAAGAGCTCGGCGGTCTTCAGCGTGCAGCGCCGGAGGTAGTTCTCCTTGGTCGTGTCTGGCCGGTGCGCCTGCGCGTGCTGGAGCGCCTCGCCCTCCACGAGCGCAAGCGCGGCGCCGGCCAGGAGCTGCACGCCCTCGGCGTCGCCGGTCGCCGCGAGCTCGGAGAACGCGCGAGCGAAGAGGTAGTCGCCGGTCGCGCGGGCACCGACGGAGCCGTGCGTCCGCCACGCCGTCTCGTGCCCGCGCCGAAGCGCCGCGCGATCGATCAGGTCGTCGTGAACGAGACTCGCCATGTGAACGAGCTCGACGGCGACTCCGGCCGGCAGCGGGTCCCGGCCTTTTGCCGCGGACAGGAAGACGAGCAGCGGCCGAAGACGCTTGCCGCCCGCGGCAAGCGCCGCGGCGCCGGCGTCAGCGACCGTGCCAGGGTGGCCTGCGACGGTCTCCCGCAGATTCCCTTCGAGCTCGGCCAGGTAGCCGTCGAGCCCGGGTGTGGCCCGGACGGCGGCCAGGGCGTTCAACGGGCTTCCCCGACGAGCAGGACGACGATGCCTCCGCCGAACAGGCGATGGGCGACCGGATGGAAACCTGCGGCCCGCACGCGCTCGGAGAGCTCTGCCGGGCCGGGAAAGCGGCGGACGCTGGCCGGGAGGTAGCTGTAGGCCGTCCCGCCCGGCAGCACCTTGCCCGCGAGCGGAACGAGGCCGTCGAACCACGCGCGGTAGAAGAGCGCCAGCGGGCCGTGCGGTCTGACGATCTCGAGGATCGCGAGGCGCCCGCCCGACCTCAGGACGCGGCGGAGCTCCCGCAGAGCCCGGTCGAGATCATCGACGTTGCGAACGCCGAAGCCGACGGTGACCGCGTCGAAGGCGCCATCCTGGAACGGGAGCCGCAGGAGGTCTCCGCGGATCCACTCGATGTCACTCGACTTACGGCGCGCCCGCTCGAGCATCGCTCCCGAAAAGTCGAGTCCGGTCACCTTCCCGCCTTCCGCCTGCGCGGCGAGCGCGAGGTCGCCCGTGCCACAGCAGGCGTCCAGCACGCGGTCGCCCGGAGCGACCACGGCCTCGGCCGTCACGCGGCGCCAGCGCCGGTCGAGCCCGGCCGTCATCGCGTGGTTCATCGCGTCGTAGACGGGGGCAATCCGGTCGAACATGGCCTCAACGCCGTCAGGCGGAAGGCTTCCCGCTCGCGTGCTCAGAGGGTTCTAACCCTTCGAGGCCTCGAGGAAAGCAGCGATCTGATCCAGCTGTTGGTCGCTCAGCGTCTCGCCGTAGACGGGCATGACGTTGTTCCCGAACTGCCGCGGGTTCGCGACGTACGCCTTCAGCCTGGCCTTGTCGGATCCTTGGCCGATCGACGACAGGTCAGGCGCTCCCAGGTTGGCGACGCCCGACCCGAGATAGATGTGGCAGTTCGTGCAGCCGGACTCGCTGAAGAGCTCGGCTCCCACCTGCGCATCGCCGTCCGGGATGTTGTTCTCCTGGATCCAGCGCTCCGCGTCGCCGGCCGCGCCGGTGCCCTCCTCCGCCACCGCGCCCTTGTAGGTGAGGACGCCCATCGAGACGATGGTCAGGATCGCGGCCACGAGGGCGACGGGCCGCCGGGCCAGACGCCGCTCGCGGCGCCGGTCGATGAACGGCAGCGCCAGCATCAGCATGAGAGCGATCGTCGGAACGCCGACCGTCCCGAGCACCACCGTGTCCGGCCACTTGAAGATCCGGAGCAGGTAGAAGAGGAAGTAGAAGTACCAGTCGGGCCGCGGGATGAAGCTCGTCGTGCCCGGATCGGCCTTCCCCTCGTAGAGGACGCCCAGCCAGCCGGACCCTGACGGGCCCTCGGGCTCGCTCCCTCCCTCGGCGGTGAGGTACCAGACGCAGGCGAGGCCGGTGATGACGGAAACGACGACGAGGCTCATCACCGTGTCGTGGAACATCACGTAGGGAAAGAACTGCTTCCCCCGCTCGTCGACGTCCTCCTTGTAGCGCTGGTGCTGCGCGCGGCGCTCGTCCTGCGCTCTACTCACCGCGCGGCCTCCCGCCTCTGGCGCGCGGGCGGACTAGGCCCGCCTCACCCGACGGCTCCGGCTCCGGCCGCTCCTGGCCGGCCGCCTCGTCGGACCACGGGGGCGAGCTCACGCCCAGGCGCACGACGAGATACAGGTGCAGCCCGATCAGGCCCATGATCGCTCCCGGTAGGAGCAGCATGTGTATCGCGTAGAACCGCGTCAGCGTGTCGGCACCGATCTCGTCCCCGCCGCGTAAGAACTGTGCCAGCAACGGACCGACGATCGGGCCCGTCCCGTTCAAGTTGATGCCGACGACGGTCGCCCAGTACGCCGTCTGGTCCCACGGGAGGAGATAGCCGGTGAAGCCCTCCAGCATGGCCAGCGGCAGGATCAGCACGCCGACGATCCAGTTCAGCTCCCGCGGGTACTTGTAGGCGCCGAACAGGAACACCCGGCCCATGTGCAGGAACAGCAGGATGATGAAGACGCTCGCGCCCCACCGGTGCGTCCCGCGCACGAGCCAGCCGAGCGTGACGTCGTGAGTGATGTACCGGATCGACTCGTAGGCCTTGTCCGGATGCGGCTGGTAGTACATCGCGAGGATCACGCCGGTGCCGGCCTGGACGAGGAACGCCGTCAACGTCGCCGACCCGAGCGTGTGCCACCAGTTCATGTCCCCCGGCACCTTGCGGAAGAGGAAGTACTTGACGCCGCCGATCAGGCCCGAGCGCTCTTCCAGCCAGTTCATCGGGATGTTGACGAGCTCGACGACCTGATCCATCCGCCGTTTGTTGCGGCGCCGGGACGGAGGCGGGACGAGGGCCATTACCCGAGGTCCTGGGGCTGGATCGGGTACAGAAGGCCCGACGGCCCATCGACATGCTCGCCTGGTCCCTGGATGCCGTACCTGCTGATCAGCGCGTTCGCTCCCTCGCCGTCGACCTCACCGACGCTGTACGGCTCGAGCAGCGTGAGGTTCCCGCCGACAATCGCGTACTTGAAGCGGTCGAGCGCCCGGACCGGCGGGCCGGCGATGCGGTTGCCCTCGGTGTCGTAGGCGCCGCCGTGGCACGGACAGCTGAAGTTGGCCGGCTGGATCGGGGTCAGCGTCAGCTCCGCCTGTTCGGTCTTGATCGTCTCGCGCTTCTCGTCCTGCCGAGGTCCCCCCGACTGCACGGGGCAGCCGAGGTGGACGCAGCGGTTGGCGATGATCGTGATGCTCGGCAGGCCGTCCTTCATCCCGTTGTTGCGCACGAAGGCCGTTCGCCGCGACACCTCCCCGGCGGCCGGGTCGAGGAGGAACGTCGCCTCCCGCCACTCGCCCTCGGGGTACTTGTCGAGCGGGCCGAGGTCGACCCCTTCGAGCTCCTTGCCGGTAAAGGCCGGGAGGACCGCGAAGCCGAGGACCGGCAGGGCGACGATGCCGGTGATCACACCGCCCAGGCCGAGCGTCGAGAGCTCGAGGAACTTGTTTCGCGGGTACCGCTCGACGAACGGCTCGTCGGACGGCGGCATGGCCGCGTCGGCAGGCGGCTGCTCAACTGGAGGCTCTCGGTCGGGCGCCATCACGTCGCGGGCCCAGAGGAACCCGAAGGCCACCGCGACGACCACTCCGGCGATGACGACCGGCAGGCTGACGACAAGGCCTACGAGGATGCAGGCGATGCCGACGGCGAACCCGACCGGCCAAATGCTCGGCGGGGGCAGATGCGGCTTGTTGTGTCCGCCGTGCGGCTCCAGTTGAGGCCCTCCTCAGCGCTCGTCCGCGGCGAGTCTACGAGACCGATTAGACAAGTGGGTGAAGGTCGGTGTCAACGACGCAACAAACGCTGCAAGGCGCCGCGGCCACCCGTCCTCAGTCGCGGCGGCCGGACGGCGGCGCCAACGCGGTCAATCTAGGGTCGAGCGGGCGAGCTGCACCGCTTCCTCATGCGATAGGGACCGGCCGACCCGCCAGTTCTGGTCGAACGCCTCTTCTCCGAGTTCCTCGCGGGCAGACTGCACGACGCGCGCCTTGTACTCGTCGCCGATCGGGTAGTAGTCGCCGACACCGATGCTCTCTTGAAGCATGGTCGCCACACCGGCCAGCGTAGAGTAGACGCGCGTGCCAGTCGGGATCAGTACGCCCGCGGGCGGCGTGCCTGGCGTCGGTGACCGACCCACTTCGACGCCTGGCCGAGCACGATCACGCCGATGAAGATGAGGCCGGTGATCAGCATCCCGAGGATGACCTTCTTGCCCTCCTCGGCAGCCGAGGGGCGCTCCTCCTCGGCCAGAGCCGCGAAGAGGCTGAGAAAGGTCACGGAGAGCGAGGCCACAGCGCGACTCTAACGAACGAGCTGGGCATGGGTCCCGAGCGCCTGATCGACTGCGTCGTCGCCGGCCGCTTCCCGCGCGAGGCTCTCGAGCGACCCCGGATCGCCTTGCTCCCGCAGCGCGGCGCGAGCGTCGTCGAGCAGGTCCTGTCCGATCAGCGTGGCCGTCGCGGCCCAGGCGGCGCCGTCGCCTTCCCGGCCATCGGCCCGCGCCTGGGCGCAGAGCGAGATCAGCTCGGCGAGATCGCCGACCGCGCCCACCTCGCCCAGCGCCGCGATCCGCGCGAGCCCCTGCGCGTAGAAGTAGTCCCCCAGGACGAGAGCCGTGTCGTCGTCAGCCGGATCGAGTAGCCGCGGGCGGCCGTAATGGACGAGGTAGCCCTCGTAGATCGTCTCGAGGCCGAGCGCGTACCGGGGGTCGGCAAGCCGGGAGAAAACCGGCTCGAGCTCGCCCTCCGCCGGCTCCCGAAGAGCCGTGGCCAGCTCACGCGAAGAAACCGTCAACGGCCTCCACCGTCCGGTCGATCTCGTCGTCCCCGTGGGCGAGCGAGACGAACATCGCCTCCCACTGCGACGG
>JBKKAR010000120.1:0-29868 GCA_046714355.1 Gaiellaceae bacterium | reverse complement strand
CTCGAGCCCAGGCTGGCGCTTCCCGGGCACGGCGATTCGATCCATGACCCGGCCGGAAGGGCGCGAGAGCTGATCGCCCATCACATGGAGCGGCTCGAGCAGACCACCTCGGCGCTCGACGGCGAGCCCCGGACCGCGTACGACGTGTCGTTGACGCTGTTCTCGGAGCCGCTGTCCCCGACCCTCCGCCGCTTCGCGCTTGCCGAGACACGAGCGCACCTCGAGTACCTCGTCCAGCGGAACGGGGCTCGGCGGGCCGACGACGACGAGCATGTTCTGTACGCCAGCTAAAATGAGCCTGGAAACGGCTTAACCAAGCCGTAAAGCGCGCTCAACGTCTTCCTTGTCCACACGCCGCAGACGCGGAACTAGCTCAGGACGGCAGCGGGCGAGTCGGGGTCGAAAGACGCCTCAGTTTGACCGGAACCGCGAAGCGGATGAATCCGTCTCGTACCCGCAGGGCACTATCCGTTGACCGAATAGACGACCAAAACCCCGCTTTGCGGAGCTTCTTGCAGAGCCCTCTGACGGACTCGAACCCGTCGGCCCCTTCCTTACCATTCAGGTTCCGGGAACGGAACCGCGGGCATGCACGGGCATTCACGGCAACGAAAGTCCCGCAAACCTGAAAGATCCGACAGCGAGACGTGACGCGCGCGATCGGGCTTGTTGTTCCCCTCATGTTCCCTCGGCGGACGACTGGAGCGCACCCAGAGTCGGCGGTTCGGCGACTCGATCCCTGGATTTGTGTGAGCTCGGAGTCTTACGCCGCCTCGCGCTTCTTGCGGAATTTGCCGCCGAGGCTTGTCGCCAGGAACCGCTCCTCCGCGATGAGGCCGCACGCAGCCAGCGTGATCGCCTGCGGTGACCGGACAGAGGTGTCGATCTCTGCTCGGAGACGCCGGGCAGGAAAGCCGAGTGGGCAATCCGCGCGACGAGGATCTCGCCGAGTCCGGCCAGGAACGTAAGCTCGAGTCTCCGCGACTCGTTGGCTCGGGGTTAGTCGTTGGCGACGAGCTCCTCGCGCTCAGTGTTTTTCCGAGGAGCTCATAGCTCTCTCCCCGGCACCCCGCGGTCCCCCGCCTTGCAGTTCTCGTGAGGTGACACGCCAAGGGCGAGAAACTGGAGCCTACCGCGAAGCAGTGAGCGCCAGGCGATCGATCCATGCGCGGAACTCGAGCGCATCCCATGCAGCGAGCGTCGAAAAAGCAGGCGCATGTCGACGTTCGATTCGCATGACGCCGCGTGTGGATCACTCGCGCACGGCGGCGATCTTGCCGTTTCACCGAGGTGTCCCGCGTGATGATCACTGCGCGCAGGAAGGCCCCGGGATCTAGCCTGGCCTGAGCCGGTCGTAAAGCCTGTCGCGCAACGCCGGGTCTCGTCTGATGCGCTCCATGACCGCAGCCTCGCGGAACTCCGGGAAGTAGTCGGGCGGCAGTCCCAGCGCCTTTGCGACCTTGCGGGCGAGTTCACCGCTGGCCGTCTTGTAGCTCGCTCGCCGAAGGACGCGAGAGAGGTGTGAGGGGTTGACGCCCGCACGATGTGCGAGCGCCCGTCCGCTCATATCGCGCTCGCGGAGGAGCAGCGGCACCTCTTCGACGAATGAGCGCTGTGTGCGCTTGCGGGGCATCGACCGAGTATCGCCTGGGGATCGGACGGAGCAGTGGTGACCATCTGGACACGGACTCCCGCGGTAGCTAGAGTGACCATATGGTCAATAATGTGGAGAACTCGAATGGCCGTGGGCTCAGATACTCGTCCAATCTCGCGACAAACGCCGCGACCTAGTCCTCGTCGAAGGCGTCATGGATCTCCATCAACGACGCGTGCACGGCGTCGAGAACGCAGGCGCGCTTGGCGGTGCACGCTACGAGCAGCGAGGCCGAGCCACCGGCGAGTTCCTCCCGCGGCTCCTCGACTGCAAGCGTCTTCGCGAAGAGCTCGGCATCACCCGAGCGGCGGCCGAGGCAATCATGCGCCAGCTGCCGGTGATCGAGCCGCCCGGGCTTCGCAAGGTTTACGTCCGGCGCGGCGACGTGGCGCGCTTCCTCGAGGACAACCTCAGGGTCAAATGAGCCCTGTCTGGATCCGGACGCGCCCGACCTCCGCGGGCGCTAAGCGGCACCAGGTGATCTACCGGCGAGGGGGGCGTGCCTGGCCGGTCGCGGTTGCAGGGACGTTCAAGACGCTTAGGGAAGCGCGGACTCGTCGCGACTACGTGGCGGGCGAAATCGCCGCCGGACGGAATCCGCGCGACGGGCTGCAAGCGGTCGAGTCGCCGCGGCGAGTCTTCGAGGACTGGTTCGCTCTCTGGCTCAAAACGCGCATCGACGTTGACGAGCGCACGCGCGAGAACTATCGGGTCCATTGGAAGCGGATTGGCCCGCGGTTCGGCAGGCGCCGCCCGGACGACGTGGAGCACGGCGAGATACAGGAGTGGATCAACGAGCAGGCGGCGGAGCTCACGCCCGCAGTTGTCCGTGACTATCTCGGGACGCTCAGGCAGGTCATCGACCAATCCGGTACCGAGCCGAATCCGGCACGTCACCGCGCGCTCCGCTTGCCTACCGCCGAGCGACGGGTTCATTCCCCGCCGAGTGACAAGCACGTACTGGCGCTTCTAGATCAGATCGCGCGCGATCGGCGCCTGCTCTTTGTCTTTCTGGAGCAGACAGGTGCGCGCCTCGGCGAGTCACTCAGCTGGACTTGGGAGGACGTCGACATACCGAACTCGCGCATCCTCTCGCGCCCCGAGAACGTGAAGGGCCGTCGCGGGCACCGCAGACCCCGCTGGGTGCAGGTACCCAATTGGCTTCTGGACATCCTTCTGGCTAGCTGCCCTCCTGACGATCGCGGCGGCGACCGGCGTCTATTCATCTGGCCGCTGGACGTTGGTCACCCACGGCAAAAGGTCGAGAAGGTGATGTCGAAGGCGTGCGTCGTGGCCGGAATCCCGCACTACCATCCTCACGACCTACGGCATCGACGGATCACGCTCTGGCACGGCCAGGGCGTCCCGGCCCGTGAGATCGGCGAGCGGGTTGGCCAACGCCAGGTCTCTACAACCCTGGACGTGTACACGCATGTGATGCCGCTCGACGAGGTGTCGATCAAGAGCTACAAGACGCTCCTGCTTTCCTCGGACTAACTGCGGGACCGTGCCGGGCGACGCGGATCCATCCGAACGAAGTGCCGGCGCACAATTTCGCCCTTCGCCTCGACCGTCTCGAGCCACGGGAGGAAGAAATCGGCGACCGCTCCTTCGACGAGCGGCCTGAACAGCGGCACTCGTTCCGCAGGTCGGACCTCGAGATCCTCTGCCGTCAACGGGTAGCCGATACTCCATCTCTCGACGCCAGCCGGGGGTGCGAGCGCGAGGCCCGCCCACGACATGTTGCCGACCACCCGGTCGTAGGTGATCTTCTTGTCGCGCTCTTTCTTCGCGGCTGTGGTCAGACCCGCCGGACGGCCCGTTTTCTTCCCTGGATTTCCAGGGGGGGGGCTCCCCCCCTTTCCCGCGTTTACAGAGCGCGCATCCGGCATTTCTCCATGATCCTACCCCGCGTTTAGCGTTGCGGGCAATCCTCGCGGTGAAGCCCGTCCTCGTCGGTGCAGACACAGGGGCGCGCGTCAGCCCATGCGTCCATGTCCGCCCACGCGAGCGCCGCGTCCGGGTCGTCGGTCAGCAGCGCCTCCACTTGGAGCGGGACTGGGGGCACCGTGGGAGTCCTGGCTCATAGGCTCACGCTACCGCGCGAAGCTCGGCCCCACACAGCGTGCAGACGTTCTCCTCGGGCGGCACAGCCCGTGCAGACGCGCTCGCTGAACCCGGAGTAGCTGAACCTGGCGACATGACCCTCCGACGGCACCACGTACACCGAGTTCATCCAGTAGAGGCGACGGGCCTTCCCCTCCTTGCGGAAGCACATCTTCCGCTTTCCCGTCGATCCAGTAGTGGTCGAGGATCGGCGGGCTCGTGTCAGGGGGCCGTCGAGCGGCCCCGCGAGCACTCGACAACCATTTTTCGGCTAAAGGGCCAGCGTCCTCTGAACGCCGCGCTCTCTTTCCCGCGCGGACTCCTGTGCCCAATGAGCGATCCTTGCCTTAGCAACCGCCGCTCCTCGAGAAGGAGGCGTCGGCCGAGACGCACTTGTGAACCTGCGCATGCTAAGAGGTGGCGGCCAGGGATCGGGCGGCTCTCGTCGACGGCGTCGCGGGTCGTAGGACGCGCTCCTGGTGTTGTCACGGTGATGGCAGAGCGGAGAATCTCAGGGAAGATTCCTGCTCACCGGCGGGTACTTAACACGCGATGGGGATGTAGCTACGCCGGCGGCGTGAACGCGGCGCGAGCGTGCTCGGCCGGTTCGCGGATCCCGCACCCGTGCAGATGGTCGTTCACGAGGCCCATCGCCTGCATGAAGGCGTAGACGGTCGTCGGCCCGACGAAGCGCCAGCCGCGCCGCTTCAGGTCCTTCGCGAGCGCCCGCGACTCCGGTGTCTGGGCCATCTCCACCAGCGCCTCCCATGTCAGCTGCTTCGGCCGCGAAGCCGCATCCGGCTCGAAGCGCCAGACATAGGCGGCGAGCGAGCCCTCTTCCTCGACGAGCGCGACGGCCCGGGCGGCGTTGTTGATCGTCGCCTCGATCTTGCCGCGGTGGCGGATGATCCCAGCGTTTCCGAGCAGCCGCTCGACGTCTCGTTTGCCGAACTGTGCGACCCGCTCGAAGTCGAAGCCGGCGAAGGCTTTCCGGAAGTTCTCGCGCTTTCGCAGGATCGTCAGCCAGGAGAGGCCTGACTGGAACCCCTCGAGGCAGAGCTTCTCGAAGAGCCGGCGGTCGGCCGAGACGGGGAAGCCCCACTCCGTGTCGTGGTAGGCCTGGTAGTCGGGCGTCGAGGCGCCCCAGGAGCAGCGGGCCAAGCCGTCCTCGCCCTGGACGAGTCCGTCGACGCTCACTCGAGCTCGGCCCGGTAGAGGGCGACGGGCCCGTCGCGTGCGATCAGATCGCCGGGCGGGGGGCAGGGCGAGGTGCCGTGGACGACGACGAAGCGGACGTCGAGGGCGTGGAGCTGAAGATCGTCCGGGCACGGCTGGAGCGACCTCAGCGTTCGGAGCGCCGCCTTCGGCGCAATCGTCGAGTAACCCGCTGGTCGCTCGCGGGGCGCCTGCATCGCGTAGTAGAGATAGACGCTGGCCCCCTGGCCATCGGGTGCGTAGACGGGCAGCTCCAGCAACCGTCCCTCCTCGGCTCGGAGCGCCGCGTACGCGCGGTTCCCCTCGTCCGCCGCGGAGGGCCGGTAGGCGGTCACGCCGGCGCGCAGGTCGATCGCGACCAGCGCGAGCACGAGCGCGGATCCGACCGTCACGAACCCGCGCCTGTGTTGCAGCACTCGATCCATCCCGAGCGCTGCGAGGCCGGCCAGCGCGAGACAGGCGATCGGCATCAGGCGGCCCGGCACACGGGTCACGCCGAACCCCGGAACCGCATTCCAGAGCGCCTCGTAGCCGGGCAGGTTCGCGCCCAGTGCGAGGAGACAGGGAATGAGCGCCCCGAGTCCCAGAACGACGGCGAGCTTCGTGCGGCGGTGCCACACGAGCCCGAGGAGCGCCAGGAGTGGCGTCAGCCACCCGACGAAGACGAACGCCTCGAGGCCATGCCGTGGGTCGCGCGAAACGAAGTCCACGAGGGAGGCGGAGTAGTTCTCCACCTGGCCGAACGACCTCGAATCCCCGATCGAGCCGCGGATCGCGAGCGCCCAGACAGCCAACCCGGCCACGACTGCCGCTCCCACGGCGCCGCCTGCCCAGCGCCGGCTCCCGCCCTGCACGAGTGCGTACAGCGCGAAGAACGGGATGACCCCCAGCGCTAGATGCACCTGGCCGGAGAGTGGGATCGAGAGGAGCGCGGCGCTCGCGAGCCAGTACCACCTCCGCTCCCAGGCCCAGAGCGAGAGCGGGAGCAGCATCGCGATCCAGGCGAGGAGATGGCCGGCGCCGCCCTGTACGGTCCGGTACGGCGCGAGCGCGAAGACGAGCCCGCCGACCATCGCGCCGCCGACACCTAGGCCGAGCGACCGGAGCCAGAGGAACGCCAGCCCGCCCGCGCCGAGGTACCCGAACAGGACGAACGCGTTCCAGGCCAAGACCGTGCCGAGCAGGGCGTGGAGCAGCCCGAAGACGATCCCGAACGGCCAGCCTGCGAAGTTCGGCCGTGGCTCGACCTCGGGCTGGAAGCTGTACGGGTCGAGCCAGGGCGCCGCGCCTCGGGCCACCTGGTCACCCGGAAGCCAGAGCTGCCAGATCGTCTGGAGGTGGTCGCCCGGTGCCGCAGCGCCCGGCCTCCCGGACAAGCCCTCCGCCAGGAACTGCGAGCGCCCATCCCGCAGGGCCGGCCAGGTCGAGACGACGCCGGCGGCCAGGAAGAGGGCTAGGACAAGGCTCGCACGGCCGAGAGCAGCTCGTCCAGGTCCGGAACGTCGCCGTCCTCGTACGCCCATGCGCCGCGGACCGTACCGCCGCGCTCGATCAGGAACGCGCTGCGGCGCGCGACGTCCTGCATCCCTCGGTACTCGCGCTCGATGCCGAACCCGCGCACCGCGTCGCCGTTCCAGTCCGAGAGCAGCGGGAACTCGACGTCGAGCGCTTGCATCCAGGCGACGTGCGACCACGCCGAGTCCCGCGAGACGGCAACGACCCGCACACCCGCCTCCTCGAACTCCGCGCCCCTGTCACGCAGGAGCTCCATCTCGTTCGTTCAGGTCGCCGACCAGTCGAAGAGGTAGAAGAAGACGAGGACGGCGCCCTCGTCCACGAGCGACGACATCGTCAGCTCGTCGCGCGGCCCGCGCCACACGCGCGCATCCGGGATGCGATCGCCCACCGCGAGCACGGCGAGACCCTACTGCCCGGCAGGCTCCACGCAGCACCAGCCTTCGATTCGCGGGAAGGCGCCCGCGCCGGTGCCGCCGGGGTCGAACTGCTTGGCGAGGCTCGAGACTGCCTTGACCTTCTCGACGTCGGCCGAGCGGATGAAGAGCCACTGGTCGGCGCTCTCCCAGCCAAGGAGCAGCCAGCGGCCACCCGGAGACCACGCGACATCGCTGAACCTGCCCTTGCCGGTGAACACAGGCTGCTGGCGTCGGATGCTGTCGCCGTCGACCACGAGCAGCTCGCTCGCCTCGCCCTTTGGGTTCGTCATCCCGCGGACGAGGGCGATCCGGTGGTCGTTCGGGGCAAACGCGGCCGCCGCGAAGCGGCCGGTGAAGGCGAGCGACTGGAGCCGGCGGCCACCCTTGTCGTAGACGGCGAGCGTGAATCCTCCGCCCTCGACGGAGGTGATGGAGAGGAGGCGGCCCCCGTCGGCGCTCCACTCGAGGTGGAGCGGAAGCCCCGCGATGCGGGAGCTCCAGAGCGTCTGCGACTCGTCGGTCTGGGTCACCGTGAGGCTGTTCCCACCGGCGACGTACGCGAGGACGTGCTCCTTGCCCGGGCGCCACGCAGGCGCAATCCTGGCTGCCGAGTCGACTCGCCGGTCGCCCGTCTTGTCGCCGGCGACGACTCTCAGGTTGGCGCCGCTCAGGTACGCGACGCGGAATCCGCTCGGCGCCCAGCGGGCGTCGTGAACCCGGGGCCGCGCGATCGCCCAGCGCACGTCTCCCTTCGGTGTCAGAGCCACCAGCTGGCTCCTGGTCGAGGCGACGACGTGAAGGCCGCGCGGCGACCACGACGCCTCGTCGTAATCCCCAAGCCGGCGTCTGGAGCCGTTGGCGTTCACCAGCCAGACGCCCTTCGGCGCCGTCACCAGCACCCGTCCCTCCGCGGGCAGCGAGAAGAGTGCCGGCTTGGCCTGCGGGACTCCCGTGACCTTCTCCGTGCCGATCGCCTCTCGGACGTCGCCGATCACTGCGCGACCGGTCGGGCTCAGGACGGCGGCCAGCAGAGCGACGCCGGCTGCTGCCGCGACGAGTGCGCGAGCATGACGCCGAGGCCACGCCGTCGGCTCCCGTTCGTCGAAGGCGGCTCGCGCGAGGCGCCAGGCACGCCGCTGCGCGCCTAGCTCATCGGGCGGAGGCGTCCTGAGCAGGGCCCGGCGGAGATCACGGTCGTTCACAGCGTGTCCTCGTCGACCTCGAGCCGCTCGGCGAGCTCGTCCAGGCCGCGGCGGAGCCGGGAGTTCACGGTGCCGCGCGGAAGCTCGAGGATCCGCGCGATCTCGCCGGGCGTGTACTCCAGGAGATGCCGGAGGACGATCACGGCCCGGTGCTCCGGCGAGAGCTCAGCCAGCGCGGCGAGCACCGGCTGGGAGTACGGCGTCCGGTCCGCCGCTGCGCCGGCGGCGAGCTCCAGTGCGGGCTCCCCGATCTCGGCCCGGAGCGCGCGCGCCCGTGCCCAGTCGATCGCGCGGTTGACGACGATCCGATGGAGCCAGGGCCCGAACGGGCGACGGCCGTCGAAGCGGTCGAGCGTCCGAATCGCGGACAGGAACGCCTCCTGCGCGATGTCCTCTGCAGCGGCTCCGTCGTGCACGACGAGGTAGGCGGCCCTGTACGCGCGAGGCCAGTGATCCTTGAACAGCGCTTCGAGGTCGGGCAGCGAGCCCGCCTGGGCGCCCCGAATCCAGGCGCGCTCGTCGGCCCGCAAACCAGCCATGGCGCGCTTCCTATACGAGCGCTTGCCCGACGGAGGTCCATCCCCGGAACTACGGGTCTCGGCGGACGCGAGGTCCCGACGAGCGCGCGGCCTCATAGACGTACTTTGATCCATCCCGCCGAGGAACGGGCTTTGCCCGTTCCTCCAGAACGGCGCATCGACAAGAAACGCTGCAGGTGATTCGCGCACCGCGAAGCGGTGCCCGGCTCCAAACGGTCGCTGAAAGTCGTGAGACTTTCAGAGAAAAGCGCAGCTAGGTGGCCTCCGTAGCATCCGCAATCTCCCGGGCAACTTCGACGATGTCGCGATTCGCGTTGTAGACCCGGAGCTGGCGGTCGGCGCCGTTGCCCTGGCTCAGGATCGCCCTGATCCCCTCGAGCTCCCGGTCGGAGCCGAGCTCCTTCGCGTGCGGTTCGAGCTCCTTGAGGCGGCGGCGGACGAGCTGCGCGATGACGACTCGGTTCCGGTGGCCTGTGGCCAGATCCATGATCGGTGCGTCCAGTCCGTACCGGATCGACAGCCACTTGTTCTCGGTCGTCAGGATCCGGTGATAGCCGGGGATCCCGCCCTTCTTTTCCGACAGTTCGCAGTAGAACTTCACGAGCGCCTGGCAGAACGCCGCGATGGCAACGGCGTCCTCCACCCGGGTGACCGAGTCGCAGATCCTGATCTCGACGGTGCCGAGCCGGGGATGCGGACGGATGTCCCACCAGATGTGCGTGTAATCCGCGATGCAGCCCGTCCGCTCGAGCTGGCCGACGACCGCGGCGAAGTCCTCGTAGTCCCGGAACCTCGGCGGGGGCCCCGATCGCGGGAAGGCTGCGAAAATCGGTTGGCGGGTCGAACGGAGGCCTGTTGGCTCTCCGCGCCAAAACGGCGAGCTCGCGGAGAGGGCCAGCAGGAGCGGGAGGTCGACGAGGATTCCGTTCACGACGTGAATCGCCTTGTCCGGGTCGTCGACGGCGACGTGGACGTGCAGTCCGAAGATGAGCTCACGACGGGCGACGTACTGCATCTGGTCGACGAGCGCCCGGTAGCGGTCGCGGGCGGTGATCCGCTGGCGCTCGAAGAGGCTGAACGGATGCGTCCCGGCAGAGCCCACGCGCAGGCCGTGCTCGGCCGCGATCCCATGGACCGCGTTCCGCAGCCGGCGGAGCTCCCGATCGGCCTCGCCGGCCGTCCGGCACACGGGAGTCGCGACCTCCAGTGTCGACTGCATCAGCTCGGGCTTCATCCGGGCCTCGTCCTCGTGGCCGACGAATGCGGCGAGGACGGTGTCGATCCGCTGGACGAGGTCGAAGCTCTCGCCGTCGAGGAGCATGTACTCCTCCTCGACCCCGAGGGTGTAAGCCTCGCCCTGCCCGAACTTGTGGTCGAGGACACTGCCGCTCGGGGCAGACCCCTCGACGCCGGTGATGGACGGCGGCCACACCTGGTTCATGGCCGTCAGTCTGACAGTACGGGGACGGCCTCGATCTCGACCAACCAGCGGGAATCGAGGAGGCCGGAGACGACGGCGCGCGAGTAGCCGGCGACGGGCTCCATCTGCGAGTGGCCGGAGATGCGGCGATGGGGCACGGGCCTAGTATCAGCCGCCGTGGAAGCGCTACATCAGGTTGACGGCTGGCCCGCGGAGAACGTCTCCGTCGCCGTTGTCTCGAAAGGCGAGATCCTCGCGATGCGCGGCTCCAGCGACCGGGAGTTCCGCTGGGCGTCGGTCACGAAGCCCATAACGGCGCTGGCGATCCTGGTCGCTGCCGAGGAGGGGACTGTCGACCTCGACGAGCCGGCGGGGCCACCCGGCTCGACGGTTCGGCATCTGCTCGCTCATGCGTCCGGGCTTCCGTTCGAGGGCCGAGAGCCGATCGCGAAGCCGGGCGCGCGCCGGATCTACTCGAACTCGGGATTCGACGTCCTCGCCGAGCTTGTCGAGTCTCAGGCCGAGATGGCCTTCGCTGACTACCTGCGGCAGGCCGTGCTCGACCCGCTCGGCATGCGGGCGGAGCTCCGCGGCTCCGCGGGCTCACACCTCTTCGGCACCCTGGACGACCTCGTTCGCGTTGCGCGCGAATGCCTGGCGCCGTCCGTCGTGGCGCCGGAGACACTGGCGGAAGCGACCACCGTCCAGTTCCCCGGACTCTCGGGCGTGATTCCGTCCATGGGCAGCTTCGATCCGAACGACTGGGGCCTGGGCTTCGAGCTCAGGGACGGCAAGCCCGGCCACTGGTCGGGCACTCGGCCCTCCGAGCGGACGTTTGGTCACTGGGGTGGGAGCGGGACGTTCGTGTGGGCCGACCCTGAGCGCGACCTCGCTCTCGCCTGTCTCACCGACCTCGAGTTCGGCGACTGGGCGCTCGAGGCGTGGCCTCGGCTGTCCGACGCGGTCGTCGAGGAGGCCGCTACGGCTTGACGCGCAGCGTCGCACGCATGCCTTGCACGCGATGGTTTGCGACTTCGCACCAGAGCCGGTACGTGCCGGGCCGGAGCCGGATCGCAAGCGTCGCCCGCTGTCCCGGGATGATCTTCGCGACCCGCCAGGACTTCGTCCCGCCGATGCGCTGGACCATCAGGTCGTGCTCGTCCTCGCCGTAGTTGACCAGCTCGATCAAGGCCGGCCCCTGGCGGACCGACAGCCGCGAGAGTCGGTACTCGAACTCGAGCGCCGACACCTGCACGCGCGACGGCCCGCGGGCCGCCATGACAGGCGCCGCGGCGCCGACGAGCGCGACGACGGTCAGGGCGAGGAGCGCGAGACGCCTCATTTGACGAGCTCGAGTCGCTTGTAGGCCCGCGCGTTCGGGATCGCCCCGGCCGCGTCGAAGTCGAACCACTGCTCGAGGAGGGAGGTGTAGATGCTCCGGTAGTCGACGGACGGCTTCAGGTTCCCGTCCTTGTCGAGGCCGTCCTTGAGCTTCGGCAGCTCGCCGATCATCTTCCCGCGCACCCGGGTGCCCATCAGCATCGCGACGCCGGCGGCGCCGTGGTCGGTGCCGCGGGAGCCGTTCTCCTCGGCGCGACGCCCGAACTCCGACCAGACGAGCGTGATGACGCGGTCGGCCAGGCCGCGAGCCTCGAGGTCCCGCTGGAAGGCAAGGAGGCTCTCACCGGTCAGCTTCAGGCCCTGCGCGAGCTGGTCGGGCTGGTCGGAATGGGTGTCGTACATCCCGTACGCCCGCATGGCGACACATCGGAGTGGCAGACCGCCCGCGAGCAACGCAGCCAGGCCGGCGAGGCGCTGCGGGAAGCCGCTCCGGTGCTGGGGATACGTGACGGGGCTTGCGAACCCCTTCCCGTTGAACGGCGCCAGCTGGTGCCGGAGCCGCTGTGCCTGCGTCGAGATGCCGGAGATCGACGCGAGTGCCTTGTCGCCGGAGCCTCGCGCTGCGCCCAGTGGGGCAAGCGTCTCCAGCATCTCGCGCTCGACGTCGCCCCAGACACCCGGCGCCCAGAAGCGGTATCCGTCGACCCCGCGCAGCGCCGCAACCGGCGCCTTGGCGGTCGCGAGCGGCGGAGCGAGCTCGCCGTCGAGGCTCAGGCCCTGCAGTGGGTTGTCCGGCCGGCCGGCCTTGTCGAGATATCGCCCAAGCCAGCCGGTGCGGAGGCCGGAATTCGTGGCCCCGACTTCCCAGTAGTGGCGGGACGTGAAGTGCGACTGGTCCGCGTCCGTGTACCCGACGGTCGGAAGGACGGTGAGCTTGCCCTCGAGGTGGAGAGTCCGCAGCGCGGCCGCCTCGGGATGCCAGCGCAGGCGAGGATCCTCGGTGAAAGCCAGGCCGGAGTCAGGGAGCGCGAGCTTGGGCCGCAAGCGCCTGTAGTCGGGGTCAGCGACGGGAGCGAGCAGGGAGAGCGAGTCGGCGCCGCCGTCGAGGAACACGCTGACGAGGACGGGCTGGTTCGGAGCGGCCTCGGCGGCCTCGAGGATCCCGTCCTCAAAGCCTGGGAGCGCGAACGAGCCGGCCCCGTAGACGGCGAGCGCGAGCCCGGCAGACCGGAGCAGCAGATCGCGGCGGTCGAGGCCGGTGCCGGCCGGGATCGGCATTCCGTGCTCGATCGCGGGGAGGCCGGAGCCCGCCTCCGCGACGGCGCGGTGGAGGAGTGAGGAGCGAGAGAACTCGTTGCAGCAGCGGGACATGGGCCTCAGCTCGTTTGGAGGTCGGGAGAGACGGCGATCAGGTGGCGGAGCGAGTTCTCGATCAGCGCCGGGTAGCTCTTCTTCTTCCAGCTCGAATTCGCCGTGGCGAGGGCGCGGACCGTGTAGCCGCGCAGGACGCGGCGCGTACCGGCCGAGAGCGGCGGGTCGCCCCAGAAGCCGAGTGCGCGGTCGAGAAGCTTGTCCGCGTCGAACGGCGCCTGGGCCTTGTTGGGGTCGAGCGCCGCCGGGCGGGTGACCCGGCCGGCCAGGTCCCAGCGGGCAAGGTAGGTCGCTGTGTCGAGCCAGCGCTCGTCGTTCCACCCGGCGACGTTCGGCGGGTAGAAGAGCTGCTGGCCGGCGTTGGCGCAGAGCCACGTCCACGAATCCGTGTCGATTCCCCGACCGGCTGCCCGGAGCAGGCCGGCGGTGTAGACGACCGGCGGCTTGACCATGCGCGGGCCGTCGTAGAGGAGCGGGTGGCGGAGGATCGCCTCGACCACCGGGCGGACTGCGTAGCGGTTCCGGACGTACAGCCGCTCGAGTGCGAGCCTGGTCGCCCGGGGCGGCGCGGCCGGGGTGAAGTAGCTCCACAGCTTCGGGACGAAAAAGGACGGGTGACGCGGATGCGTGACGCAGAGGCGCACGGCATCCCGCCAGTCGAAGCGGCCCCGGCGGCCGAACACTCGCTTGGTCCCGACGTCGTGGCGCTCACGCTCGAAGCGGAACCGCGTCGGGCCGACGCCCTCGCGCCAGTCGTTGCGGAAGCCGGTCAGCGCCCGGGCCTGCTCGCGGACGTCCCGCTCCGTGTAGCCGCGGCCGGCCCCGAGGGTGAAGAGCTCCATCAACTCCCTGGCGTAGTTCTCGTTCGGCGACCACTTCGAGTTGTCGGTGCCGGAGAGCCACAGGAGCATCGCGGGGTCGCGGGTGACCGCGGTGGCGAGCTGCTGGAACGAGCCGAGCCAGTAACGGCGGAAGAGCGCGTTCTGCCGAAGCATCAGGCCCTGCGAGCCCACACCCTCGTTCGACGTGGCGAACCAGTCGTGCCAGACGAGCGTCATCCGTTCCATCAGCGGCCGGTTGCCGCGGACCATCCGGTCGAGCCACCAGAGGTGGTCGTGGCCCCAGGCGTCGCGAGGCGCGAGCGGACGACCTTTTTCGTCCTTCGCCGCTGGGCCGACGAGACGCTGCCGGCCTGCGCGGGTCAGCGCGCGGACGGCGTCGTCGAGCCCTCGCTTGGCCAGTGCCTCCGCCTCGCCGCGCCGCGGGCCGAACCCGGCACGCCAGAGCAGGCGCTCGGCCTGCTCTGGACCGAACTCGCCTCGGTAGACGGGAACCTTGGTGGCTGCTTGCGGCAAACGTGACCCTTCGGGTCAAATTCGGCCGATTTCCGCTCCCGGGCATCCCTCGAACGAGGGATACCCGTTTCAAGTCATACGGTTGCGAATACCGATTGCCCCGAGATGGAGATCGCCGGCCTCGGAATCGCGATGATCGCCGCCAGCGTCGTGCTGCTCGTGTTGGCATTCCCTCGGCTCCCCGCCAGGGAACCGGCGCGCCGCCGTTAGACCCAGCACTTAGACGACAGCTGACAGAGTTACGCGGGTGCCGCAAGGTCGCTGGCGTCTTCGGGTCCTTCTCTTCCTCGCCGTGGGACTCGGCGCGACCGGACTGTGGCTCGTCGCCTACGGGACTGCCATCTTCCGCGAGCTCGATCTCGACACCGTCGACGGGCGGTTCTCGGTCCGGGGCGAGAAGGATCGACCGACCAACCTCGCCGTCGTCAGTATCGACGACGTCACGTTCAGCGACCTCGACCGCTACCCGTTGCCACGCTCGTTCCACGGTCGGGTCATCCGGCGGCTGAAAGCGGACGGGGCGAAGCTGATCGCCTACGACATCCAGTCAGCGAGCCGTCCGAGATCGAGGAGGACAACGTCTTCATGGACGCGGCTCATGCGGCGGGGAATGTCGTCTTCGCGACCACGGAGGTAGACGATCGCGGGAGAGGCGCGTTTCTCGGCGAGCAGGAGGGCATTCGCTATGCCCGGACCCGGGTCGGGAACGGGAACTACCGCACCGACCCCGGCGGGATCATTCGCCGCCTCGCCTACAGGATCGACGGGTTGAAGAGCTTCGCGGTCGTGACCGTCGAGCGCCTCAAAGGACGGCAGGTGGAGCCCTTCGGCGACGACGCGACCTGGATCGACTACTTCGGGCCCCCCCGGAACAATCCCCACGTACTCCTTTTCCCGGCTCTACCGCGGTGAGTTCGAACCAGGCACCTTCCGCGGAAAGATCGTGGTCGTCGGCGCCTCGGCGCCCACCCTCCAGGACCTCCATCCGACGTCGTTCGGCGACGACGAGATGTCGGGCCCGAGATTCAGGCGAACGCGATCGCGACGGTTCTCGCCGGGCTACCGCTCAAGAGTGCACCCGGGTGGCTGAACATCATGCTGATCCTGTCTCTGGGGATGCTCGTTCCCGTGACCAGCCTGAAGCTCGCTCTCCGCGGCACGCTGATCATCTCCCTGCTGGCGGCCGGCGGGCTGCTCGTCGGCACCCAGATGGCGTTTCTCTCGGGGTGGATCAACACCTTCGTGTATCCGTTCGGGGCGTTGACCATGTCCTCGGTGGGTGCCATCGGCGCTCATTACCTGCTCGCCGCCTTCGAGCGTGAACGGGTGCGGGACATCTTCGCGCGGTTCGTCCCGGCCGCGGTCGTCGACGATGTCCTCAAGCGAACGGACGGCGACCTCCGCCTCGGAGGCGTCACGATCGAGGCGACGGTGATGTTCACCGACCTGCGCGGTTTCACGTCCGTGTCGGAGGCCCTTCCGGCCGCCGAGGTGATCCAGATCGTCAACCACTACCTCGACGAGATGACGAAGGCGATCCAGGAGCACGGCGGGACACTCGTCTCCTACGAAGGCGACGGGATCATGGCCGTCTTCGGGGCGCCGATCGAGCAGGACGACCACGCCGACCGCGCGATCGCGACGGCGAGGGAGATGCTGGAGACGCGGCTCCCGCGCTTCAACGACTGGCTGCAGGAGCAAGAGATCGCGAGCGGCTTCTACATGGGGATCGGTCTGAACAGCGGCGATGTGGTCTCGGGCAACGTCGGCTCCGAGAACCGGCTCGAGTACACGGCGATCGGGGACACCACCAACACCGCGGCCCGGCTCCAGGGCATGACGAAGGGGACGCCACACTCGGTCTTCATCTCGGACACGACACGCGTCCTGCTCCAGGAGGAGGTGTCAGACCTCGTCTTCGTCGACGAGATGGAGATCCGCGGCCGTCAGGCGAAAGTGAAGCTCTGGTCGCTACCCGTCGGCGTGAAGACGACGGCGCACGCGAACTAGGAGCGTCTTAGCTAGCCGGTCTCAGACGGCGCGGCGGCGTGCGCTCATCGCCATCGCGATCCACACGAGGGCGGCAATCGCGGCGATGGCGAAGCCGAACAGCCCGATATCTGTCGCCAGCCCGAGAATGATCCCGGCGACGACGATCGCGAGCAGGAGGATCGTGAGATTGCGAGAGCGTTCCGGCATCTCCGTAACCCTAACACCCCGTTCCGCGAACCCTCCTAGCTCTCGTCAGCCGCAAACAGCGGGCGGATGAACTCGTCGAACGTGGCGCGGTCGCAGCTCGCGACGGTCGCCGGCGTCATCGGGGAGACAGAAGCCGTCCGCGGCAGGTTCATCGCGAGAGACACCTCGCCGAAGTAGTCGCCCGGCTTCAACATCCGCCGCTCGCCCCGACCCGCTTGGTTCACCCTCAGCAGCCCGTTGAGGACGACGTAGAAGCGGTCGCCGTCATCGCCCTCGGTGACCAGCGGCCGGCCGGGAGCGACGTCCTCCCGGCGCATGCGGTGCGCGAGTTTCAGGAGCAGCTCGCCGGGGAGCTCGGCCAGCAGCCCGATCCGGGAGAGCTCGGTCACGGACGCAGGGACATGACGCATCGGCCCTATTGTTGCGACCCGTGGGAGAGCTGGACGGCTGGAGGCATTGCCCGGTCTGCGCGGCCGAGCTCCGGAGGGAAGAGAACCGGGTCGAGTGCCCCGAGTGTGACTTCGTCGATTACGCGAGTTCCAAGCCGACTGCGTCGTGTCTGATCGTGGACGACGACGGCCGGGTGATGTTCAGCAAGCGGGCCCGGGATCCATTCGCCGGCATGTGGGATCTCCCGGGCGGGTTCCTCGACGAGGGCGAGCACCCTCTCGACTGCCTGCACCGGGAGCTGCGCGAGGAGGCCGGCATCGGTCTCCGCGACACCGAGTTCGTCGGGATCTTCATGGACCGCTACGGCGAGGGACCGCGGGACGTCGCCACGATGAATGTCTACTGGAGCGCGCAGATCGCGGATGGCACGCCGGTGCCGGCCGACGACGTCGCCGAGCTGCGCTTCTTCGCGCCGGACGAGATCCCGTGGGCCGAGCTCGCTTTCGAGCACCTGCCCGAGGTGCTCTCAGCCTGGCGAGCCCGGAACGAGGACCCGTAGAGCCAGTGCTCCGATCGAGAACTCGAGCGGCGTCTCGAACACCGTGGGCTCGCCGTCGACCGCGGTCTTGATCCGGTGGCGTGCGGCGTCGATCGTCAGCGACGTTGCCGCCCGCTCCTCCCACTCGGAGAAGCGCCAGCCGGTGGCGAGGTAGAGATGGAGCTGGCCCTCGTCCAGCCGCTCACGTTCGCCGACGGACAAGAGCTCGAGCTTGTAGTCGTTGTTCGAGACAAGCGCGACCTGGGCGTCGACCTGCTCTCCGTCGATCGTCAGCTCGAGCCGCTCGCGGTTTCGAGCGGTGACGAGCAGCGCCCGCAGGCGCGCGAGCGCGTTGCGCCGCCGCCGGTGGCTCTCTCGGCGGTGGACGAGGGACGCGTAGGCGCCGAGGCTGACGTTGTTG
This sequence comes from Gaiellaceae bacterium, assembly GCA_046714355.1. GTDB lineage: Bacteria > Actinomycetota > Thermoleophilia > Gaiellales > Gaiellaceae > JACDAN01. The sequence continues at coordinate 12,183 of JBKKAR010000120.1, read as the reverse complement.
AGGAACACGCGGTCGCCGACCCGGCCGACGTCGATGCGCCGCTCCGTGCCTGCGAAGGCGTCGAGAGCGGCGATCGGATCGTCCCGGTCCAGGCCGAGGTCGCGCGCGAAGTGGTTGCGCGTGCCGAACGGAATGCAGACAAAGGGGAGGTCGCGTTCCATCGCGACTTCGGCGATCAGCGCCAGCGACCCGTCACCGCCCGCCATGCCGAGCGCGTCGGCCTCAGCCGACCGTGCGAGCTCCGCGGCGTCGTCGTCCTCCTCGAGGATCCGCGCCTCGATCCCGTGCTCGGCGGCGGTCGCCCGAAGCTCGTCCGGGCTCGGGGAGTCGTCTCCCGACCGCGGATTGATGAGAAGAAACCCAGACAAACCGGGCACCCTACGTGAGTTAGGGTCCGCAGCCGTGGAGAGCGAGCGAGCGCAACCGAAAAGCGATTTCAAGCCGAGCTACCTGATTCGAGGACTGCCGGGCCACCCGCTGCACCCGCCTCTGACCGACGCGGCGATCGGGGCCTACACGGCGGCCACGCTCCTGGCGGTGCTCCACGTGCTGGGCGTGGCCGAGGAGAACACGGCGACAGCCTGGTGGCTGACGCTCGTGATCGCCCAGGTGCTGGGCGGCCTCGCAGCCGTGACCGGTTTTGCCGACTGGCTTCAGATCAGCTTCGGGACGAAGCTCTGGCGGACGGCGACCGCCCACCTGGTTGCGATGGTGCTGACCAACGCCACCTTCGCGCTCACACTCTTCCTCGGTCACGGTGACTACGTCGACCGCGACATCTCCGGTGTCCCGTTCCTCCTCACGCTGATCGGCTTCGGGATGCTCACGCTCGGCGGCTGGCTGGGCGGGACGATCGTCTTCGTTCACGGCATGCGCGTGCTCGGCCTGGCCGAGGAGCCCGCCGCGCGGGCGGTCTCCCCGGTTCCGAAGCCTGAGAAGGAAGAAGCGGAAACTAGCTAGGCGGTTACGGGCTCGAGGCCGAGCTGCTTCTCGAGTGCGCCCTTGGGCTGTGCGCCGAGGGCGGCGGCTGCCGGCTCGCCGTCCTTGAACAGCATCATCGTGGGGATCGAGGCGATCCCGTACCGCTGCGCGATCGCGGGCTGCTCGTCGATGTTGATCTTCACGAGCTTGAGCTCGCCTGCCCGTTCCTCGGCGATCTTGTCGAGCACCGGAGCCACCATGTGGCACGGCTGGCACCACTCGGCCCAGAAGTCGACGAGAACGGGCTTGTCGGAGGAGAGGACTTCCTGGTCGAAGCTCTCCTCGGTTACGACCTGTGCATCTGACATCTAGTAGTTCCTTTCGGAAGAAGGTTTCGGAGAAGGTAACGACCGCCTCGGCTGGGCTGTTCCCGCTCCTCCGTAGAATCGAACGCATGGCGGAGAGCGTCTTCACGACCCTGCCCGAGAAGCCCGATCACCCCGCGCTCGAGCAGGACATCTTGGCCTGGTGGGACCAGGAGGGCATCTTCGACCGGCTGCGGGAGCAGAACGCGGGACGCGAGAAGTGGAACTTCATCGACGGCCCGATCACCGCCAACAATCCGATGGGCGTCCACCACGCCTGGGGCCGGACGCTGAAGGACGTGTTCCAGCGTTACAAGGCCTTGCGCGGATTCGACCAGCGGTACCAGAACGGGTTCGACTGTCAGGGGCTCTGGGTCGAAGTCGAGGTCGAGAAGGCGCTCGGCCTGAACTCGAAGCGCGACATCGAGCAGTACGGGCTCGCCGAGTTCGCCGAGCGCTGCAAGGAGCGCGTGGCCCATTTCGCCGAAGTGATTGCCCACCAGGATCGCCGGCTCGGCCGCTGGATGGACTGGGCCAACAGCTATTTCACGTTCTCCGACACGAACATCGAGTACATCTGGCGGTTCCTCAAGGAGGTCGATCGCCGCGGCTGGCTCTATAAGGGCCACCGCTCAACGCAGTGGTGCCCCCGGTGCGGGACGTCGCTCTCGCAGCACGAGCAGGCGGGCGAGGAGAACTACAAGGAGCTCGACCACCCGTCGCTCTACGTCCGCCTCCCGCTCCGGGACCGCGAGGGAGAGTCGCTCGTCGTCTGGACGACGACGCCGTGGACGCTGCCCGCGAACGTCGCCGCCGCGGTCAGGCCGGACGCCGACTACGGGCTTCGGGACGGTGGCTGGCGGCTCGCCGAGGAGGACGGCGCGTACGACCGGGGCGCAAAGGGGGAGGAGCTCGTGGGGCTGACGTACAGCGGCCCGTTCGACGACCTTCCGGCGCAGCAGGGGATCGTCCATCGCGTGATCCCGTGGGACGCCGTCTCTCTTTCTGAGGGGACGGGAATCGTCCACATCGCGCCGGGCGCCGGCACCGACGATTTCGAGCTCTCCCGCGTGCATGACCTTCCGGTGCTGACCCCGATCGACGAGGCGGGCCGGATGATCGCCGGCTACGGCGAGTTCACCGGGCTCTCGACCAACGAGGTCGAGGAGCCGGTGATCGAGGCGCTACGGGAGCGCGGCATCCTCGTCGAGGCCGGACGGATCACGCACCGGTACCCAATCTGCTGGCGCTGCAAGACGCCGCTTGTCTTCCGCGTCGTCGACGACTGGTTCATCGCCGCCGACGAGATCCGGCAGCCGCTGCTCGACGCCAACGCCACGGTGGAATGGACGCCCAGCTTCTACTCGAAGCGGATGGACGACTGGCTCCGGAACATGGGCGACTGGAACATCTCGCGAAAGCGGTATTTCGGCCTGCCGTTACCGATCTATCCGTGCGAATGCGGCCATCTGAACGTGATCGGGTCGCGGGCCGAGCTTGAGGAGCGGGCGACCGCCGGCCTGGAGAGGCTGGAAGAGCTGCACCGGCCGTGGATCGACGTCGTGACGATCCGCTGCGAGCAATGCGAACGCGAGGTCCGGCGGATCCCGGAGGTGGGCGACGCTTGGCTCGACGCCGGCATCGTCCCGTTCTCGACGCTCGGCTGGCAGAGCCCCGAGTGGAGGCCTGGCGGCAACGCGACCGGCGCGGCCGAGGGGCTGACCGTGGCGGACCTGCCGGACCACGCGTACTGGGAGAAGTGGTTCCCGGCCGACTGGGTCTCGGAGAGCCGGGAGCAGATCCGGCTCTGGTTCTACTCCATGTGCTTCATGTCCGTGACCCTCGACGGCCGCTCGCCGTACCAGCGGGTGCTCGCCTACGAGCGGGTCCGCGACGAGACCGGCAAGGAGATGCACAAATCGACCGGCAACTCCATCGAGGCGAACGAGGCGATCGAGCAGATGGGCGCGGACGTCATGCGCTGGATCTACTCCGAGCAGGTGCCGAGCCAGAACGTCAACTTCGGCTACGGCCCGGCCAACGAGGTCAAGCGCCGGCTGCTGACCTTCTGGAACTCCGTCTCGTTCCTCGTCACCTACGCGAACATCGAAGGGTCCCGACCTCGCTGGGGCGAGCGGCCGTCGCCCGAGAAACCGCTCGACCGTTGGCTCGTCGCGCGAACGGATCAGCTGGTCGCCGAGGCGACGGCCGAGTTCGACCGGTTCTGGACGCCCGGCGTCGTGCGGGCGTGGGAGTCGTTCGTCGACGATCTCTCCAACTGGTACATCCGGCGCTCGCGGCGCCGGTTCTACGGCGACGACGAGGCGGCGTTCTCGACGCTCTGGTGGGCGCTCGTGCAGGCCGTCCGCGTCGTGGCGCCGGTGATGCCGTTCCTGGCCGAACGGCTGTGGCAGGTGCTCGTGGCGGAGCCCTCCGAGGACGCGCCGGACTCGGTCTTTCTGGCCGGGTGGCCCGAGGCGGGCGAGCCGGATCGCGAACTGCTCGACGAGATGACCGAGGTTCGCCGGATCGTCGAGCTCGGGCGGCAGGCCCGGTCGGGCTCGGGACTGAAGCTGCGCCAGCCGCTACGTCGGCTTGTGTTTCACGGTGCGAACTTGGCCGACGCCCATCTGGACGAGGTCCGAGAGGAGCTGCGCGTGAAGGAAGTCGAGCTGGGCGAGGACGAGGCGCAGGAGCTCGTCGTCAGGCCGAACCTCCCGGTGCTCGGGCCGAAGCTGGGCAAAGAGCTGGGCGCGATTCGTGCGGCGCTCGCCGCCGGCGAGTTCGAGGAGCTCGAGGGCGGCCGGTTCCGGGTCGGCGAGCACGAGCTCGACCCGGACGAAGTGCTCGTCGAGCGGCGGGGCAAGGAGGGCTGGGCGGTCGCCTCAGAGGGCGGCGTCACGGTGGCACTCGACACTCGCCTCGACCCGGAGCTCGAGCTCGAGGGCCGGGTCCTCGACCTGATCCACCGGCTGAACACGATGCGGAAGGAAGCGGGCCTCGAGCTGACCGATCGCATCGCCGTCACGCTGCCGGCCAGCGAAACAGACCTCCTTGTTGAGCATGCCGACTGGATCAAGGACGAGGTCCTCGCCGTCTCGATCGAGGCGAACGGCGGCTCCGCGGAACCCGAAATCGCGAAAGCGTAGGAGAATGGGATCGTGAGCGATGCGCAGGACAAGGATCGCCGGGTGGGGGACGATCGGCGTGAAGGAGAGGACCGGCGCACGGAGCCGCAGAAGGCGGTCGAAGGTGAGCGGCGCTCCGGCACCGATCGGCGGTCCGGAAAAGAGCGCCGGAAGCCGAAGCCCAGCTAGCCGGTCGTCGCCACGGGGCGACCAAGAGTTACCCCTGGGACTCGGCGAGCGCGAGCTCTCGGCGGAGCTCCACCGGAAGGCGGAAGACGACGTCCTCGTGCACCGACTGGAAGGGCTCGATCCGTTCCACGCCCCGGTCACGGAACCAGGTGCAAACGCGCTCCACGAGCTTCTCGGGCGCGGACGCACCCGACGTGATCCCGACGATCTTGACGCCGTCGAGCCAGCGCTCGTCGATGTCGGTCTCGTCGTCGATCAGGTGCGAGGCCACGCCGCCGGCCCGTGCGACCTCGACGAGCCGGTTCGAGTTCGACGAGTTGCTGGATCCGATGACGAGCAGCAGGTCGACCTCCCTGAGCAGGTCCTTCACGGCCCACTGCCGGTTGGACGTCGCGTAGCAGATGTCGTCCCGCTTGGGCGCACGCGCGTTCGGGAAGCGGCGTCTGAGCGCGGCGATGATCACACCCGTCTCGTCGACGGAGAGCGTCGTCTGCGTGATGTAGGCGACGCGGTCCGGGTCGGGAACCGCGAGCTGCTCCGCGTCCGCGACCGACTGCACGAGCACCGTGGCCTCCGGCGCCTCGCCCATTGTCCCGACGACCTCCTCGTGGCCCGCATGCCCGATGAGAACGACGGTGTAGCCCTCGGCTGCGTACCGCCTGGCCTCGACGTGCACCTTCGTGACGAGCGGACAGGTGGCGTCCGTCGTCTTCAGCTGCCGGGCCTGCGCATTCGCGTAGACGGACGGCGCGACCCCGTGGGCAGAGAGGACGACCCTCGCCCCTACGGGCACTTCGGTCTCGTTCTCGACGAAGACGGCGCCGCGTTCTTCGAGTTCCCGCACCACGTGCGAGTTGTGGACGATCTGCTTACGCACGTAAATCGGCGGTCCATGCAGGTCGAGGAGCCGTTCCACGGTCTCGACCGCCCGCTCGACCCCTGCGCAATATCCGCGCGGCGACGCCAGAAGCACCCGTTCGACCATGCAGTCATGGTATCCCGCGGCCCCTTTCCTGCTTTGAAAGATGGGCCGGTCGGCCTATTGGAATCCGAAGGGCGGCGGGGTAGCGTCACGTCACTGGGCGACGCGAACCGCGGGCTTTTACCTGGCCACGTTCCGCGGTTAGCACTAGGGAGTGCCCGCCGCACCGACCCCCCCGAGCGGCGGGCCTCCCTCGTTTTTTCTGAGAGCCCTCTCTAACCGCGCCTCTCCGTATCATCCGTCCAGTGCCTCTCCAGGTAATGCTGACCCGCTTCTGGGTCGCGAGCACCAAGCCAGAGCGCGCACTCGGACGAGTCAAGGCTGGGCAGCCTTGGCGATGAGGAGGGTCGGCTCTGGCGCCGCGTGATCGCGGGCCAGAAGCAGGTGTATTGCCTGGAGGGGCACTAGCCTAGTGGCGCTGATTCGCGTGACGCTCGCCGCACAGCCGTTGCTCTCGGTCGCTGTCGGCTACCTGCTGCTCGCCCTCGCGGCGGCGCTGTTCGTCGCGGCCGTGTTGCTGCTCGCCGCCTACCGGCGAAGGAACGGCGGCAAGCCGGCGCCGTTCGAGGAGTCGGATGGGCCCGCGTTGTCCTCCCGTCCGGCGGAGGACCGGACGGAGGCTCCGGCCTCGCTGTCCGCCGGATTCGCCCGGGCATCCGATGCGAGCTCGGTCGCGCGCACTCTTCTGGACGAGGTCGTCGCGCTGCTCGGCGTCGAGTTCGCCGCCGTAGCGCTCATCGGCGAGGACGGCAAGGAGGCGACGGGCCTCGTCGCCCGGGCCGACGGAGAGGACGTCGCCTGGTGGCGCTCGCTCCGAATCGACCTCGAGCACGAGCCGTCGGCGATCGCGAGCGCGGCCTTCGAAGTCACCCCGTTGACGATCTTCGACGTAGAGTCGTCGCCGCGCGTGAACCGCCGCCTCGCCGATCGCGTCGGCGCGAAGAGCGCCGCTTTCGTCCCCGTCGTGTCCGGCGCGAAGGTCCTGGCGGTCCTCGTCGCGGCGAGCACGAGCCGGCGCCGCGCCTTCCCGCCCGAGGAGATCGCGCGGCTCGAGTCCCTTGCCGGCGAGGCCGCCCTCGCTCTCGAGAAGACTCGCTCGGCAGCCCAGCTCCAGGAGGCTCTCGAGCGCGAGCGGCTCGTGGCGGCGATCGGCCGGAGGGTCCGGTCCGAGCAGGACGTCGAGGCGCTCCTCCGTGTCGCGGTCGAGGAGGTCGGCAAGGCGACGAACGTCTCGCGGTGCTTCATCCGACTCGGAGAGCCGGGCGAGCCGATGCCCATCCGCGCCGAGTGGGACGCGCCCGACATACGCCCGATCGGAGAAGCGGCGCCGAACCTCCCGGTCGCCAACCTCGCCGTGCGGAAGCGGCGGACGGTGGCATCGAGTGACGTCGAGCACGATCCCGAGCTGGAGGATCCGAGCCTCGGCCGGGTCGAGACGCTGCTCCGGATCGGAACGAAGTCCGTGCTCGCGACGCCGATCCAGGTGTTCGACCAGATCATCGGCGTCTTCGGCCTCCACCGGACTGAGACGTCGGAGTGGACGGAGGCGGACGTCTCGCTCGCCGAGGCCGTTGCCCGCGAAGTGGGTCTCGCCCTTCACACCGCGCAGCTCCTGGCGGAGAACCGCAAGCGCCTCGGACGCCAGGCGGCGCTCATCCAGGCGGCGCAGGTGATGACGAGCGAGCTGCAGGTGGAGATCGTTCTGCAGCGGCTGGTGGTCGAGGTGACGAAGCTGCTCGAGGCCGACGCCGCCGACTGCTACCTGTACGACGCCCGGAGAGGAGTGCTGCGCTGCGCCGCCGTCTACGGGCTTCCTGCCGAGCTCGTGGAGTTCGAGTTCCCGGCCGAGACAGCCCTCGCCGGCCAGGCGATGCGCCGGCGCCAGGCCGTGATCTCCGGCGAGTACGACTACGACGTCGATAACCCGCACCCCGCCTACGAGAGGTTCAGCGGCGCGATGGTCGCGCCAATGACGTGGTGGGGCGAAGTCCGCGGCGTCATCGGCGTAGGCACCACCGACCCCGAACGGCGGTTCACTCCCGAGGACGTCGAGGTGCTGGAGGCCTTCGCCAGCCTCGGCTCCGTCGCGCTTCGCAACGTCGCGAGCATCGCGCAGAGCACGCGTCAGCTGCGCATCCAGCGCGGATTCTTCCGGATCGCCTCGGTACTGGCGCAGCCGCTCTCGCTGGACGAGACCCTGGACGCCGTGGCCCAGGCGGCGAGTGAGGCTCTCGGCGGCAGCTTCGCGGCGGTGCTGATGCCCGGGGAGCACGGCTTGACGCTGGCCGGCTCCCACGAGCTTCCGCCCGCGGTCGTCGAGTTCCTCCGCGACGGTCTCGGGGACGCCGACTCCCTGCGCGAGAGCGCGCTGCGGAAGCGCGTCCTCGCCTCCCCGCAGTTCGCCGCGGACGATCGCTTCGGCGACGCCTGGCGCGGACTCGGCGCAACGGCGGGCTTTCAGTCGCTCCTGTCCGTGCCCGTCGAGGCGCCGCGCCGCGAGCAGACCGGGGTCGGGCTCGTCTTCTTCGTCGAGGAGCAGGCCTTCGCGGACGACGAGATCGAGCTCGCGCACCATCTCGCGGGCGCAGCGCGAGGCGCCCTCGAGCGAGCGGAGCTCTTCGAGGCCGAGCGCCGCAACCGTGCAATCGCGCAGCGGCTGGCCCGGACAGGGACGCTCATCGCCAGCGGGCTCGACCCGGACGCGATCCTGGAGGAGATCGTCGCCCAGGCGCCCGGGCTGGTCGGTGCCGACGCGGCGGCTGTGAGCATCTTCGAGGGCGACGAGCTGGTCGTCAGCGCCGTGTACGGCGAAGGGACTGAGGAGGCCGTCGGCAGCCGCGTTTCGGCCGTGGGCGAGCTCGCAGGCGAGGTCGTGCAGTCGCGCGGTCCCCTCGCCGTCGGCGATGCACGGGAGGACGGGTTCGTGAGCGGCTCGGACGCCTTGCTCGAGGCCGGGTACGTCGCGTACCTCGGCGCCCCGCTCCTCGGCCCGGAGGGCGGTGTCCACGGGGTTCTCGCCGTCTACGCGCGCAGCCCGCGATCGTGGCGGGAGGAGGAGGTGGAGGCGCTGGCGGCCCTGGCCGGAAACGTGTCCGCGTTCCTCTCGAACGCCGAGCTGTACCAGCGGGTCGTCCTCGAGCGCGAGCGGAGCATGGCGATCCTCAGCAACGTCGCCGACGGGATCGTGGCCGTCGACCGCGAGGGCTGCGTGGTGCTCTGGAACGCGGCGGCGGAGGAGATCACCGGAGTCGCCGGCGCAGAGGCGCTGGGCCGCACGCCGACGGACGTCCTCCAGCGGAGCCTCGAGCCTGACGAGACTTCGGCCGACGGCCGCGGCCTGATCAAGGTTCGGCGCGGCGAAGAGGAGGAGGTCTGGCTCTCGGTTTCCGAGGCCGTGATGCTCGACCCAGCCGGCGCCGTGGCCGGTCGCATCTACGCCTTCAGAGACGTGTCCTCCGACCACCTCGTCGAGCAGCTGAAGACGGGGTTCGTCTCCACCGTCTCACACGAGCTGCGCGCACCGCTGACGTCGATCTACGGTTTCGCCGAGACGCTGCTCCGCGAGGACGTCGCATTCGGCGACGAGGAGCGCCGGACCTTCCTCGGCTACATCGCCTCCGAAGCGCAGCGCCTGACGGGCATCGTGGACGCTCTGTTGAGCGTCGCCCGTCTCGAGGCGGGCGGCCTTCAGATGCAGCTCGCGCCGACCGATCTGCGCGAGGTCGTCTCGGACGTCGTGGAGAGCGCCGAGCGCGAGCTCGCGAACGGCCGCCGCTTCGTCGTCGAAGTGCCCGAGGAGCCGCTCGACGCCTCCGCCGACCGGGACAAGGTGCGGCAGGTGCTCGCCAACCTCGTCGACAACGCCGTCAAGTTCTCGCCGCACGGAGGCACCGTCACCGTCGCCGCGCGGAGGACCCGGGACGCCGTGCAGGTGCGGGTTCTCGACGAGGGCTCCGGCGTCCCACAGAGCGAGCAGGAGCGGATCTTCAGGAAGTTCTACCGCGCCGAGGAGACCACTCCCGTGCCCGGCGGCACCGGGCTCGGACTCTTCATCGCCCGGGGGCTCGCAAGCGCGATGGGCGGCCGGGTCTGGGTCGATTCGGACACCGGCGCGGGCGGTTGCTTCGTGTTCGAGTTGCCGTCTGTGGCGACTGAGGTCGCGGAGAGGCGGGTATAGAGATGGCAATGGACGGCTCGACTCCGACCCGGGTCCTCGTGGTGGACGACGAGGCGCCGATCCGGCTCCTCTGCCGGGTGAACCTCGAAGCCGAGGGCATGCAGGTGCTCGAGGCCGCCGATGGCGTGGCCGGCGTGGAGGCTGCGCTGGCGGAGCGACCCGACGTGATCCTCCTCGACGTGATGATGCCCGGAATGGATGGGTGGCAGGTCGCGGAGCGGCTGGTCGAGGACGACACGACGAAGCAGATCCCGCTGATCTTCCTGACCGCACGGGCCGAGCTGAGAGACCGGGCGCGAGGACTCGAGCTCGGTGGCGTGGACTACATCACGAAGCCCTTCAATCCGGTCGAGCTTGCGTCGGTCGTCGAGCAGCTGCTGGAGCGAGTCCGTCGCGGCGAGAGAGACGAACTGAGGCGCGAAAAAATCGCTGAACTTCGAACGTTGCTCGTGGACTGAATCGCCGCGAAACGGGCTTCGCCCGTTTCGCCGGAGCGCCCGGCTCCAAAGAGTCGCGGAAAGTCGTGAGACTTTCCACGGAAGCGTTACCTCCCGGCGAAGTCGGCGGTGGCGACGCTTGCGCCGCCAAAGCCGCTGAACGAACCCGTCGCTACTCCGACTCCGACGTAGCGGAAGCCGTGACGGAGCAACGTCGCGCGGTGGGACGGGCTCGCGAGCCACATGCGGACGATCGCGTCCGCCGTGCCGTCCGTGCCGACGCCCCAGGCGATCGTCTCACCGAGCGTGCGACCGCGGGCGCCATGCCGGCGCAGTCGCTGGTACCAGTCCCCGTGCGTGAAGTTCCCGGTCCGGAGTACCGCCTGCGAATGCGACCGCGCCGCCCGTTGCAGTGCGGGGCCGACGCGAAGGGGTCGGGCACCGTGCCGGGCTCTCGCCTGGTTGATCGAGCGAAGCAGGCTCTGCTCCTGGCCCGACAGCTGCGCCTGGCTCACCAGGTCGGACGACAACGCTCCCGGCGCGAGCACCAGGAACACGATCCCCCCGACGACCAGGGCGAAGAGTGTGCGGCTCCTCACCACTCGGCGCGGCATTCTGACAGAACAAGCGGACGAGGCAACCCCTAATGGGGTAGGACCGAGATTCAGCGCGCGGTTTGCGCGAGTCCAATCGCAGCGAGCACGATCGCGGCCCCCGCGAGCTGCGTCGGATCCAGCTGCTCACGCAGCCAGGCGTACGCGATGGCAGTCCCGGCGACCGGCTCGAACATGGCGAGGATCCCGGCCCGGGTCGCGGTGACGTGCCGCAGCGAGCCGATGAGGAGGCCGAACGGGACGATCGTGCCGAGCAGGACCATCCAGGCCATGAGCAGCCAGACCGGCAGCTCGAAACCCTCGAGGCGGCCGAGCAGGGAGACGCTGTCGTCCAGGAGCCTCCACGGAAAACTCGTCCACGGCTGGACGATCGCCCAGAAGATCGCGGCGAAGAGGAAGCCGTAGGCGAGCAGCGAGCTCGTCGAGCGGGTGCGGAGCCCGCGATCGGCCAGCAAGATGTAGAGGGCGAACGTCACGGCGGCGCCCAGGGAGGCGAGCAAGCCAATCCTGTCGAGCTCGAGGCCCTGCCAGATCTCGACGAGCAGGGCAAGGCCGACGATCGAGAGCCCGAGCGCCGCCCAGATCCGCCGCCGTACCGGCTCATGGAGCACGTAGCGGGCCCACAACGCGACGAGCACGGGAGCGATGTACTGGATCAACAGCGCGATCCCGATCTCGAGCCGCTCGATCGCCACGAAGTAGAACCAGGCGACGAACGCCAGCCCGCCGACGCCGAACACGACGAGGAACGGCAGCTCACGCGGGCTGACACGTAGCGTCGAGCGCCTGACAACGAGGAGGACCGCGAAGAGGACGAGAAACGCTCCGGTCGCGCGCACCTCGGTCAGCCGCTCCGAGGTCACTCCGCCGGACTTGAGGATCACCTTCGAGACGACGCCGTTCAGGGCCCAGAGCGTCGCCGCCGAGAGCACCATCGCGTAGCCGAGCGCCGGGCGGCGGGTCACCCGCGCGAGCGTACCCTGGGGCGCTGCTAGGCGATCAGGTTGTGCCGGAGCGCCGAGGTTGGGCGTGTTGGCGGAGAGAACTCCAGCCGGCACGACGGCCGCAGGCCTAACATCTACAGCAGCTGTCGGCGCAACCGGCGCACCCCGATCGCGGCTCTAGACTCTGAGGAGACGGGACGTAGCGCAGCCTGGTAGCGCGCCTGCTTTGGGAGCAGGAGGCCGCCGGTTCGAATCCGGCCGTCCCGATCAAGAAAGGCCCCGCTCAGGGGCCTTTCTCGTTGCCGGCGCTGGCGCGCCCATCACCCGCTGCAAGCGTTTCCGCAAGCAGGCCTGGTTAGGCTGCAAATGGGACACGTCTGGGAGAGCATCTAGTTCCGCGGCCCGCTCGGGTCTAGGCTCGGCGTC
>JBKKAR010000119.1:0-18338 GCA_046714355.1 Gaiellaceae bacterium | reverse complement strand
GACACGATCGACGGCTTCCAGCAGATCCTTGGCGGCAAGCACGACGACCTTCCCGAGCAGGCGTTCTACATGGTCGGAACGATCGACGACGCCGTGCAGAAGGGGCGCGAGCTGGCCGGCGAGGACGGGGGCGACGCGCCACAGGCTGCCGAGGACGAAGAGGAGGCTCGAGAAACCGAGCCCGAGCCCGCTGAGCCGGTACCTGCGTAAGCAGTAGATGGCCGACGAACGGCGCACGTTCGACCTCTCGCTCGTCACGCCCGACGGGCCTGCGTTCGAGGGCGAGGTAGAGATGCTGATCGTCCCGGGCCAGGACGGCGAGATCGGCGTGCTGGCGCGGCACGCTCCGCTTGTGGCGACGTTGAAGGCGGGAGGGACGCGAGTCCATATCCGCCGCGAGCAGGAGGTGCGCGAGTTCGCCACCGGCCCGGGGTTCTTCAAGGTCGAGCAGGATCGCGCGCTGGCGCTGGTCGATGACGCCGTCGACGCCCGAGAGATCGATCCCAAGCGGGCCCAGGAGCAGCTCGAGGAGGCGCAGGCGGAGCTGGAGCGGATCGAGCGCGGCGAGTCCGACGCGGATCGCTGGCAGGTCGAGCAGCGCGTGCGCCACGCCGAGAACCAGCTCGACGTCTACTCGGGCGGCGGCAGCGTGCGGATCCGGCCGGTTGCGCCGCCGGCGGGCTAGACCGACGACTTGAATCCGCCTCACGGTGGTGGGATCATGATTCGCGTCTGATCACACAGACCCTAGGCGGCGGCACAGACCCTGCGCGATGACGAGACGTTTCTCCATCGCGGCGTTCGCGTTTGCCCTGGGGCTGACGGCCTTCATCGTCGGAGCAGGTGCAGCGGGCTCGTCGTCCAGGATCATCGACCGCAACACGAGGTCTGAGACCTTGCGCATCGTCGGAGATCAAGCCGACATCACCTGGCGAGGCGGGGTCGGTACGGGAAGGATCAGCCTGTCGGGTGCGATGGACGCACGCGACCCAATCGATCGCAATGGAGATCGCGTCCCGGACTACCCGCAGATCAAGTTCCGCAAGGACTACTCAGGACGCAGCATGCGTGGGGGCGGGGAGTGCCGACCCTACCGTGGGCCCAAGCTGCCCTACGTCGTCCATGCCTGCACGGCCGCCGATGGTACGTGGTGGACGCTCCAACGGTGGGAGAGGCTGAAGCCCAATGGCGGAGGAACGTCGGCCCCGGCTGAGCTCTGGCCCTCGCACTTCACACAGGTCGCGCAGTTCAAGAACGTGCGGACCGAAGGGCAATACGTCGTCGGCAGATACACCTACCGCGGGCGTGCTGTGCACGGCTTCCGCTCTACGTCAACCGGCGTTCCCCTCGATGGTTATGGGAGGAACATCTACCTCGACCTGTACAACTCCCGGCTCGGTCCCGGCTGGCATCGTGAGAATTCCTTCCTCGCCCAGATGCGAGACGGAGGGTTCAGGCACGGCCTGAAGAACGGCAAGGCGCAGCGCTACCGCGTCTGCGCCATCGGGCCAGGCGTCAGTCCCATCGTCTGCTTCACATGGGGCTAGGGGACGCGCACTCGGTCGTCCGGAGTCGTCGGGCCCGCTTCCGCTGGTACGCTGCGTTCAGCTGGAGAGCTTTGAAGGCAGCTTGGCGACCAGCCTAAAAAACGCCTAAAAGAGCCAGGGGCCTCCGCTCCCGACCTTTTTCGGCGGGAGCGTTTTTCATGAAGGCGACGATCGAACAACTCAAAGAGCTCCTCGACCGGCGAATCGTCGTGCTCGACGGGTCGTACGGCGTCCTCATCCAGAAAACCGTCAAGGGGGAGGAGGCCTACCGCGGCGACCGGTTCCGAGATCACGAGCGCGACCTTGCCGGCAACCCCGACCTGCTGAACCTGACGCAACCGGAGATCGTCCGCGACATCCACCGGTCGTACCTCGCGGCGGGCGCCGCCGTCGTCACCACCAACACCTTCACCGCAACCTCGATCGGCCAGGCCGACTACGCGCTCGAGCCGTTCGCGTACGAGATGAACGTCGAGGGTGCCCGGCTCGCGCGGTCGGCGGCGGACGAGCTCGATCGGCCGGCCTGGGTCGCCGGGTCGGTAGGCCCGCTGAACGTCTCGTTGTCGCTCTCCCCGAAGGTCGACGACGCGACGTATCGGAGTGCCACCTTCGACCAGGTGCGCGATTCCTACGCGGAGCAGATGCGGGGGCTCGCCGAAGGCGGCGTCGACCTGCTGATGATCGAGACGATCTTCGACACTCTGAACGCGAAGGCCGCGATCGTGGCCGCCAAGGACGTCGCGCCGGAGCTGCCGCTCTGGATCTCCTTCACCGCCATCGACCGGAGCGGGCGCAACCTCTCGGGTCAGACCGTCGAGGCGTTCTGGATCTCCGTAGAGCACGCCGAGCCGCTGATCGTCGGCGTCAACTGCTCGCTGGGCGCGACAGAGATGCGGCCGTTCGTGGAAGACCTCTCGCGCGCGGCGACGACCTACGTCGCCTGCCACCCGAACGCCGGCCTGCCGAACGCGATGGGCGAGCACGACGAGCAGGCGGCTGACACGAGCCGGATCCTCGGGGAGTTCTCCCGCGACGGTCTCGTCAACGTCGTCGGCGGCTGCTGCGGGACGACGCCCGAACACGTCGAGGCGATTGCGGCCGTCGTCGAGGGACTGTCCCCCAGACGTGTCCCCGGCGGAGAGGAGAGGACACCACGCTTCAGCGGCCTGGAACCGTTCGAGATCGGGCCGGACACGGGGTTCGTCATGGTCGGGGAGCGGACGAACGTGACGGGCTCGGCCAGGTTCCGGCGCATGATCGAGGCGGACGACTTCCAGGGCGCAGTCGACGTCGCGCTCGAGCAGGTGCGCGGCGGCGCGAATCTCCTCGACGTGAACATGGACGCCGACCTGCTCGAGTCCGAGCAGGCGATGACGACCTTCCTGAACGTGGTCGCCACGGAGCCCGAGGTTGCGCGGATCCCGATCATGGTCGACAGCTCCCGCTGGTCGGCGCTCGAGGCCGGGCTCAAGTGCATCCAGGGCAAGGGCGTCGTCAACTCGATCAGCCTCAAGGAAGGCGAGGACTCGTTCCTCGACCAGGCTCGAACGGTCCGCCGCTACGGCGCGGGCGTCGTCGTTATGGCCTTCGACGAGCAGGGACAGGCCGACACGGTCGAGCGCAAGGTCGAGATCTGCGGGCGCGCGTACCGGCTGCTCGTGGACGAGGTCGGCTTCCCGCCCGAGGACATCGTGTTCGACCCGAACGTTCTCGCCGTCGCAACTGGCATCGAGGAGCACGACGAGTACGCCAAGAACTTCATCGAGGCGCTGCCGCTGATCAAGGAGCGCTGCCCGGGCGTGAAGACGAGCGGCGGCATCTCGAATCTTTCCTTCTCCTTCCGCGGCAACGACGTCGTCCGCGAAGCGATGCACGCGGCGTTCCTGTACCACGCCATCCAGGCCGGCCTCGACATGGGCATCGTCAACGCCGGCCAGCTCGCGGTGTATCAGGACATCCCGCCGGAGCTCCTCGAGCACGTGGAGGACGTGATCTTCAATCGGCGTCCGGATGCGACGGAGCGACTGGTCGCCTTCGCCGACAGCGTCTCGGGCGAGGGGACGAAGCGCGTGCTGGACGTTGCGTGGCGCGACGCTCCGGTCGAGAAGCGGATCGAGCATGCCCTCGTCCACGGGATCGTGGATCACATCGAGGAGGACACCGAGGAGGCGCGGCAACTGCTTCCCCGGCCGCTCGACGTCATCGAGGGACCGCTGATGCGCGGGATGCAGGTCGTGGGCGACCTCTTCGGCTCGGGGAAGATGTTCCTCCCGCAGGTGGTCAAGAGCGCGCGTGCGATGAAGCGCGCTGTGGCCTACCTGGAGCCGTACATGGAGGCCGAGGCCGAGCGGGACGGCGGACGGCCGCCCCAGGCGAAGATCGTGCTCGCCACCGTCAAGGGCGATGTCCACGACATCGGCAAGAACATTGTCGGGGTCGTCCTCGGCTGCAACAACTACGAGGTCATCGATCTCGGCGTGATGGTCCCCGCCGACAGGATCCTCGACACCGCCCTCGAGGAGGGCTGCGACGTCGTCGGCCTCTCCGGTCTCATCACGCCCTCCCTCGACGAGATGGTCAACGTCGCGCGCGAGATGGAGAGGCGCGGGATCGACCTGCCGCTGCTGATCGGCGGGGCGACGACGTCCAAGCAGCACACCGCGGTCAAGATCGCGCCGGCCTACAGCCAGCCGACCGTCCACGTCCTCGACGCCGCGCGCGTCGTCGGCGTCGTCTCCGACCTGCTCGACCCCGGCCGGCGCGTGAAGCTCGAGGAGGAGAACGCGACGCTCCAGGACCGGCTGCGCGACCAGCACGCCGAGAAGGAGCGGAAGCCCCTGCTCCCGATCGAGGATGCCCGCGCGAACCGCGACGTGGTCGACTTCGACGATCTCCCCGTGCCCGAGTTCACCGGGACGCGGGTCGTGGAGCCCGACCTGGAGACGCTCACCCGGTATATCGACTGGCAGTTCTTCTTCCACGCCTGGGAGCTGAAGGGCAGGTTCCCGGCCATCCTCGAGGAGCCCGCCGCCCGGGAGCTCTGGGACGACGCGCAAGCGCTCCTTGCCGCGATCGTCGACGGGAAGCTCCTTCAGGCCCGCGGGGCGTACGGCTTCTGGCCGGCGAGGTCGGACGGCGACGACATCGTCCTCGAGGGCGGCACGCGGCTACCGATGCTTCGCCAGCAGTCCGCTTACGGCGATTCGCGGCCGAACCGCTCCCTCGCGGACTACATCAGCCCCGACCGCGACCACATCGGCGGCTTCGCGGTCGCGATCCACGGCGCCGATGACCTCGCGGCCCGGTACGAAGCCGAGCACGACGACTACCACTCGATCATGGTCAAGGCCCTCGCCGACCGGCTCGCGGAGGCATGTGCTGAGTACCTGCACGAGCAGGCCAGGCGCGGGTGGTACGAGACCGGCTCCGAGCTCTCGGGCGAAGATCTCCTCGCGGAGCGCTTCCGCGGGATTCGGCCCGCGTACGGCTACCCGGCCTGCCCCGACCACACCGAGAAGCGGACGCTGTTCGGCCTGCTCCCGGTGGACGAGGTCGGCGTCGAGCTGACGGAGAGTTTCGCGATGATCCCCGCCTCGGCGGTCAGTGGGATCTACCTCGCGCACCGCAAGGCTCGCTATTTCTCCGTCGGTCGGCTCGGGCGCGACCAGGTCGAGGACTACGCCGGTCGGAAGGGAATGACCATTGAGGAGGCCGAGCGGTGGCTGCGACCCAACCTCTCCTACGACCCAGAAACGACTCCGGCCGTCGCCTGAGCTATCCTGCTTCTGAGGCGCCCGTGAGGGCGTCTGTCGTATTTCTATGAAGACGACGCTTAAGCGAGGAGTCGGTAGGGCTACCGAGGCGAACGGCAACGGCCGTTCCGTCTTGCCGCCCGACGTCCTGACGCCGATCACGCACTACCGGCAGCCCGCGCGGCGCCGGAGCGTGATGGGGATCATCGGCCGCGTCCTGTTCTTCCTGCTCGCTGCGATTACCTCGCTCGCGATCGGTGTCTCCGGCGGCTACTGGCTCGAGGGCGAGCAGACGATTGTCGACCTCGATCGTTCCTCCCGCAAAGACCCGCAGATCCGCAAAGCGGCCGAGAGGCTCGACCTCGTGCTGCCCGGGCGCCCCGCGATCGCAATGGTCGTCGGGCAGGACTTCCGGAAGTGGGCAAAGGACGAGGAGAAGGGCGGCCGCGCCGACACGGTGATGTTGTTGCGCGCCGACCCGAACATCGGGACGCTTTCGATGCTCTCGTTCCCGCGCGACCTGATCGTCGACATTCGCTGTCCGGGCCGGTCGTCATTCCCCGGGCCGATTAACTCCGCGTATGCGCTCTGCGGGCTTCAGGGAACCGTCGAGACCGTCAAGCAGCTGACGGGCCTTCCCGTCCACTACCTGATCACGATCGACTATCGCGGCTTCATCCAGACCGTCGACAAGATGGGCGGCGTCTGGATCGACGTCGACCGGCGCTATTTCAACGACAACTCCGGCGGTGGCCCCACCTTCCCGCCGATCGATCTCCAGCCCGGCTACCAGGAGCTGACCGGTCGGCAGGCGCTCTCCTACGTCCGCTACCGGCACACCGACTCGGACCTCTATCGCATCGAGCGTCAGAGGGTTTTCATGCGCGCGCTGAACGAACGGCTGGCCGGCTCGTTCAAGCTCTCGGCGATCCCCAAGCTGACGAAGATCGTCCGCGACAACGTCAAGGTCGGGAAGGGCGGCGCCAAGGCGCTCGAGCCTGCCGAGTTCCGCGCGTGGGCGTTCTTCGCGCTCCAGCTTCCGCCGGGCCGAATCTTCCACTCGAAGCTCGACGGCCTCTATGGGTCCGGTACCGGGGACGACCCGCTTCGCATCGACTCGGCCAACATCCAGGCCGCGGTCGAGGAGTTCGGGAGCCCGGACGTCGTCGCCGGCGAGAAGGCGACGGCCGCGGCACTCGGCCAACGTCCCCGGCTCCCGGGTTCGAAGGCGCCGCCACCGGGCCGGACCACGATGGTGGTCCTCAACGGCAACGGGATCACGGGGTCGGCGGCGAACGCAAGCTTCCTCCTGAGCCGCCGCGGCTACAAGACGCTGCCGCCGCCCGAGGGCGTGCTGGCCAACGCTCCGCCCCCGACCCGGTTCAAGACGCAGGTCTACTTCGACCCGTCGATGCGCGGCTCCAGCGCTGCCGCCAAGGCGGTTCGCAACCTCTTCGGGTCGGCTGAGGTCGTCGGGCCCATGACGCCGGAGATCGCGGGGTTTGCGAACAGCTCGATGCTCGTGGTCGTCATCGGAACGACCTTCCACAACAACCTGGCTCCCGCGCCCGCCGATCGCACGCCGAAGCGCCAGAGGCCGAACACGACCCGTAATCCGTCCGCGTCCCTTGCGCAGCTGCGCGCGGTCCGGCGCCGGGTCGACTTCCCGCTCATGGTCCCGAGCCTGATCGAGCGGAGCTCGTCGCTGCACTTCGAGAACCCCGTCCGCGTCTATGCGGTCAAGAAGGGCGAACGGGCCGTACGGATGACGTTCCGGACGGGCGCCCAGGAGTACTGGGGGATCCAGCAGACGACCTGGGAAGACGCACCGGTGCTCCAGTCGAAGAACGTCAGCCGTCGGCTTGGCAACCGCGACTACGATTTGTACTACGACGGAGCCCGTCTGCAGATGGTCGTGCTCCGCACCCACGAGGCCATGTACTGGGTCGTCAACACATTGCGCGACACGCTCTCGAACGAGACGATGCTCTCGATCGCCCGCGGGTTGCGCCCGCTCGGAGGCAAGCAGTGAGCAAGATCGGGATCTTCGGGGCCGGCTGGGTCGGCGTCGTCACCGGTGCCTGCTTCGCGGAGCTCGGACACACCGCGGTCGTGAGGGACGTCGTGCCGGAACGGATCGATGCGCTGCGCGAGGGGCGGCTGCCGTTCCACGAGCCCGACCTCGCCGACCTCGCCGAACGGAACGGCGACCGTCTCAGCTTCACGCTTGACGCCGCCGAGGCCGCAACTGACGCCGATTTCCTCTACGTCTGCGTCGGGACGCCGTCGACCTACTCGGGCGACGCGAACCTGTCGTACGTCTGGAGCGTGCTCGACGACCTGCCGGAGCTTTCCGGCAGGCCGGTGCTGGTGACGAAGAGCACGGTCCCCGTCGGAACCGGCGAGAAGATTCGCGCGGCGCTCGATGCGCGCGGCCTCGAACACGTCGGCTATGCGTCCAACCCGGAATTTCTCTCCGAGGGTACGGCGGTTCACGACTTCATGGCTCCGGACAGGATCGTCATCGGGGCGTTCGACCAGTCGGATGGCGACCGGGTCGAGGAGCTGCACGGGAAGCTCGAGGCGACCGTCGTCCGGGCCGACGTCGCCTCGGCGGAGATGATCAAGCTGGCGGCGAACGCGTTCCTGATGACGCGCATCAGCTTCATCAACGAGATCGCGAATGTCTGCGAGCTCGTCGGCGCCGACGTTCAGGAGGTCGCGCGGGGCATCGGGCTCGACCATCGCCTTGGCCCGCATTTTCTCAAGGCGGGGATCGGCTACGGCGGATCCTGCTTCCCGAAGGATGCGTCCGCGCTGAAGCAGCTCGCGTCGAACTCCGGGTACCACTTCCAGCTGCTCTCGGCCGTGATCGAGGTCAACGAACTCCAGAAGCGCCGCGTCGTCGCCAAGCTCCAGAAGCATCTAGGCAAGCTGCGCGGGAAGCGCGTCGCCCTCCTCGGGCTCGCGTTCAAGCCGAACACGGACGACATGCGCGAGGCTCCGAGCATCGTCCTCGCCTCCCGGCTGCTCGCCGAAGGGGCCGACGTGCGGGGTTGGGACCCGGTTGCGAGCCCTGGCGAGCTGATGAACGGCGTCGAACTCTGCGAGACCGTGGCCGACGCGGTGCGCGACGCCGACGCCGCGGTGATCGTCACCGAGTGGGACGAGCTGCGCGGCCTTCCGACCCCCGAGATCCGCGAGTCGATGCGGAATCCGCTGATTGTCGACGGCCGGAACATCCTCGATCCGGATGCCGTGCGGCAGGCCGGGTTTGCGTACGAGGGGATCGGCAGGCCGACGTCGCCGCTGTCGGGGCTGCCGGAGACGGCCGAGCCCGAGCACGAGCTGGCGTAGCCCGCGTGGAGGCGATCATTCTGGCCGGCGGGAAGGCCGAGCGGCTCGGTGACGCCGCCGAGGGACGGCCGAAGGCGCTCGCCCTCATCGCCGGCCGGCCCCTCGCCGCCTACCAGATCGCCCTGCTGGCCGAGGCCGGCGTCGACCGAGTGCTCGTCAGCTGCGCGGCAGGCCAGGAGGAGCTCTTCGAACAGGAGCTCGGAGGCCTGGGCTTGGAGCTCGTCACGGTCGGCGAGTCCGAGCCGCTGGGGCGGGGTGGAGGCCTGCGCCTTGCCGCACAGCAGCGCCGCGAGAGCGGTCCGGCCTACGCGCTGAACGGCGACGAGCTGTTCGACATCGACCTTGCGGGAGTCCTGCAGAGACACGTCGAGCAGGGCGTGTCGGCGACGATCACCGTTGCACCGCTGAGGAGTCACCTCGGCGTCGTCGACCTCGGGCCGGACGACGTCGTCGCAGGGTTCCGCGAGTCGCCGCTGCTCCCGTTCTGGGTCAACACCGGCCTGTACGTGTTAGACGACGAGGCAGTCGCCCGGCTCCCCGAGCGCGGCGACCACGAGACGTCGACCTTTCCCGAGCTGGCGGCCGAGGGTCGCCTAGGGGCGTTCCGGCACGAGGGTCTCTGGCTAACCGTGAACACGCCCAAGGATCTCCGGCAGGCACAGGATTTCGTCGAAGCGAACCCGCAGCGATTCAGGGGGGTTGAGTGAGATGATCGCCAGGTGGCAAGGCCGCGCTTGTCGCCGAATCTGAGCCTCCTCAACCGCTGGGCATTCGAGCCCAAGCGGGTCGACAAGCCGTGGGGCTACGAGCTGATCTGGGCGCTCGCGGAGCGCTATTGCGGCAAGCTCCTGGTCGTTCGGGCCGGACACGAGCTGTCCCTCCAGTTCCATCGGGAAAAGGACGAGTCGTGGTACATCCTCGAAGGCCGGGCGGAGCTCGAGCTTGCCTCCGCCGGCGAGAAGGCGACAACGACCGAGGTCGTGACACCCGGGGCGGCCTTCCGCTTCACACCGGGCACGGTGCACCGCGTTCGCGCCCTGGAGGACACGACGATCCTGGAGGTATCGACCCCGGAGCTGGACGATGTCGTCCGCCTCGAGGATTCCTACGGACGGGCAGGCACGTCCGAGCCGTAGCCCGAACCAAGGTTCACACTCCTATGGTAAGGTTGGCGCCGTGGAAGGCTTCACGGTCGGACAGGCGGCAGAGTCCACGGGCTGGTCGGCTCGGATGCTGCGCTACCTCGAGCAGGCTCGCCTCGTCGTCCCCCGGCGCTCGTCCTCGGGCTACCGGCTGTACGGGCTGCGCGAGCTGAACCAGCTCCGTTCGCTTCGCGAGCTGCGCGCGCGGTTCGACCTCGAGCTCACCGACATCGCATTCTCCGCGCGCCTGCGTCGGGATCAGGCGCTCCGCGGCGCCGTCGACACCTGGCTGGCCGGGGCCGATGTCCGCACGGCCGACTGGGTCGACTGGGAGCAGCGGAAACACGAGCGGCTCCTCGCAGCTTGACTACTAGACTCCCGCGAGCCCCGAGACAGGAAGCGAGCTGATGGCTACAACGAAGCGCTACGACGTCAAAGATCTTGCCCTCTCCGCCGAGGGTGTCCGCCGCATCGCCTGGGCCGACCGGCAGATGCCGGTCCTGGCCGCGATCCGAGAGCGCTTCGAGGCGGAGCAGCCGCTCGCCGGCTACCGGGTCGCAGCGTGCCTCCACGTGACGACCGAGACCGCAAACCTGGCGCGCACGCTGAAGGCCGGCGGCGCCGACGTGGTCCTCTGCGCGTCCAATCCTCTCTCGACCCAGGACGACGTCGCCGCTGCGCTCGTGGACGAGTTCGATGTCTCCGTCTTCGCGATCAAGGGCGAGGACAACGACACCTACTACCAGCACATCGAGGCCGCGGTCGACCACAAGCCGCACCTGACGATGGACGACGGCGCCGACGTCATCGGCGTCCTCCACGCGCACCGGCGTGAGCAGCTCGGCGACATCATCGCCGGCACGGAGGAAACGACGACCGGTGTCATCCGTCTGAAGGCTCTCGAGGCCGACGGGGCACTGGGCTTCCCGATCATCGCCGTCAACGAGGCGCAGACGAAGCACCTCTTCGACAACCGGTACGGGACGGGGCAGTCGACGATCGACGGGATCATCCGGGCGACGAACGTCCTGATCGCCGGGAAGCGCTTCGTCATCTCGGGCTACGGCTGGGTCGGCAAGGGCGTCGCCATGCGCGCCAAGGGCATGGGCGCCCACGTCATCGTCACCGAGGTCGATCCGCTCCGGGCGATCGAAGCTGCAATGGACGGCTTCGAGGTCATGCCGATGGCCTCCGCGGCCGAGGTCGGCGACATCTTCTGCACGGCGACCGGCGACAAGTCGGTGATCGCCCGCGAGCACATGGTGCGGATGAAGGACGGGGCGATCCTCGCCAACACAGGTCACTTCAACGTCGAGATCGAGATCTCCGCACTGCGTCAGATCGCCGCCGAGGTGCGGGAAGCGCGTGCCTACGTCGAGGAGTTCACCCTCGAGGACGGCCGGCGTCTCTACCTGCTCGGCGACGGACGTTTGATCAACCTCGCCGCGGCGGAGGGGCATCCCGCGATCGTCATGGATATGTCGTTTGCGAACCAGGCGCTTTCCGCCGAGTACGCGGTCGAGAACGCCGCCGAGCTCGAGCGCAAGGTGTATCCGGTGCCGGACGTGATCGACCGCGAGATCGCCCGCCTCAAGCTCGAGACGATGGGAATCACGATCGACCGGCTGACCGAGGAGCAGGCGAACTACCTCGCCTCCTGGAACGAGGGGACGTAAAAAGCTGAAGGCGCTGGTGCTCGCGGCCGGGTACGCCACCCGGCTGAGCCCCCTCACCGACGAGGTCGCGAAGCCGCTCCTGCCGCTTGCCGGGCGGCCGATGCTCGACTACCTCTACGACAAGATCGCCGCCGTCGAGGAGGTCGACGAGCTCCACGTGGTGACGAACTCGCGCTTCGCCGCCGACTTTCGTGCGTGGACGAAGCGCGTCGAGCGTCCCCTGCCGGTGTCGGTGCACGACGACGAGACGAGCTCCAACGACGATCGGCTGGGAGCGATCGGAGACGTTCGGTTCGTGCTAGAGCGGACCGGCCTGGAGGGAGAGGATCTCCTCGTCGTGGCCGGGGATAACCTCTTCGACTTCGACCTCGGCGAGTTCGTGTCGTTCTGGGGCTCGAAGGGAGACGGGAGCGCGATCGCGGTCCACCACGTACGCAACCTGGAGCTCATGCGCAAGTACGCGATGGTCGAGCTCGCCGACGACGACCGCATCACCTTGTTCGTCGAGAAGCCCGAGGAGCCGACCAGCACACTCGCCGGGATCGCGGTCTATCTCTTCCGCGCCGACCACGCAGCGCTCGTGCACCAGTATCTCGACGAAGGTAACTCGCCCGATCAGCCCGGCCGTTTCGTCGTCTGGCTCTACCCGCGCGTCCCGGTGTACGGCTATCGCTTTCCCGGCGGCTGGCTCGATATCGGCGACCGCGAGCAGCTACTCGACGCCGACAACCGGATGCGGGATCTGCACGGGCTGCCGAGACGCACCGAATACTCGCTCGAGAAGTAGCGACTTCGTCACATATCCGCGCGCCACGCGTGCGTCTTTTCTCTCTAGCGTCGGGGCGATGTGGTTCTCGACCTCCTCCTGCCGCGCCGCTGCGTGTATTGCGCCCGCCTGGGTGCGGATGCGGATCTCTGCGCGGGCTGCAGGGCT
Source organism: Gaiellaceae bacterium (assembly GCA_046714355.1). Classification (GTDB taxonomy): domain Bacteria; phylum Actinomycetota; class Thermoleophilia; order Gaiellales; family Gaiellaceae; genus JACDAN01. Next base: position 5,930 of record JBKKAR010000119.1, on the reverse strand, counting down.
GCGCTCCCACTCCTGCTCGGCACCCACTGCGCGCGCTGCGGGGCGCCGACGTTGTGGCCTGTCTCCCGCTGCCGTGAATGCGCGGGGCGACGGCTCGCGTTCGCCTCCGCTCGGGCCGCGGTGGCATACGAAGACGCGGTCCCCGCCCTGGTCGCGGCGTGGAAGGAGCGTGGCCTCCGGCAGCTGGCCGACATAGCCGCGGACGTGGTCTACGACGCGGTCGCCTGCCCCGGCGCAGATGTGGTGGTGTTCGTCCCGCCGGACGGCGACCGAAGTCTTCGCCGCGGCCATCATCCGGCGGAGCGTCTCGCCCGCGAGCTCGGGCGGCGCTGGCGCCTGCCCGCGCTCGATGCGCTTGCCCAGTCGAGGACGCCACGGCGTCAGCGAGGCCTGACGATCGCCGAGCGCCGGCGGAACGTGGCGGGCGCGTTCGTCGCTCGCCGGCGGGTGCCCAGACGCCTCGTGCTGGTGGACGACGTCTACACGACCGGCTCGACCGTCTCGGCGGGCGCGTCCGCGCTCCGAAAGGCAGGTGCCGTGCGCATCGACGTGATCACCTTCGCGCGCACCGTCCGGTCAATACAATCGGTGGGGCGACCGGCAACGGCGATCTCGGGAGGGCGCGGTGCGGCTCCAGGTGAAGGGCAAGAACGTCGAGGTCACCGATTCGATTCGTGAGTACGCGGAGGAGAAGCTTTCGAAGCTCGAACGCCAACTGGCGGACCCGACGCGGGTCGAACTCGAGCTCGCGGTCGAACGGAACCCCTCGATCTCGCTGAATCACGTCGCCGAGGCGACGATCTGGACGAAGGGCCCGGTCCTCCGGGCGCGTGAGGCTTCGGCCGACCACAAGGCCTCGATCGACCAGCTCGTGGACAAGCTCGAGCGTCAGGTCAAGCGCTACCGCGAGAAGCGGCGACCGCGGCGCGGTCAGCAGCCCGACACGGCCGGGATCCCCGAGGATGCGATTCCGTTCGACGACGAGCCGACGATCGTCAAGTCGAAGCAGTTCGCGGTCAAGCCGATGAGCTCCGAGGAGGCCGTGCTCCAGCTCGAGCTCGTGGGGCACGACTTCTTCGTCTTCCAGAACGCCGACACAGGAGACGTGAACGTCGTCTACCGTCGGCGGGACGGCGCGTACGGTCTGATCGAGCCGCAGACGTAGTGCCCCTTCAGGTGATGCTGCCCCGCTTCTGGGTCGCGAGCACCAAGCCAGAGCGCGCACTCGGACGAGGCAAGACCAGGCGGCCTTGGCGAGGACGAGGGTCGGCTCGGGCGCCGCGTGATCGCGGGGCAGAAGCAGGCGTGTATTGCCTGGAGGGGCACTAAGTTCACGTGGCTTTCTGGCGACGGCGAAAGCCGCTGCACGAAGAGCTCGCGGAAGGCACGGAGCTGCTCGAATGGCAGTCCGCCGACGAGCCGGTGACGCCACCGTCGTTCGCCGGCACGCTTGACGTGCTGCACGGCGGGCGGCCCCGCCGGTGGGACGCCGTCGCAACCGCGGAGGCGCCCGGTCTAGCCGGTGACGAGATCGAGTTCACCGTGCTTCCGGACGGGACCGTGCTCGTCGACGACACCGTCCCCGAGGGCGCGCTGGCGACACTTGCTGATGCTCTAGAGCAGTCGCTACCGCCTCCGTACCGGGCCGTCGCGGTCAGACGCGACGGCGGCATCTGGGGCGTCGCGGGGAACCGGATCGAGGTGATCGAGGTTCCGGAGGACGTCCCTGGCGACACGGTCAGCCTCGCGGTCCAGGACGGCGAGCGAACCTTGCTCCTGGACGACCGGCCCGCCTGGGAGAGCATCCCGACGCTCGAGGCGCACGGAGCCGCGTCCCACGCGGAATTCGTCCTGCGTGCGGAGCGGCTGGACGGCGACCTCTGGGCGGTCAAGGTAAACCCTTTGTGAGGCCTGCATGACCCGCTCAGGGCGAGGCGGGTTACCTCCGATACCCTAGGTTCGTGGCCACCGATCTCGGCAACTTCGAAAAGTTTCTTCGCGTCGGCGAAGGCCGGCGCCTCAAGCGGCTCAAGAACCAGGCCGCCTACATCGGCACCCTCGAGGAGGGGTTCGAACAGGCGGATCTGCCGGCCAAGACGACTGAGCTCCGAGAACGGATCGCAGCCGGCGAGACGACCGAGGACGTGCTCTTCGAGGCCTACGCAGCCGTCCGCGAGGCGTTCAAGCGGACGATGGACGTGCGGCTTTTCGACGTCCAGCTGATGGGCGGGATCGCCCTTCACGAGGGCGACATCGGCGAGATGAAGACGGGCGAGGGAAAGACGTTCGTCGCGACGATGCCGCTCTACCTGAACGCGCTGACCGGCAACAACGTCCACCTCGTCACCGTCAACGACTACCTCGCCAAGCGCGACCCTGAGTGGACGAAGCCGGTCTGGGACGCCCTCGGGATGAAGGTGGGCTTCATCCAGAACATGATGCCGTTCGCCGAGCGCAAGCGCGCGTACGAGGCCGACGTCACTTACGGGACGAACTCCGAGTTCGGATTCGACTACCTCCGCGACAACATGGCGGTCTCGCTCGAGGGGACCGTGCAGCGCGGCTACTTCTACGCGATCGTGGACGAGGTCGACTCGATCCTCATCGACGAGGCGCGGACGCCGCTGATCATCTCGGGCGAGCCCGAGGTCGCGGCTCAGATGTACTTCGACTTTGCCCGCGTCGTGAAGACTCTCGAGGGCAAGCAGAGCGAGGGCGTGACCCCCAAGGGGATCGACGAAACGGAGCAGTCCGGGCTCGACTACACCTACGACGAGAAGCACAAGACGGTCTCGCCCAGCCAGGCGGCGATCGAGAAGATCGAGCGTGCGCTCAGGATCGACAACCTCTACGACCCGCGCAATGTCCAGCTCGTCAACCATCTGAACCAGGCGCTCAAGGCCCAGGCGCTCTACCACCGAGACCAGGATTACGTCATCCAGGACGGCGAGGTCAAGATCGTCGACGAGTTCACGGGCCGGATCATGGAGGGGCGCCGCTGGTCGGAGGGCCTGCACCAGGCGATCGAGGCCAAGGAGGGCGTCCGGGTGCAGGAGGAGCACGTCACGCTCGCGACGATCACGCTCCAGAACTACTTCCGCCTCTACGAGAAGCTCGCCGGCATGACCGGTACGGCCAAAACGGAGGAGAAGGAATTCGTCGAGATCTACGGGCTCAACGTCGTCGAGATCCCGACGAACGTCCAGGTCGTCCGCGCAGACCAGAACGACCTCATCTTCAAGACGAAGGACGCGAAGTTCGACGCGGTCGTGGAGGACATCGTCGAGCGGAACGCGGCCGGGCAGCCCGTCCTGGTCGGAACGATCGACGTCGAGACCTCTGAGCATCTCGCTCAGCGCCTGCAGCGGCGCGGCGTTGAGCACTCCGTCCTGAACGCCAAGGAGCACGAGCGCGAAGCCGAGATCATCGAGGACGCCGGTCAGATCGGCGCGGTCACCATCTCGACGAACATGGCCGGCCGCGGCGTCGACATCAAGCTCGCGGAGGGTGTCCGCGAGCTCGGCGGCCTGTACGTCTTGGGCACCGAACGCCACGAGGCGCGCCGCATCGACAACCAGCTCCGTGGCCGCTCCGGCCGACAGGGCGACCCCGGCGAGTCCCGGTACTACCTCTCCGGGCAGGACCAGGTCGTCCGCCTCTTCGCCGGCGACCGGATCTACAACATCATGGAGCGCTTCAAGCTCCCCGACGAGCAGCCCATGGAGGCCTCGATCCTCTCGAAGCAGATCGAGAGCGCGCAGAAGAAGGTCGAGGAGCAGAACTTCGTCATGCGGAAGAACGTCCTCAAGTACGACGACGTCCTGAATCTCCAGCGTCAGGTCATCTACGAGCAGCGCCGCCGGGTCCTCGAAGGCGACGACCTCTCCGAGGATGTCAACGGTTGGATCGACGACGTCGTCGAGGCGCTCGTAGCCGAGTACACCGTCGAAGAGTTCACGGAGGAATGGGACGTCGCCGAGCTCGTCAAGGCGATGAACGACACGTTCGGGACCGACATGACGGAGGAGGAGCTTCGCGAAGACCTCCCCGAGATGAGCCGCGAGGCGCTCGTCGACGACTTCTGCGAGACGGCCCGCGAGGAATACCAGGACCGGACGACGGGCTGGGGCGACGAGCTCGCGCGGCAGGTTGAGCGCTACGTGATGCTTCAGGTCGTTGACCAGCGGTGGCGCGAGCACCTGGAGAACATGGATTACCTCCGCGAAGGGGTCCACCTCAGGGCCATGGCACAGAAGGACCCGCTGGTCGAGTACCGGCACGAGGGCCATCTGATGTTCGATCAGCTCAATCGCGAGATCCGCGCCGAGGTCGTGTCGCTGCTCTTCCACGCCGAGGTCGAGCCAGGCGACGCCGACGACCTTGCCGACCTTTCGGGAGGCGACTTCGACGGGAGTGGAAACGGCGCACTCGCTTACGAGCACCAGTCGCTTGCCGGCTCTGACGCGATCGCCGCGGCCGGGGCCGGGGCGATGGTCGGAGCGCAGGCCGGTGCCGTCGGAGGTGGGGCCACCAGCGTCGCCACCCAGCAGCCGCGCGTCGCCTCCGAGTACGACAAGGTCGGACGCAACGACGCGTGCCCCTGCGGCTCCGGCAAGAAGTTCAAGAAGTGCCACGGCGCATGAGCCGGCTGGCGCCGCTCTTTCGCTGAAAGTCTCACGACTTTCAGCGACCCTTGGAGCCAGGCGCCGCTTTGCGGCGCGCGGCGTCGAAGCTGCGGGATCCTTCCTTTGTCCTCGAGCGCGAGTTACGGAACGGGCAAAAGCCCGTTCCGTGGCGGGATCTGGCAGCGAGATCACAAACGCGTGAGGTCGGCCGTCGTTCTGCGGCCGGTATTCGAGCGTGCCGCCGTGCGCCTCGACCAGCGCTCGGGCGATCGGGAGTCCGAGGCCTGTCCCGCTCGCGCCGCCGCTTCCGCGCGCGAACGGTTGGAAGAGCTCGCCGACCTGGTCGAGCGGGACGCCGAGACCTTCGTCGGAGACCGAGATCTCGAGTTCAGCGTCCCCGGCGCGTGACGAGACGACGATGCCGCCTTCGCCGTGGCGGAGGGCGTTCGCGAGCAGGTTCGAGAGCACCTGCAGCAGCCGCTCGGGGTCGGCGGACGCGATCTGACCCGCCGGGATCTCCAACGCGACGATGCGGCCGGGAGGGAACTCGAGTCCCCGCGCGGCGCGCTCGGCCAACTCGCCGACGTCGACCGGCTCGATCCGGAGGCGCGTCTGGCCCCGCTCCAGTCTCGCCAGCTCGAGGAGGTCGTCGACCAGCGTCGCCAGCCGCTCGGCCTCGCTGCGCGCGATCGACAGGAACTTCTCGCGCTCCGAGTCCTCCACGTCGAGGTCGCTGCGCTCCAGCGTCCGGAGGAAACCGATCGTCGACGTGAGCGGCGTCCGCAGCTCGTGGGAGACGCGGGCAACGAGCTCCGCTCGAAGCTCCGTTAAGCGCTGGAGCTCCACGAACGCCTCGGCCTGGGCCAGGGCGGCTCCGACGAGTGGGGCGACACGTCTGATCAGCGGCAGGCCATCGACCTCCCAGTCCCGCGGGTGCACATCAGTGAGGCCGAGGACGGCGGTGACCTCGCCGCGCCAGGTCACCGGCCAGGCGACGATCGATCGGGCGCCGATGCTCTCTGCCCAGGCCCGGGTCTCGGGGTCGGCCCTTTCCGTGTCGACGAGGATGACCGGCTCGCCAGTCTCGAAGATCCGCCGGATGTCCGCAGCCGGCGAGGGAGGCCCGGCGCGCTCGATTCCCGGCCGATCCCACTCGTAGATCGGTGCCGTCCCGTCGGGTCGCGGCCGGAGGCGGAGACGTCCGCGGTTCGGTCGCGCGCGAGCTCCGTCTGGGCGGCGTGGGTCTCGCGCGAAAGCCCTGCGAGGATGCCGCCGGTCACGCTCAGGACGACCAGGTCGGCCAGG
>JBKKAR010000118.1:0-4296 GCA_046714355.1 Gaiellaceae bacterium | reverse complement strand
TTAAGCCTTGTCGCAGGAGGCGTCGCCGCATCCGCGTCGCGCGACGCCGACTCGGCGTCGCAGCGCACGAGTGCCTCGCGCATGCTCTTCGGCTTCTACGACGACGCCCAGGTCTACGGGAACACCGACTGGGCCTTCACTCAGCTCAGGTTGCTGCGGGCCGGGGTCGTCCGCACGACGCTCGACTGGTCGACCGTGGCCAAGCGCCGCCCGGCTCGTCCCGCCGATCCGGCCGATCCGGCCTATAACTGGACGGCGGTCGACAACGTGATCACCCAGGCCGACAAGAAGGGGATCCGTGTCCTGCTCGCGATCTACGGGACGCCGCGCTGGGCCGGCCGCGCGAGGAACCAGGTTCCGCGCCGCCCGCTCGACTTGCGCCTCTTCGCAACCGCGGCCGCGCTGCGCTACAGCGGCACCTACGTCGTCAAGGAGAAGGAGAACGAGCCTGAGCGCGTCCTCCCGGCCGTCCGGAGATGGCTGGCCTGGAACGAGCCCAACAACCCGATTTTCCTCAGCCCGCAGTGGAAGATGGTTCAGCGCAAGTGGCGCGTCCAGGCCGCGTATGACTACGCGAAGATCTGCTCGGCGATCTGGGCCGGCGTCCATGCGACGCGGCTCGCCGGCGAGAAGGTTGCCTGCGGCGCCACCGGGCCGCGCGGCAACGACGCGCCGCGCAGCTCACGGGCGTCGGCCTCCCCGCTCGTCTTCATGACCGCGCTGCGCAGCGCCGGGCTGCGGCGGATGGACGCCTACGCGCATCACCCCTACTACGGCCACCGCTCGGAGAAGCCGACGACGGTGTCGAAGTCGAAGAAGGCCGTGACGATGGGGAACATCGGTGTCCTGATCAAGCAGGTCAACCGGCTCTGGGGCCGCAAGACCCGCGTCTGGGTCACCGAATACGGCTACCAGACGAATCCGCCGGATCGCCTCTTCGGCGTCTCGTACCGCAACCAGGCCCTCTACATGCAGCAGGCGATCGCGTTGGCGAAGAAGACGCGGCGGATCGACATGTTCATCTGGTTCCTGATCCGCGACGAGCCGCGCCTCAGCGGCTGGCAGTCGGGCGTCGTCACCCGGCGCGGCGAGCGCAAGCCCGCCTTCCGCGTCTTCCAGACCTTCAGGCGATAACGCTCTAGTGCAAGGAATGGCCACGGGGCGGCGAACGTAGAATTCGTCGCCCCGTGGCTACCAAGGAAGCGCCGAGGGATGCCGCGCCGCCCGCTGTCGGAGACATCCGCTCGGCGCGGCAGCACGTCTTGGGCAGCCCGCTCACAGCTTTCGTGCGCCGGGCGCTCAGCATCCTGTCGCTGATCTTCCTCGACCTCTGCGGGCTCGTCCTCGGCCTGTACGGCGCGTTCGTGCTCCGGTCGCTCTACTACGGCGACGAGATCCTCTGGGGTGCGCTCTGGCGGGCGGAGTCCGAGTGGCTTCCGTTCCTCGCGCTCGTCGTGCTCCTCGTCTTCTGGCGCGCCGGGCTCTACGCCGAGCGAGAGCGGCGCGGAGGCGGCGGCAAGATCCTCGGCTCGCTGATCCTCGCGGGCCTCGTCGGGATCGTTTATGGGGTGGGGACGAACCGCGAGTTCGGAACGTACGGCCTGACACCGACGGCCGTCCTCCTGTCCGCGATCTTCGTCGGGCTGCTCCGGGCGAGCTACGACGTCGTGACCGGCGATCTGCTCCGGCTTGCCGGCGTGCGGCGAAAGGCGGTTCTCGTCGGCGATCGCGACCGGGTCGGCCACCTCCGCCGGATCCTCGGCGAGGGACGAAGCGGGATCCGGTACGACTTCGTCGGCGCTGTGGGGCCGTCCCAGGATGGGATGCCGCTGCCGTTTCTCGGGCAGGTCGGTGACCTGGCGCAGGTCGTGGCCCAGTACGACGTCGACGAGCTGATCGTCGCCGAGGCGGACTTCGACGACCGTCAGCTGCTCGAGCTCGTCGACCTGGCCCACCGGCGTGGCGTTCGAATCCGGCTGGCGCCGACGACGACGGAGCTCCTGACACAACGAGCCGATTACATCCCCGGCCAGGGCGTCCCACTCTTCGAGCTCCGCCCGCCGGCGTTCGCAGGGACGGACTGGATGGTCAAGCGAACGTTCGACCTCGTCGTCAGCGGGCTCATCGTCGTCATCGGTCTTCCTCTGTGGATCGCGATCGCCGCGGCGATCAAGCTCAACTCGCGCGGGCCGGTCCACTACCGGGATCGGCGCGTCGGCCTCAACGAGCGCGAGTTCGAGATGTTCAAGTTCCGGACGATGCGCGCCGGCGCCGCCGAGATTCAGGGTGAGCTCGAGGCGGCGAACGAGGCGGAGGGCGCACTCTTCAAGCTTCGCGACGACCCGCGGGTGACCCGCGTCGGCGCCTTTCTCCGGCGGTTCTCGATCGACGAGGTCCCGCAGGTGCTGAACGTGCTTCGCGGCGAGATGAGCCTCGTGGGGCCGCGGCCGCTCCCGATCCGGGACTACAGGCTGCTCGACGACTGGCACCGCAAGCGCTACCTGGTTCTGCCCGGGATGACCGGCCTGTGGCAGATCGCCGGCCGTTCCGACCTCGAGTTCGACGATCTCGTCCGACTCGACTTCTATTACCTGGAGAACTGGTCGATCTGGCTGGACATCTCGATCCTGCTGCGGACGATCCCGGCGGTCGTGGCCGGGAAGGGCGCGTACTAACCTCGACCGTCATCACGGTGGCATACCGCTCGGGCGAGGCGCTCGGTCGGCTGCTCGACTCGCTTGCGTCTGAGGCGCCTTCCGAGGTGATCGTCGTGGACAACGGCGAGGGCGGTGCCGAGATCGAGGACGCCGGGCGGCGCGACGGCGTCACCGTCGTCTCTCCCGGCCACAATCTCGGCTACGCCGCCGGGAACAACCTCGGCGCCCGACAGGCGACGGGGGAGGCTCTCGTGTTCCTGAACCCGGACACCGTCGTGACGCCAGGGGCGTTGGCGGGGCTCGTCGCGCCGCTCGAGGATCCGTCCATCGGCATCGTCACGGCGCGCCTGCGGCTCCTCGACGCCCCGGAGACGCTCAACTCTGCGGGGAACGAAGTGCACGTGACGGGAATCGCGTGGGCGGGCGCCTACGGCGAGCCGGCCGACAGCATCTCCGAGCTGCGGGACGTCCCGTTCCCGAGCGGCGCGGCGATGGCGATCCGGCGAAACCTCTTCGAGGAGCTCGGCGGCTTCACCGAAGAGCTCTTCATGTACCAGGAGGACCTCGAGCTCGGGTGGCGCGTGCGGCTCCGCGGGTTGCGCGTCGTGGTCAGTCCCGCGGCCGACGTCCTCCACGACTACGAGTTCGGCCGGAACCCCGAAAAGCGCTATCTCCTGGAGCGGAACCGCCTCGTGTTCGTCCTCTCGGCCTTCTCTCCACGACTGCTCTTTCTGCTCTCTCCGGTGCTCGCTTCCACCGAGGTGGCAATGCTCGGGCTCGCGCTCAAGGAGGGCTGGGCCGGGGACAAGGTCGCCGGATGGGGCTGGCTGCTCCGGAACGTCGGCTGGCTGCGCCGGCACCGCCGGGAGACGCAGAATTTGCGCCGCGTGAGCGACCGGGAGCTGGCGCGCTTCTTGAGCCCGGTGCTGGCGCCGGGGATGATCCCCGTGCCGGCACCTGTTCGAGCGCTGAACCCCTTCGTCGCCCGTTACTGGTCGCTGGTCAAGAAACTGCTCTAGACGGCCGATAGATACGGCGTGACTCAGGCGGTTGCGCTCACTGCGGCCGACGCGCGCCGGGAAGTTCCACGGTGCCTCGTGATCGTGCCCGCGTACAACGAGGAGGCCTCGATCGGCGAGGTCGTCTTCGAGGTTCGCGATTTCGACCCGTCCTTCGAGGTGCTCGTCGTGGACGACGGCTCGACCGACGCCACTGCGGCCTGCGCAGAGGAGGCGGGCGCTCGCGTCCTGCGCCTCCCGCTGAATCTCGGGATCGGTGGCGCCGTCCAGGCCGGATACATGTACGCGCTCGAGCGCGGTTTCGACGTCGCCGTGCAGGTGGACGGCGACGGCCAGCACGACGCACGTGAGCTCGGGCGACTGCTCGAGCCGGTGCTCGCGGGCCGCGCCGACATGACGATCGGAACGCGCTTCTCCGGCGCGCGCGCCTACCGGGCGCCGCTCACGCGTCGGGTGGGGATCAGCCTGTTCGCCGCTCTCGTCTCGCTCCGCGTCCGGCAGCGGATGACCGACACGACGTCGGGCTTCCGCGCCGTCAACCGCCGCGGGATCCGGCTCTTCGCCGTCGACTACCCGCACGACTATCCCGAGGTCGAGGCGGTCGTGACAGCCGCGCGTGG
>JBKKAR010000117.1:0-6854 GCA_046714355.1 Gaiellaceae bacterium | reverse complement strand
CACCAGCTCCCGCGACGATTCCGTTTGACCGGGACAGTGAGGAGGCCGAGGCTATCCGCATCGTGCTTGCAGAGGCAGCCGAGGCCCGGCGTACGGGCAAGCCGCCGCCCGGGTACTACGTCTGGTAACCCCGGGAAGGCACACGTAGTCCGCGCGTAAGACGACGGCGGGCCGCCGGGGGACTTCCGGTCGAAGGGCCGCGATTTACGAACTGACGCTCTCGATGTCGGCTCGCGCCGCGTCCACGATGGCTCGGGCCAGGGCGACCTCCTCGCGCGCATCCTCTGGAGTGGCGTCGGGCCCAGCCCCGGGTAGCGCGGAATGACCGCCCGCTCGGAAAGCTGCCGCAGGTTCCCCTCGACTGCACGCATCCTCCGTCCGTCCGGAACGAGGTCCCGCAGCAGCTCGAGGTTGTGCGTGAACTGGAGCGGGATCCCCTCGTGAACGAGGACGGCCTTCAAGGCCTTGTCGGCTGCTTGCTGTGCGAGCGCGCGCGGGAGCCCAAGAGGAAGATCTTGAGCGGGCGAAACTCGCGGACGAGCGCCTCGACCGTCTCGAATCAGCCGCTATAATGTCGTACGTAAGTCCGTACGTCTTTTTGGAGGTGCCCCGATGGCACGTGTCAAGGGTGGCGAAGCACGAGCCGGCGTGCCGACGCTGACGCTCGAGGAAGCCCGCCGGCGGCTCCACGAGCTGGCCGGCAGGTTCGGCAAGCTGAAGAAGCCGAGCCGCTCGTTGCTCGAGCGGGCCCAATCGGTCGGGCCGCACCGGAAGGGCGGGCTGCTGTTGGTGCCGGAGATCGACGCGGTCGCAGCGGTCGAGCGGCTCGAGGAGGCCGAACGGGAGAACAAGGAACTCCTCGAGGAGCTCGAGGACCTGGGGATCGTCCTGCTGGCGCAGGAGCGGCTCGCCGACCCGACCCCGGTGGAGCAGCTGATCCCGCTGGAAGAGCTCGCACGGCAGTTCGGCCGGGACCACCTGCTTGCCGAGTGAGCGATACCGCGTCGCCGCCGAGCCGGAAGTCACTGACGACCTTCGCGAGCTGGCCGCCGAGGACGAAGCCCTCGTGGATGCCGCGATCGCGCGGATGAGCGAGCTGCGCGACAACCCCTGGGCCGGCGACGATCTCTGGGAGCGCTACAACCTCCGCGCGGTCAAGGACTGCCGCAAGCTCCGCTTCGACGTCGCGGAGCGGAAAGGCAAGCCGCGCTACCGGATCGTCTACCGCAACGAGCCGCTCGACGGCGCCCCCGGCCTCGTGCGCGTCTGGTCGGTGGGGCCGCGCGAAGGCCTGGTCGCCTACGCGCGCGCGGCAACCCGGCTCACGCGCGCCGAGGCGAGCAAGCGGCGGCGCAGGCGGTAGATCCGCCCGTAAGAGGACGGCCGCCGCCGGGTGACTCTCCGGCATGAACGCATCTGTCCGCCTGGAACACACGCTGCTCGCCGCCGAGGCCGAGCATGAACTGCACGCGATGGTCGAGATCGCGATCCCGGACGCGCCCGACGCCGCGGCGCGGCCTCCGCTTCGGCTCGCGCTCGTCCTCGACCGCTCCGGCTCGATGGCCGGCGAGAAGCTCGAGGTCGCCAAGCGCTGCGCCGCCTGGCTCGTCTCTCGGCTCCGCCCGCAGGACGAGCTCGCCCTCGTCGACTACGACGACAGCGTCCGGCTGCTGGCCCCACTCGCGCCCGTCGAACAGGCGCCGCTGCGCGCCGCGATCGCCTCGATCTGGCCCGGTGGCTCGACGAACCTCTCGGGCGGCTGGCTCAAGGGGCTCGAGCAGCTCCAGGGCGACCGCGGGAAGATCTTGCTGCTCACGGACGGACTCGCGAACGTCGGGATCACGGACGAGGGCGCGCTCGTCGAGCTCTCGCGCCGCGCCGGCGCCGAGCGGGTGGGCACCTCGACGATCGGCTTCGGCCACGCCTTCGCGGAGGAGCTCCTGACGCAGATGGCCGACGCCGGCGGCGGGAACGCCCACTACGCCGAGACGCCCGACGCGGCTCCGGCGATCTTCGCCGCCGAGCTCGAGGGGCTCACGAGCGTCGTCGCGCAGAACGTCAGCCTCGAAATCCGGCCGCAGGAGCACGTCGAAGTGGTCGGGATCCTGAACGAATACCCGCACCTCGCGGTGTCCGGCGGCGTGCAGGTGCAGCTCGGGGACGGCTACGGCGGCGAACGGCGCCGCATCGTCTTCTCGCTCCAGGTGCCGCGGCTCGCAGAGCTCGGGCCGGTGCATCTCGCCGATCTCGTCCTGCGGTACGTATCGGTCGGAGACGAGATCGCGCACCACGAGCTGACGATCCCGGTGACCGCGAATGCCGTGTCGGCCGCCGAGGCGGCTGGGATCGCTCCGGATGGCGAGGTGCAGGAGGAGGTTCTGCTCCTCAAGGCGGCGCGAGCCCGGGAAGAGGCGATCCGGCTCGCCGACACCAGCAACTTCGACGCGGCCCAACACACGCTGCGCGAAGCCGGTGTTGACTTCGACATCAGCGCGGCCGCGTACAGCCCGGCGGCGCGCAAGCGGCTCTGGTACGACCAGCACCAGGCGCGTCGCCTGCGGAGCCGCTGAGCTCTAACCGCGCTCGAGGTGATCGAGCAGCTCACGGGGCGAGAGCACGGGCGCGCGATCGCGAAGCGCAAGCAGATGCTCGTCTCCCGAGACGAGCGACACGCCTTCCCGCGTGGCGACCGCAATCAGGTAATCGTCGCCGGGATCTGCCGAACGAAGCGACGGCAAGCCTTCGGGATCCGAGACGGTTTCTGCCAGTTCCGCGACGAGGGCGAGGAACTGCCCCGCATCAACTCCGTCGATCCGCCCTCGCAACTTCGGACGAGCGAGCACGCGCTCGGCCTCTGCCAGCAGGGCCGGGCACACGACGAGCTCGAACTCGCCCTCCAGCCACCGTTCGACGAGCCGTGCCGGAGCGCCGGCCCGTGAGAGAAGCGCTGATACGAGAACGTTGACGTCGAAGACGACCCGCACGCGCTACGCGCGACGGGATTCGTGCTGAGCCTCGACGGCGAGCCGCATCGCCTCATCTTCCTCAAGGTCCGCCTTCGCCCAGATGCCGTCCATCAGGTCGAGACCGAGCTCCCGGCGGAGCGCCTCCTCGATGACGTCGCTGTCTCGTCGACCAGTGCGGGCCGCCTTGATCCGAACGGCGCGGAGAACGCGCTCGTCCAGTGTTACAGTGGTTCGCGACTTGCGCATATCCGCACCATAGCATCATGATGCGGTCGCTAGACGGCTAGCTGCCGACGTCGATCTGGGCCGACGGCGCTGAGCTCGCCTGCTCCTTCTCCGACGGCTCCAGCATCTTCGGCAAGGCCGGGTGTGAGCTGGCGCTCGGGAGCTGGAAGAAGAACGCGGCGCCCTTGCCCTCCTCCGACTCGAGCCAGATCTGCCCGCCCATCCGCTCGACGAGCTCACTGCAGATGTAGAGCCCGAGTCCGGTTCCGCCGATGCCCTGGGTCATGTTCGGATCCAGCCGGTAGAACTTCTCGAAGATCCGGCGTTGCTCGTCGGCGGGGATTCCCATGCCTTCGTCGACGACGCGGAACAGCACCATCCCGTCCTCTGGCTCCAAGCCCAGCTCGATTCGTCCCCCGCCGGGCGAGTACTTGACGGCGTTCTCCACGAGGTTCACGAGGATCTGCCGCGCTCGGTCCTTGTCTGCGGCGACCGGCGGAACACTCTCCGGAACTTGGACGTCGAACGTGATGTGCGACGGCGCGTGGGTCCGCGCCGACTCGACCACTCGCTCGAGCAGGTCCCCGGCATCGAACGGCTCGGTCACGAGATCGAGCCGCCCGACCTCGAGCTGGTTGGCGAGCAGGATCTGGTTGACGATGGCAGCCAGGCGCTCGGACTCGTCGACGATCATCGAGATGAACCGCTCGCGTCCCGCGTCGTCGAGCGCGAAGTCGTGCCGGCGCAGCGTCTGTGCAGCGCCGTAGACGGCCGCCAAGGGCGTACGGAGCTCGTGTGAAGCCGTGGCGATGAACTCCGCCTTGAGATCGTCGAGCCGGTGCTCCTCGGTGATGTCCCGGAGCGCGTAGACCGTGCCGCCGAAGAACTCCACGCCGGAGATCGAGATCCAACGCTCGCCGCGCTCGGTGTCCAGCGGCAGGGTCGAGGCGCGGACGGGCTCGCGTGTCGTGCCGACCGGGACGCGCTCGGATACCTCCTTCCAGCCGGGAATCGCCTCCGAGGCCGCCTTGCCCACCGCGGCCTCCGCCGACACACCGGTGATGGCCGCCGCGGCAGGGTTCCAGAGGCGGATGAGCCCTCCCCGGTCGAGGAGGAAGACGCCGTCGCCGACATGAGTGAGCACCTTGTTCGCATCCGAACGCGCCTCGACCTCGGCGTGCAGGCGCGAGGTATCGATGGCCAGCGCGATCATTCCCGCAATCGCCCGCGCCCAGAAGAGGTCGTCCGATACGTAACGACGCCCATGCTCGCCGGTCACGAGCGTGAGCGCTCCGACTGCGCGGCGGCCGCGGGAGACGAGCGGAAGGCGCATTTGCGACTCCGAGAGCTCGGGCCGGCCCTCCCGGATGACGTCGAGGACTGCGGGGTCGGGCTGGGCTTCGGGCTCGGTGGACAACGCGGCGGGTTCGGCTCGCTCCGCGGCGAGACGGGTCAAGCTTCCGTCCTCCTTGAGGACGTCCACGACGCACCACTCGGCGAGGTCGCGCGCGGCCAGCGCCGCAACCTGTCCGACCGTGGATCTAACGTCGAGCGAGGACGCCAGCACCGAAGCGGCCTCGGCCACGAAATCGATCTTGCGCTGGCGATCCCGCGCCTCTGCGGCGGTCGCCGTCTCCGCCGATCGAAGCTCGTTCCGCTCATCCTCGGCCGCCTTCCGCTCACTGACGTCGAGCAGGTAGCCCTGGATGCAGAGCGGCCGGCCCGACTCGTCCAGCACCACGACTGCCTCGTCCCGCACCGAGACGGTGCGCCCGTCGCGTGAGGTCATGCGGTAGCTCGACCGTACGCCCTTCGCCGCGTCCACCGCATCTCGCGCCGCGGCGACACGATCTCGGTCGTCCGGGTGAACCAGTCGGAGGAAGAGGCCGGGATCCGCGAGCCATTCGTCGGCGGTGTAGCCGACGAGCCGGTCGATCTGCGGGCTGACGTAGGCGGTTTCCCCGTCGCCTTCCAACGACTGGACATAGGTGACGAGGGGCAAGTGTCCAGTGAGTGAGCGATAGCTCGCCTGGGTGTTGCGAAGCTCTTTCGTGATCCGTCGCAGCTCGCCGACGTCGCGGGCGACGACGAGCGCGTCGATGGGCTCTCCGGCCTCGTCCTCGCTCGGAATGAGCGTGACCGATGCGGAGAAGACACCTCCGTCACGCCTCCGGTGATCCATCGCCTCGTCCGTGAGTCGATCTCCACTCCGCACGGACTCCACGAGGCGCTCCGCCTGCTCGTTGGGGTCAGGCCCCGCGAAGAGGTCGGCGAGTGGACGACCAACGATCTCGCCGCTCCCATAGCCGTACAGCGCCTGCGCACCCGGGCTCCAGGCTGCGATCACGCCGTCGGGGTCGATTCGCAGGATCGCGTCGGAGGCGGCGTCCCGGACGGCCGCCAGCCGGCTCTCGGCGAGTCCCTGTTCTCGCGCCCTCTCCTGCAAGCGCGCCGCCACCCACCCTGCGGCTGCTCCGGCGACGAGCCAGGCGGGCAGAGCAAGCAGCGCCTCGACAGACTCGTCCACCACAAAGAAGAAGTTCAGCGCCCAGCCGGTACCAGCTGCGAGTAGCCCCGGGATAACGCCGCCGAAAACTCCCGCGAGGACTGCGATCGCCACTCCCGCCACGGTCGCCGTCTCCGGCGCGCGATCGTGCCAATCCCAGAGCGGTACGTTCAGGGCGACTTGGGCCGCGACTGCGGTCAGTGCAACGACTGCGGGACGAGGAGACGGCCAGATGTGGCGCAGGGGAGGCTCCCTGGGGTGAACGATGGCGGCACTAGAGTGAAGCACGTGCGCAGGTGATGCGCTAGGGCCGCCTGCAGGCGGCCGCTACATGCTCGGCGCTGACCTCGCGCTTGCGACAATCCGCGGCCGATGAAGCCGCTCCAGCGCATCGTGGATTCGAACGCCTTCACCGCGGCGGTGGTAGCCGTCATCCTGGCGAACGCGCTCGTGCTCGGGCTCCAGACCTACCCCGGGCTCGAACGCGAGCACGGCGAAACGCTCGACCTGCTCAACCTGATCTTCCTCGCGTTCTTCGTGGTCGAGATCAGTCTTCGCATCGCCTCATACCTCCCCCGGCCGTGGCGGTTCTTCCTCGACGGCTGGAACGTCTTCGACTTCCTCGCCGTCTCCCTCGCCTTCGCCCCCGGGCTGCGCGAGAACTCGACCGTCCTTCGCCTCGCGCGCCTGGCGCGGATCGTCCGCGTCGTCCACCTCCTCCCCGACGTCCGCATCCTGATCACCGCGGTCATCCGCAGCCTGCCGCCGCTCGCGAGCATGGCCGTTCTGACCACGCTAATCTTGTTCATGTACGGGATGGTCGGCTGGCAGCTCTTCGGCGCCGAACTGCCGGACGACTGGGGGAACATCGGCGAGGCGATGCTGACCCTCTTCGTGATGCTGACGCTCGAGGACTTCCCGCAGCTCATGGACGCCGGCATGGAGATCCACCCGTGGTCGTGGATCTTTTTCGTCAGCTTCGTGCTCGTCGCGGCGTTCGTCGTCATCAACGTGCTGATCGGGATCGTGCTGAACTCGCTCGAGGAGGCGCGGGAGCTCGAGCGGCGCGAGTCGCTGACGCCGGGCGAGGCGGTGCCGGTGCTCGAGCGAATCCAGATCCTCCGCGGCGCCCTCGACGAGCTCGAGCGGGAGCTTCA
>JBKKAR010000116.1:0-28438 GCA_046714355.1 Gaiellaceae bacterium | reverse complement strand
GATGCGCAGGTTCCGCTGCGTGCGCAGGACGTGGATGATCCCCTCGATCGCATAGTTGAAGCTGTCGAGGATGGAGGGGGCGCGGCGCGTGCTCACGCGAGCAGCTCCTGCTCGCGGCTCGCCATCTCGGCGCCGTGGTCGTAGCCCAGGAGGTGGAGCAGCCCGTGGACGAGCGGCCAGCGCCACTCGGCGCCGACCACCTCCGGGCAGAGGACGACGTCGCCCAGCTGCCGCGGGACGCCCTCCGGCAGCGGCTCGCGCCCGTCGATCGGGAAGGAGAGTACGTCGGTCTCTTCGTCGATCCCGAGGTGCTCGTGCTTCAGCGCCCGCATCTCCTCGGGCGCGACGAACGCGAGCCCTAGCTCGCCGTCGGCGATCCCCTCCGCGGCGAGCGACGCGCGCGCGAGCTCGACCGCCCCGTCCGCGTCGACCTCGCCGCCGCTGCGGTTGTCGACCTCGACCTCGATCATCGCTCGCGCGCGGTGCCCGTCTGCTCGGCGTGCTCCTTGTAGGCCTCGACGATCCGCTGCACGAGCTTGTGGCGCACGACGTCCTCGTGCCCGAACCGGATGAACCCGATGCCTTCGACGCCCTCGAGGATGTTCTGCACCTGGATCAGGCCGGAGCGTTGCTCTCGAGGCAGATCGATCTGGGTGATGTCGCCGGTGACGACGACCTTCGAGCCGAAGCCGAGCCGCGTCAGGAACATCTGCATCTGCTCCGGCGAGGTGTTCTGCGCCTCGTCGAGGATGATGAACGAGTCGTTCAGCGTCCGGCCGCGCATGAAGGCGAGCGGCGCGACCTCGACGATTCCGCGTTCCATGTACGAGGCGAGCCGGTCGACGTCGAGCATGTCGTAGAGCGCGTCGTAGAGCGGGCGGAGGTACGGGTCGACCTTTGCGAGCATGTCTCCCGGCAGGAAGCCGAGGCGCTCCCCGGCCTCGACCGCCGGACGGGTGAGGATGATCCGGTTGACCTGCCGCTCCTGCAGGGCAGCCACTGCGAGGGCCATCGCGAGGTACGTCTTGCCGGTTCCGGCGGGCCCGATCGCGAAGGTCACGGTGTGGTCGCGGATCGCGTCGACGTAGCGCTTCTGCATCACGGTCTTCGGTGCGATCCACTTGCCGCGATGGCGCCAGACGACATCATCGAGGACGCCGCGCACGTCCTCGCCCTGGTCGAGTACACCGAGCACGGCGTCGATCGTGGTCGGCCCGATCTCGTGGCCTCCTTCGACCAGCTCCACGATCTCGTCGATCACCGTGCGCACCTGGCCGACCTGCTCGTCCTCGCCCTCGATCGTCAGCCGGTTGCCCCGCAAGTGGAGCGCGACGCGGAGCCGCTCGCGAAGCTGGTCGAGGACACCGTCGCCGATCGAGGCCAGCTCGGCCGCGACGGCGTTGGGAACGGACAGCGTTTCCTGCACCGCCCTCAGTGTAGGTTCGATGCGTGTCCGATCCGCTCGAGCGCCGGGACGAGGAGGCGGCGGCGCTGGCCTACGTTCTCGAGGAGGCGGGCGCTACCTGGCCGAGCTGGATGAGTCGTCGGTGAGCGAGACATCGACCTCCTCGCCGACGTGATCCTCGACCTCGGGGAAAAACGCACCGCCGCGGAACGGGCTGAGCCCGTTTCGCCAAAGCGGCCAGGGGTCAAGGAAGCGAATGAGCGCGCCTGGGCCGGGCGGCCGCAAAGCGGCGCCCGGCTTCAGCGGTCGTGGAAAGTCGTGAGACTTTCCACGAAGGAGCGGGCCCGGAAGGCCCGCGGTCAGGCGAGTTTTTCGCGGACGAGCTGACTGACGGCGGAGCCGTCGGCGCGGCCGGCGATCTGCGGCATCACGTCGGCCATCACGCGCCCGAGATCCTGGAGACTGGTCGCGCCGTTCTCGGCGATCGCGTCGTCGACGATCTCCTCGAGCTCCTCCTCGTTGAGCGGCTCGGGCATGAACTCCTCGAGCACCTCGAGCTCGAAGTCCTCCGCGTCCGCCTGCTCCTCCCGGCCGGCGGCGCGGAACGCCTCCTCCGCCTCGACGCGCTTCTTTCGCTCGCGCTGGAGGACCTGGAGCTCCTCCTGCTCGGTCAGCGGGCGCTGCAGCTCCTTCTCGGCCGAGCGAAGGCTGCTCAGGATCAGGCGCAGTGCGTCGCGGCGGTCGTTGTCCCGCTCGCGCATGGCCTCCTTGAGCTCGTCCTCGATCGTCTCGATCAGACTCATCCGGACAAGCCTCGCATGCTGCCGCCGAGGATGTGCCAGTGGAGGTGGAACACCGTCTGGCCCGCGCCCGGGCCGACGTTGACGACGACGCGATAGTCCTCCAGGCCGGCGACCCGCGCCGTCTCGGCCACGAACTCGAGCATCCGCTTCGCCTCGTCGGGCGGGAAGGCCTCGATGTCGCGGAAGGTGTCGACGTGGCGCTCCGGCAGGACGAGCAGGTGCGTCTCCGCCTGCGGATTGATGTCGCTGACGGCGACGAAGCCGTCCGCGGCATGAACGTGGTCACCCTCACGGACGAGCCGGCAGAAGAGGCAGTCCTCGGTCATGCGGCGAGGATCCCCTCGTCCACGACCGCGCCGCCCCGCACGGGCAGGAGCCTGCCGAGCGGCGCTGCGGGATCGACGAGCCACGGCGAGTAGTCGTCGCCGTACCCGCGCCCAGGCCGGTCGACGAGGACGAGGTCTTCCCGGCCCACTTTCTCGCGCCACCGTGCCAGGCAGGCTTCGTGCGAGAGCGCGCGAAGGCGCGCGCTCCGCTCCTTCTTGACCTGCGGCGGGACGGTGTCCTCGGCGGCCGTGACCGTCCCGGGCCGCGGCGAGTACGGGAAGACGTGCACCTTCGTGATGCCCGCCTGCCGGACGACGTCGAGTGTGCGCTCGAACGCGCGCTCGTCCTCGGCGGGGAAGCCGACGATCACGTCCGCGGTCAGATTGAGGTCCGCCAGGCCGGCGAGCCGGCGGAGATAGGTCGCCGCCGTGTAGCGGCGGCCCATCGCGCGCAGGACGCGGTCGTCGCCGGACTGAAGCGGGACGTGGAGGTGACCCGCGGCCACCGGCGTCTCTCGGAGCGCCGCGATCAGCTCGTCGTTCACGTGGTTGATCTCGATCGAGGAGAGTCGCAGCCGCTCGACTCCCCGCACCGCGCCCGCGTCGCGTACGAGGCGCGCGAGCGTATAGCCCGCGTCGCGGTCGCGGTAGCAGCCGAGGTTGATCCCCGTCAGCACGATCTCGCGTTGCCCCTGCCGCACCCGTTTCTGGATTTCCGCGAGCACCGCGTCGGCGCGGCGGCTGCGCGAGGCGCCACGGACGAGCGGTATGACGCAGAAGTTGCAGCTGAAGCTGCAGCCGTCCTGCACCTTGACGAACGCGCGGACACGGTCGAGGCGGGCTTCGTCCTGGACGCAACCGATCGCCCCGACGTCGCCGGCGACCGCCGCGGCGATCTCCTCGCTCGGACGGGAGACGACGACGACGTTCTCCGGCAAGCCGGCCAACGCATCCCCGCCGAGGTTTGCGGCGCAGCCGGTCACGTAGACGCGGCCGTGCGTCCGCGCGGCGCGGGAAGCAGCCTGACGCGACTTCGAGACCGCCTCGTGCGTGACGCAGCACGTGTTCACGACCGCGACGTCGGCAGCACCGCCCAGGAGCTCTTCGTGCCCGTCGGCGACGAGGCGCTCGCGAAGCGCCTGCGCGTCCGAGTGCGACACCTTGCAGCCAAGGAACCGGACCGAGAAGGTCGCCATTTCGGCGGGAATCTACTGCCGCTGGAACAGATCGGCCGCCCAACCGCCGTCGATGCGCCGTTCGCGATGGACGTAGCCCGGCATGTCCGGCATTCGCGAATGGAAGTAGCCGGCAGTGACGAGCCGTGTCACGTCGAGGCGCGACGCCAGCGCCTCCACCGATGCGAGGTTGATATTGGCCAGCCCCAGATCCGCCGACGGGAGGTCTTCCGTGACCACGTCCAGGAGCCGAACGTCGATCGTCACTCCGTTCGCGTTTGCGTTTCGCTCCGCCGCTTCGATCGAGGCCTGCTCACGGTCGAGAGCGATGACGGGCCGGAACCCGAGCTTTGCCGCAGCCACCGAGAGAACGCCGGATCCGCAGCCGATGTCGACGAGGCTGCCTCGTTCGAGCTCGACGAGGAACCCGAGCGCTAGCCGGGTGGTCGGGTGGGAGCCGGTCCCGAAGGCGCGGCCGGGGTCGACGACGACGGTGATCACGCCGGCGGGCGGCTCCTCCCACGAAGGGCCGACCCAGAGCGGCCCGATCCAGATCGGCCGGTGGAACTCGCGCCAGCGTTCCTCCCACCCCGGCTCGACCGAGGACGCGGAGACCTCGGCGAACATCCCGCGCAGTCGCTCCTCGCCGGCCGCGTCGGTGTAGACGGCGATCTCTCCCTCGGCTTCCTCGAAGCCTTCCGGATGCAGCTCGATGAACTGCGCCAGCGCTTCCTCCAGCCGGTCGACCGGGATAGCGATCGCGACCCGGCGGAGCCCGCTCAGCGGAACGCGCTCTTCAGCTTCTCGAAGAACCCCTCGTCCGGCCGGTAGGTGTCCTCGCCGGCCGACTCCTCGAACTGCGCGAGGAGCTCCCGCTGGTCGTCCGTGAGCTGGTGCGGAATCGCGATGTTCACGATCACGCGGTGGTCGCCACGTCCGAAACCCTGGAGTACCGGCATGCCTCGCCCACGCAACACCCGCACGTGGTTGGGCTGCGTCCCGGCTTCGAAGGCGAGCTCCTCGTCGCCGTCGAGGGTCGCTACCGGCACCCGCGCTCCGAGGGCCGCCTGGATCATCGTCAGGTCAACGGTCGAGAAGATGTCGTCGCCCTCGCGGACGAACCGCGGGTCCGGCCGAACGCGCACTCGGACGTAGACGTCACCGGCTCGGCCGCCCGGGACGCCGGCGTGGCCTTCGCCCGAGACGCGGATCCGCTGCCCGTCGTGGATCCCCTGCGGGATGTCTACCTCGACCCGCCGTTCCTCGAGCACGTGCCCCGCCCCGTCGCAATCGTCGCAGGGGTGCTCGACGAGCTGCCCTCGCCCTCCGCACTCCGGGCAGCCCTGCGTCCTGATGAACTCACCGAACGAGCTCCGGGTGACGTGCTGGACGCGCCCCATGCCGGCGCAGGTGGGGCACGTCTTGACGTCGGTGCCGGGCTCGACACCCTGTCCGCCGCAGTGCGAGCAGGGAACGGCGACCTGGAACGGCACCTCCCGCTTGACGCCCTTGGCCGCCTCGACGAGCTCGATCTCGACCTCCGCCGCGATGTCTGCGCCGCGGCCGCTGCGCGCCCGCACGGTGGTCGCGAAGAGGTCTTCTCCGAAGAAGGCCGAGAAGAGATCCGCGAGGCTCCCGAAGTCGGATTGCGACGGCCGGAAGCCGCCGCTCCGCAGCCCGGTGTGGCCGTACCTGTCGTAGAGCTCCCGAGCCTCGGAGTTGGAGAGCACCTCGTACGCCTCGACGACCTCCTTGAACCGCTCCTCGGCGTCCGGAGCATCGGAGACGTCCGGATGCACCTGTCGAGCCAGGCTGCGAAACGCCTTCTTGAGCTCGGTCTCGTCAGCATCGCGACCGACGCCGAGCACCTCGTAGTAGTCGCGCTCCGCCGTCGCCATCTCGTATGGAGGGTAGCCGGGGGCCCGGCTTTAGCCCTCTTAGTTGTCTGTGTAGATCTCTTCCACGAAGCGGGAGAGCTCGCGGGCCGCGCCTCGCACCGAGCGGAGAGCCGTCTCGTAATCCATCCGCAGTGGTCCGAGGAGGCTCACGGCGCCGAGCCGCCGGTGCGCGAGGCCGTACGTCGCTCCGACGAGCGACGCCTGCTGAAGGGCCGGGTGCGCGAGCTCGACCCCGAGCCGGACGAACGGGTCGCGGTTGCCGAGCGCCTCACCGAGAATCTGGAGCACCACCGCCCGTTGCTCGAGTGCCGCCAGGAGTCCCCGATACGCGTCGAGATCCTCGCCGCGCACATCGCCGAGGAGCGTGGCAGTGCCTCCGACGAACAGCCGCTGCTCCTCGGAGCCGGCTGCGTCCGTGAATGCGGGCCGAAGCAGCTCGAGGAACGCACGCTCCCGTCCGGACAGGCCCTCCTCCGCGAAGACCTGCCGGAGCGCGCGCGAGCCTGGCGCGACGCCGACCGTGCGCTCGTTCAGGTACTCCGCCGCCCAGCTGACGAGACCCTGGTCGACCGGCTCGCCGAGCGCGAAGATCCGCTTGGTCACTCCGCCCGTCGAGGTGATCACAACGGTGGCGATCACCTGGGGCTGGAGCTCGAGGACCTCAACGTGGCGCACCGTCGCCGCCTCCAGCGGCGGGGCCGACACGAGCGCGAGGAGCCGCGTCATCTCTGCGAGTGCCTCCGTGGTCGCCTGCAGCGCGACTTCGACCTCCGCAGCGGGCCCGCTCACATCGAGCGGCAGCCATGCCGGACGGGGCTCCAAGCGGTCGAGCAGCCCTTCGACGAAGAGCCGGTAGCCCGCCTCGGTGGGCACTCGACCCGCCGAGGTGTGGGGGTGCGTCAGCAGCCCGAGCCTCTCCAGCTCGGCGAGCTCGCCCCGCACCGTCGACGAGGACACGCTGAGGCCTGCGCGCTCCACGAGGTACTTCGAGCCGACCGGCTGTCCGGTGGCGATGTACTCCTCGACGAGGCGCTTGAGGATCTCGCGCTGGCGATCGGTGAGCATCGGCTGCGTCGTAGTCATGGTCTTTGCAGGCATTTTAGCCCGCAGCCGCAGTTCAGCCGGACGCCTCTCAGGCCAGGAGCTCGGCTGTCACACCGCCGCCGAGCATCCGCCCGCGCGGGGTGAGCGCGAGCGCCTCGCCGTCAGTCCCGCCCCCGCCACGCGTGACCAGCTCGAGCCGCTCCAGCCGCTCGAGCGCGTCAATGTCGAGCACCGGAGCGACGCCGGCGACCGCCAGCGGCTCGTCGAGACGGAGCCCGAGCATCACCCGCTCCCGTTGCTGCACGTCGGCCGACAGCTCCTCGAGTTCGCGCGGAGGACGCTCGCCGCGCGCCAGCGACGCCAAGTACACGGGCAGCCGCGGGGTATTCCGCCACCGTAGCCCGCGGACGGTCGACACCGCGCCGATCCCGACGCCGACATAGTCGCGGCTGAGCCAGTAGGCGAGGTTGTGCTGCGAGCGAAGATCCCTTCCGCCGGCCGCCTCGAGGGGACGACAGAAGTTCGCCGTCTCATACCAGCGATAACCCGCCCGGGTCAGCCTGCGGACGACGCGCTCGAAGTAGTCCTCGAGCGCATCCGCCTGCCGACGCAGCTCCTCTCCGTGTCGATGCGTGAAGCGAGTGCCCGGTTTCGCCTCGAGCTCGTAGCAGGAGAGGTGCTCCGGATCAAGCGCGAGCGCCTCGTCGAGGTCGGCGTCGAGCGCGGAGGGGCTCTGGCCGGGGATCCCGTAGATGAGATCCAGTGAGATGTTGTCAAACCCGGCATCGCGAAGATGGTAGAACGCACGCCGGACGTCGTCGGGGCCCGCCCGCCGCTCGAGCACGGCGAGCAGCTCGCGATCGAAGGTCTGGGCACCGAGCGAGACTCGCGTCACGCCGCACTCGCGCAGAAGCGCCGCGAGCTCGGAGTTCACAGTCTCGGGATTCGCCTCCACCGTCGCCTCGGCCGCCGCCGGCAGCGCGAGCAATAGACGGCGAAGCTCATCCGGCTCGGTGAACGTCGGCGTCCCTCCGCCGACGAAGACCGTCTCGACCTCGGGCGCGAGCAGCGAGCGCTCCAGCTCCAGCTCCGCGAGCAGGCCGTCCACGTAGCTCCCGTGCTCGCCCTGCCGCCCGACGACCGTGACGAAGTCGCAGTAGCCACAGCGATGGGCGCAGAACGGGAGGTGGACGTACAGATGCCGGACGCCGCCGCTCATTTCCCGTTCTCGTTGAGGTTCAGCACGGCGAGGAACGCCTCCTGCGGCACCTCGACGGCGCCGACCTGCTTCATTCGCTTCTTGCCCCGCTTCTGGCGATCGAGGAGCTTGCGCTTCCTCGTGATGTCGCCGCCGTAGCACTTGGCCAGCACGTCCTTCCGCTTCGCCTTGATCGTCTCGCGGGCGATGATGCGAGACCCGATCGCAGCCTGGATCGGGACGTCGAACATCTGCCTGGGAATCTCGACGCGCAGGCGGTCGACGAGCGCGCGCCCCCGTCCGTACGCGGAGTCCCGATGGACGATCAGCGAAAGCGCGTCGACCGACTCTCCGGCGATCAGCACGTCGAGCTTGACGAGATTCCCCTCGCGGAAGCCGATGACGTCGTAGTCGAAGCTCGCGTACCCGCGCGTGCGCGACTTGAGCTGGTCGTAGAAGTCGATGACGACCTCGGCGAGCGGTAGCTCGTAGATCAGGACGGCCCGCTCCTCGGAGAGGTACTCCATGTGGTCGAACCGGCCGCGCCGGCCGTTGCAGAGCTCCATGACCTGGCCGACGTACCCCTTCGGGACGATGATCGACGAGCGGATGTAGGGCTCCTCGACCCGCTCGATGTCGGGCGGCATCTCGGCGGGGTTGTGCACTTCGACTTCCTGTTCCCCTAGCGTTACCACGCGGTAGGCGACGTTCGGCGCCGTCACGAGCAGGTCGAGGTCGAACTCGCGCTCCAGCCGCTCGCGGACGATCTCCATGTGCAGGAGCCCGAGGAACCCGCACCGGAAGCCGAAGCCGAGCGCCTGCGAGGTCTCGGGCTCGTAGATGAGCGCTGCGTCGTTCAGCTTCAGCCTCTCGAGGGCGTCGCGGAGGTCCGGGTACTCGTCCGAGTCCGTCGGGAAGAGACCCGCGAACACCATCGGCTTCACGTCCTTGTAGCCTGGAACCGGCTGCGCCGCGGGGCTGTCCAGGGAGGTCAGCGTGTCGCCGACACGGAGGCGGCTGACGTCCTTCAGGCCGGTGATGACGTAGCCCACCTCTCCGGCGTCGAGGGTCTGCGCGGCACGCATCGTCGGCGAGAAGAAGCCGAGCTCTTCGGACTCGAAGCGCGTTTCCTGGGCCATCGCCAGCACGCCTTCCCCGGTCCGGAACGAGCCGTCCACGACCCGGACGAAAGCGACAACGCCGCGGTACTGGTCGTACGAGGAGTCGAAGATGAGCGCCCGCGGCGACGCCGAGGGGTCGCCGGCAGGAGCCGGGATGCGCTCGACGACCGCGTCGAGCACCGCCTCGATCCCCTCCCCCGTCTTGGCCGAGATGCGGAGCACCGCGGTCGGGTCGCCGCCGATCAGCTCGGCGATCTCGGCAGCCGCGGCGTCCGGGTCGGCCTGCGGGAGGTCGATCTTGTTCACGACCGGCAGGAGCTCGAGGTTGTTCTCGATCGCCAGATAGGCGTTGGCAACGGTTTGGGCCTCGACTCCCTGCGCCGCGTCGACGACGAGCACCGCTCCTTCGCAGGCCTGGAGCGACCGCGAGACCTCGTACGTGAAGTCCACGTGGCCCGGCGTGTCGATCAGGTTGAGCTGGTGGCCCTTCCAGAGGACGCGGACAGCCTGCGCCTTGATCGTGATGCCGCGCTCGCGCTCCAGGTCCATGGAATCCAGTACCTGCGCTCGCATGTCCCGTCCGGACACGGTGTCCGTGACCTCCAGGATGCGGTCGGCCAGCGTCGACTTCCCATGGTCGATGTGGGCGATGATCGAGAAGTTGCGGATGCGGTCCAGCTGCATAGGTCAGTCCGCCGGGCGGGCGCGGGCTCGCAACGATAGCAACGCGGTCAGCTCACGAATTCCCAGCAAACGGGCGAAAAACACGTAGGCGGCGCCGCCGAGGACGATCGCCCCCGAGACGGAGGCGAGCTGGGCGAAGAAGGCTCGTCCCAGCGCCTCGTCGAGGACCCACCACACACCGAAGGCGACGGCGCCGAGCACCGCCGCGGCGATGGTGATGCGCCACGCGGAGTCGACTGTCTCGCCCAGCTCGATGCGCGTCAGCCGTCGTCGCAGGAGCACGATGAGCGCAAGCGTCCCGGCGATGTTCGCGACCGAGATTGCGAGCGGGATCCCCCACACGCCCAGCCGGTACGTGAACACATAGAGCAGGGTGTTCACGACCAGGGTTCCAAGGGCGACGGCGGTCGGCGTCCACGGTGCCTGGAGGCTGAAGAACGCCCGGTTGAGCATCAACATGGCGCCGTTGAAGGTCAGGCCGAGTGAGAACGCCGCGAGCGCCCCGGCGACGACCCGCGTCTCGTGCGGATCGAACTCGCCTCGCTCGTAGACGATGCGCACGATCGGCTCGGCGAGCACGGCGGAGACGACGCTGGCCGGCACGAGCAGGAACGCGATCTGCCGCAGCCCGGAGCCGAGCGTTCGCCGGAAGTCCTCCAGCTCCTCACGCGCCGCGAGCCGCGACAGCGCCGGGAAGAGCACGGTCGCGACGGCCACCGAGAACATCCCCTGCGGGAGCATGTAGATGCGGAACGCCGCGTCGATCGCGCTCGGCGCGAGGTTCGGATCGACGTAGCGAGCCGCGAAGAAGGTCCCGATGATCGTGTTGAAGTTGATCAGCCCGAGTCCGAGGGTCACCGGCAGCATCAGCACGAACACTCGCTTGACCGCAGGGTCGCGCCAGTCGATCGCGACCCTGAGGCGGCCGTCGCGACCGGCGAGCCACGGGAGCGGCAGGAGCAACTGGATCACCGTGCCGACGACGATCGAGCCTGCGTAGACGTAGAGCTCGGCCTCCTCGGACCCGGCGCGTGGCACGCCGATGACGAGGCCAACGATGATGGCGACGTTCCAGGCAACCGGAGTGAGAGCCGGGACGGTGAAGTGCTCGTAGCTGTTCAGGATTCCGACGATCACGCCCGAGATCCCGAGCAGGACGACGATCGGGAAGAGGATCCTCGCGAGCGTGACGGCGAGCTCGCCGTCTTCGCTTCGGTAGCCGAACATGGACATGAGCCAGGGAGCCGCAAGCACGAAGACGGCCGTCACCGCGGTGAGCCCGAGCAGCAGCAGCCAGATCAAGCTGGAGGCCACGCGCCACGCTCGCGCCCGCTCTCCTTTCTCGAGGAGCTCGGTGAAGACCGGAACGAACGCGGACGAGAGCGCGGCGTCCGCCACCAAGGCGCGGACGAGATTGGGCACCTGGAACGCGATCGTGAATGCATTGATGCCGGCTCCCTCGACGCCGAAGTAGCTGCGGGCGACGATCTCCCGAGCGAGGCCGAGGACACGGGAAAGCCCGGTCGCAGCGGAGAAGACCGCCGTCGACCAGGCGAGACGGCGGGACGGGAACCCCGGCGCCTCCGGACGTGTGTCGCTCACCGGAGGTTCACCACGAAGGGAGGATACGAGCGGCCTCGGCGTGCTCCTGCGGCGGGAAGACGGCTGCTAGCATTCCGCCGCCCGCAATGCGGGCCCTTTTTTCGCCTATGCCCAATATCAATCAACAGAAGAAGCGCGTGCGGAGCGCCGCGAGGGAGCGGCTGCAGAACCTGCGCTACCGCTCAACCGTCAAGACGCTGACGCGCCGGCTCGAGACCGCAGTCGAACAGGGCGACTCAGACGGCGTGGCCGCGACGCATCTCGAATTGCAGCGTTGGATCGATCGGGCCTCGGCGCGCGGCGCCCTTCACAGCAACGCGGCCGCGCGCAAGAAGGCGCAGGCCGCTCGCCTCGTCTCCGGCCGCCAGCCCTCCTAGGCGGTCTGGCGGGCGGGAGCCCGCGCCGGCTCGGTGAGGTCGGCGAGCGCTCGCGTCAATTCGTGAGCGCCGGACAACCGGCTCCCGCCCTTGAGCGCCGCGTCGAGCGCCGCGAGGCGGACCACGGCTGCGTCGAGCTCCTCCTGCGAGTACCGGTCGGCGTGTCCGACCGCCTTGCGGACGCGGAATTCGTGCAGCTTCACCCGCTTGGCGATCTCGCGAGCGGCGAGACCCTCCGCCGCCAGCACCTTGACGGCTCGGACCAGGGTGACGTGCGCCGCGAGGCGCACCGCGATCGCAAAAGGCTCTCGCCGCTCGAGCTCGGCTTCCGCGGCGGCCAGGAACGCCCCGGAGTCCCGATCGCCCCAGGCGTCGGTGATCGCCCAGGCTGCCGCCTCGCGAGCAGGCGTCGCCAGCGCCTCGACGTCCGCCCGTGAGATCGGTTGGCCGCCGGCCCAGATCGTGATCTTGTCTGCTTCGGTGGTGAGCGCAACGAGGTCGTCCCCGACGATCTCGACAAGTGCCCGGGCCGCGTCAGGCTCGATCACGCCGCCCAGGCCCTCGAACTGTGTCCGCACCCAGGCCGGCAGATCGCGCGGCTTCGGCGCCTCGAACGAGAGGACTCGGCCCACCCCCGAGACCGCCTTGGCCAGCGCGTCGCTTCGCGGCGGCTCGCCCGTGACCAGCGCGAGAACCGCACCCGGCACCGGGTCGGCGAGATACTCGGTCACCGCATCGACGTCAGCCTTGCGCCAGCGCTCGACAGCCTCGACGATGACGAGACGGCCTCCGTCACCCCCGGCGAACAGGCCCAGCGCGTTGCAGGCGGCGACCGCGTCCGCCCCGCCAGCAGTGTCGGCCGCGAGGTGCTCGATCGATTCGTCTCCGAAGCGAGAGCGAAGGCGGCGGAGCGCGCGCACGACCTTGGGCCGGTCGCTTCCGGTCACCAGGTAGACCGGAAGAAGGGGCTCGGAGGACACCGGGCGCAAGCATAGTCAGGTGCCGGTCCGGGTCGAGATACGCCGCCCGTCGGACTCGATGACCACGCTTCCGTCGCGATCTGTCCTGTACACCTCGAGTCCGCTCACGGCCCCCAGCGTTGCGATCGTCGACGGTGTCGGGTGGCCGTAGTCGTTGTCTCGTCCGCACGAAATGACCGCGATCTCCGGTGCAGTCAGCTGAAGCAGCCGCGGGAGACCGTCGTCCGCTGATCCGTGGTGTGCGACCTTGAGGATCTCGACGGGGGGCGGGTTCAGGGGCAATGTCACGGGCGTTTCGGCGTCGGCCGTCAGGAGGACGTCGACACTGCCGTAGGACGCGAGCAGCACGGTTGCCCAGAGGTTCGGGTCTTGCCCCGCAGGCGGATCTGCGGCCGGCCAGAGGACTTGCAGACGGAGTTTCCCGAGCCGGAAGACGAGTCCCGCCCGGGCGAGGGCGATCGGGATGCTTCGCTCGCTCGCCTCCGTGAGCGCGGCGCTCTCCTCCGGGCTCTCTGCGGGGATCCGAGGATCGAGGATCCTGTCGACGCGCACGTGCTGGAGCAGCTCCGCCGCGCCGCCGACGTGGTCTCTCTGCGGATGTGTGAGCACGGCCAGCGCGAGCCGACGGACGCCGAGGCGGCGAAGCTGGTCGTCCACCTCGCCCTCCGGCGGCCCCTGATCGACCAGCACGGCTCCCTCGCGGACCTCGAGCAGGATGGCGTCGCCCTGCCCGACGTCCAGAACGGTCAGTCGGAAGCCCGACGGCGGCGGCCGCACTTCCTGCGGGCGGATCTGCCAGGCGGCTGCGCCCAGCGCCGCGATGCCCGCGAGCACGACCAGGCCGGGGCGCCGCCAGCGCGGCAGCCTCAACCACGCGACGAGTGCGCCGACCGCCGTCCCGACGACTGCGACTGCAGTGGACGAGCCGATCTGTGCTCCGGGAAGGCCGCCGACGGCGCGCGCGCAGGCGGCGACGTATGCGGCGAGCCAGCCGTTCACCCACGCGGCGGCGAACGCCCCTTGCGGGATGACCTGGTCGAGCAGCGCGGTGAGGAGCGCAAGGCTGAACGAGAGCCCGACTGCAGGCGCGGCGAGCGCGTTGCTCAGGACGGAGTAGACCGGAACCGTGCCGAACTGGAAGAGCAAGATCGGCGCCGTGACGAGTCCGCAAGCGCCGGACACCGCGACGACCGTCGCGAGCCGGCGCGGAACCGGATACCCCTCGAGCACCCCCTCGACCCGGGGAACGAGGACGAAGATCGCCGCGACGGCCGCGAACGAAAGCTGGAACCCCGGCTCGTAGAGGCTGTATGGATTCCAGGCGAGGAGCAGTCCGGCGCCGAGGAGCAGGAAGTACCAGCGGTCGCGCGGCCGTGCCGCAAGCCAGGCGAGCGAGGCGAGTGCTCCCGCGACGCCGGCGCGGACGACGGACGGCTGCCAGCCGACGGCCATGACGTAGGCGCAGATTGCGGCAAGCGCACCGACCTCGGCCGCGAGCCGCGAGATCCCGAGCAGCCAGGCCGTCACGAGGACGCCGCCCACGACAAACGCGACGTTCTGACCGGAGACGGCGAGCAGGTGGTAGAGCCCCGACGAGCGGAAGTCGTCTCGGAGCGGCTCGCTCAGCCCTTCCTCCTCGCCGAGGACGAGTCCGGCCAGGACCGCGCGCCGCTCTCCCGACAGCCCGGGTCCGATCGACGTTGCGAGCCGTCGCCGAATCCGGTCGGCGACACCCGCGATCCCGCCTCTGCGTCCGACGAGCCGCCAGTCTCTGCCGCGCGCGACGACGTGGACGCCACGACGGCGCAGGAACTCCCGCTCGTCGAAGCCGTCGCTCGGACCGCGCGGCTCGCGAAGCTCGATTGGGGTCTCGATCAGGGCGCCCTGAGGCGGCGCTCGGCCGAGCGGAAGCTCGAGGAGCACCGATTCGCGGACCGACACCGAACGGAAGGACCGAATTCGGGCCGGAACACGGAGGCGGTACGGCGTTCGGCGAGCGGGGCCTGTGATCTCCAGGACTCCACGTCCCGTCTCGCCGCTCCGCGGCGCAAGAACGCTCCGGTCCAGCGCATCGAGCCGGACGCTTCCCCACCAGAGTCCGCCCGCTCCGAGCGCGCAGGCGAGGATCGCGAGGCGGCTCCGGCCTCCCAAGACTGCCACGGACGCGACCGACGCGGCGAGAGCAATCGCGAGGACGACGTTCGACGAGGCGCGAACGACGGTGGCGAGAGCGAGAGCCAGGCAGAGAGCGCCGGCGAGAAGGTGCGGTGTGTACCGCTCGAGGAAGAGTCCGGTCATGGTGCGACCAGACCCCGGAGCTGCTCGAGCCGGGCCTGGCCGATCCCCGGGATGGCGTCGAGGTCGTCGACGGAGCTGAACGCACCGTGCTGCTGGCGGTAGTCGAGGATCTTCTGCGCTGTGATAGGCCCGACTCCGGGCAGCGCGTCCAGCTGGTCCAGGGTCGCCGTGTTCAGATGGACCGGGCCGCCGACCGGCGCAGCACCCTCTCCTTCGGTCGCCGGCGTCCCCGCCTCGACGACGGCGCGGCGCGGAACGACGACCTGCGTCCCGTCCGACACCTGGGCCGCGAGGTTGACGAGACTCAGGTCGGCACGACGAGTTGCGCCTCCCGCGCGGCGTACGGCGTCTGCGATCCGCGCGCCGTGCTCGATCCGGTAGAGCCCCGGGCGTCTGACCGCGCCGACGACGTGCACGACCAGGCGCGCGGGCGCCGCCGCCTCGATCTCGCCGGCCACCGGCGGAGATCGTTCGACGGTCGCCGTCCCGCTACCGACGAAGAACCGTCCCGCAAGGAAGAGCCCGGCGATGAGCAGTGCCGCTGCGACAAGCGCACGTGAACGCGTGACCTGGAGGCCCTCCATGCCGTCCACCGTGCCGACAGAGACGTGCCGTGTCCGTCACGCCAATGAGCCAAAGGTGTGACGAATCCGGCCGCGACGGCGTATATGAGGTGTATGAAGCCCGTCACGACCTCGCTCGCTGACGCCGCCAAGCGGCATCTCGACGACGTCTACCGCTACGTCCTCTACCTCACGCGCGACCCCCAGGCCGCCGAGGATCTGGCTGCGGAGACGTTTGAGCGCGCAGTCCGGCTCTGGCACCGGTTCGACCCGGCCCGCGGCTCCGAGCGCACCTGGCTCTGCCAAATCGCACGGACGGCCGCCCTCGACCACCTTCGCGCCGAGGAGCGCCGCCGCCGCCGCGAGACGCGCTACGCAAACGTTCCCGACCGGAACGAGGAGCTCGACGAGCGGACGCTCTCTCCCTGGCTCCAATCCGCGCTCGGCGCTCTTTCGGCCGCCGACCGCGAGGTGATCGCCCTTCGCGTGATCCTCGACCTCGACCCGGCCTCGGCGGGCCGTGTGCTCGGCATCACGCCCACCGCCTGCACGACCCGGCTCGCCCGGGCCCTGGAAAAGCTCGAACGGAATGTGAGGACTGCCCGTGTCGCGTGAAACCCTGATCGACGAACGTTTCGACGAGATCGTCTCCGCGCTTCGCGCCGAGACCCCAGCGACGCCGGCCGGGCTGCAAGACCGTGTCGCCGCCGTGACCGCGACACCAGCTGTCGAGCGCCGCTTTACGGTCCGCCGCATCGTCGCCTTCGGCGCTCCGGCGGTCGTTGGGCTGTCCCTCGCCGCGGCGCTTGCCGTCGGGCTCAACTCCGCAATCGACTCGCGGCCGACGGGGGACCAGGGAGGCGCCGCCGTGCAGTCCTCGCCTCGAGCCCGCGACTTCTCAGCCCCGACGACCGCAGATGGCGAGTCCCTCGCGCCGGCCCAAGCCGAAAGCGTTCCGAAGGCCCTGGATAACAGGGCCTCCGCTCCGGGCGCGAGCGCCGGCCGCGCGCAGGACTACCGCGCCACGCTCACGCTGCTCGTCGACGGGACGGACGATCTCTCCGTCACCACCCAACGCGCCCTCCGCACGACGCGGCGCCTGGGCGGCTACCTGGTCTCGGTCAACTACGCGACCCCCGAGCCGGGAGAGGGAACCGCCGCCGTGCGGCTGCGCATCCCCGTCTCCCGGGTGCAGGCGGCCATCGTCGAGTTCAGCGGGCTTGGCCGGATCCTCGCCCAGGACACGCAGATCTCAGACCTCCAGCAGCCGCTCGACGAGCTCACGCGCCGCATCCGTCGCCTCGAGCGCCGCGCAACGCTCGCGAAGGGCGCCGAGCGGGAGCAGCTCCTGGCCCAGATCGCCTCGCTCCGCCGCCAGCGCACGGAGATCAATCGCCGCGCCGCCTTCGCCAGTGTCAACCTCGACCTGACGACGCACGAGCCGAAGGAGCCCGTTGCGACCCCCGGCCGGCTCGATCGCGCGCTCGGCGACGCAGTGGGGATCCTCATGGCCGAGCTGATCATCGCCGCCTACGGGTTGATCGTCGCGAGCCCGCTGCTCCTCCTGTTCGCGGCGGCGTTCTTCGGCAACCGGGCGTACCGGCGCCACGCCGACCAGCGGCTGCTCGAGCGCGCTTAGGCCCTCGCGGGCCTGGAGTCGAAGTCGAGCTTGTCGCGAACGGCGCGCAGACGCGCCTCGTTCGCAACGAAGCCGCGGACGATGTCCGGGTCGAACTGCTTGCCCGACTGTTGCACGAGCTCGCGACCGGCATCGACCCAGCGACGGGCGCGGCGGTACGGCCGGTCGCTCGTCATCGCATCAAGCGTGTCCGCGACGGCAAACACGCGCGCCGCCAGCGGGATGTCTGGCCCGGCGAGCCCGTCCGGATACCCGCTGCCGTCCCAGCGTTCGTGGTGCGAGCGGACGACCCGCAATCCCTCGCCGTGCAAGAAAGCGACGCCCGTCAGCACCTGCTCGCCGAGCACCGTGTGAGTGCGCATGAGCCGCTCCTCCGCCGGCGACAACGGCTTCGGTTTCTGGAGGATCCGGTCGGGGATCCCGATCTTGCCGACGTCGTGGAGCAGGAAGCCGTACTCGGTGCTCGGATCCTCGAGCAGGTCGGGATCGACGGCACGTGCGAGCTCGAGCGCGTAGTGCTGCACTCGCTGCGAGTGCTGGCGCGTACCGGTGTCCTTTGACTCGAGCGCGCTTGCCAGCGCGGCGACGGTTTCGCGATACGCACTCTGCACGAGCGATCGCTGGCCCTTCTCGATCTCGAGGATGTGACGCAGGTCGCGCGCGTAGAGCAGCAGCTGCTCCTGCGGGTCGTCCGACCGGGCCGAGCGGAAGGGGATCCCGTAGCGCGAACCCGCGAGCTGCTCGACGACAGCCAGGAGCTGGAGCGGACTGAACGGCTTGCGGACGGCAGCGTCGGCTCCGGCTTCCTCGGCCGCCAGGGCCGTCCCGCCGTCGGACCCGCTCAGCATCACGACCGCGATTCCTCCCGTCGCGGGGTCGCCCTTGAGCCGGCGGCAGAAGTCGAGCCCGCTCATCCCCGGCATCGAGACGTCGAGCACGATGACGTCGGGCGACGACACGGCGATGGCGCGCTCGGCGGCGCGAGCATCTTCCGCCTCGTCCACGTCGATGTCGAAAACCTCGAACGTCGTCCGGAGCAGTGCGCGGAGCCCAGCGTCGTCGTCTACCAGTAGGAGCTTCACCCGAAAACCTCCTCGTGCCGAGATGCTCTTTCGACTATCGGCCGGAGGCTCCTACCTCTTTAGGGTGACTTTTCGCTGAAGAGGGCTCACTTAACCGTGGGAGCTGTGTCGCCGGGCCGCGCTGTGCGGCGCGAGGCGCCAGCCGCGGGCCGGGCCCGTATCGGCAGATACGAACACGGCCCGCGTCCTTGCCGCGCATCCACCCAGCGCACCCCGGACGACGAGCCCCACGATTAAGCGAGCCCTCAGTCGAGAACGATGTTCACGAGCTTCCCGGGCACGACGATCGTCTGACGGATCGCCTTGCCGTCCAGGAAGACCTGCACCTTGGGCGACGACTTCGCCTTCGCGACCAGCTCCGCTTCGGGCAGGTCGGTCGGCACTTCGACGCGGTCGCGAACCCGCCCGTTGACCTGGATCACCAGCTGGAAGGTGTCCCGCTGCAGCAGCGCGGGGTCGGCCCGCGGCCACGGCTCGGCCCACAGGCGCTCACGGCCCAGCTGCTCCCACAGCTCCTCCGCGACGTGCGGCGCGTACGGCTGGATCAGCGAGACCGCCGTCTCGGCCGCGAAGCGAGCGGCCTGGTCTTCCGTCCGCGGAGACAGCTCGTTGACCAACTCCATGACCGCCGAGATCGCTGTGTTGAAGGAGTACCGGCGGCCCACGTCGTCGGTCACCTTCGCGATCGTCGCGTGCGCCTTGCGCGCCAGCGGCCCGTCGCCGGGCTCACCCGCCGGGGCGCTCTCAACGACCTCGCCGACCACACGCCACAGCCGCCGGACGAAGCGCACCATCCCCTCGATGCCGTCCTCCGTCCACTCCATGTCCTGGTCGGCCGGGCCCAGGAAGAGGATGCACAGGCGGATCGCGTCGGCGCCGTACGTCTCGACCAGCTGCTCGGGCCCGACGATGTTCCCGGCGCGCTTCGACATCTTCACCGAGCCCATCTGCACCCAGCCGTTCCCGAAGAAGCGCAGGAACGGCTCTCGGTACCCCAGCAGGTCCATGTCGTTCAGGGCCTTGCAGAAGTACCGCGCATAGATCATGTGCATCGTCGCGTGGTCGACGCCGCCCGTGTACTGGTCGACCGGGCCCCAGAAGTCCGCGATGCTGCGATCCCAGGGCGCGCGGTCGTTGTGCGGGTCGCAGTAGCGGATGAAGTACCAGGACGAGTCGACGAAGGTGTCCATCGTGTCCACCTCGCGCCGCGCGGGCACGCCGCACCTGGGGCAGTCGGTGTTCACCCAGTCCTCAGCGGTCGCCAGCGGGGACATGCCCTTCGGCAGGTAGTCCTCGACCTCCGGCAGCAGCACCGGCAGCTGATCGTCCGGGACCGGCACCGTCCCGCACTTCTCGCAATAGACGATCGGGATCGGGCAGCCCCAGTAGCGCTGACGCGACAGCAGCCAGTCGCGCAGCCGGAAGTTCACGGCCGGGCGGCCGCTCCCCTGCTCGGCCAGCCACTCGACGATCTTCCGCTTCCCCTCGTCCACGGGCAGCGCGGTGAACTCGCCGGAGTCGATCAGCACGCCCTGCTCCTCGTCGATGACCGGGCGAATCGGCAGGTCGAAGGCCTCGGCGAACTGACGGTCGCGGTCGTCGTGGGCCGGGACAGCCATGATCGCGCCGGTTCCGTAGTCGGGCAGGACATAGTCGGCGACCCAGACCGGGATCCGCTCGCCGTTGACCGGGTTCGTGGCGTGCAGGCCGGTGAAAACGCCGGTCTTCTCCACCGCGGCTGCCCGCTCCTCGCCCTTCTTCGCGACGCCACGGCGCACGTACTCCCGGATCTCGTCCGAGTCCAGCCGCTCGACCAGCTCGTGCTCCGGGGCCAGGAGGAAGAACGTCGCGCCGAAGAGGGTGTCGGGGCGGGTCGTGAAGACAGGGACGTCGACATCCAGCTCGTCGATGCGGAACAGCACCTCCGCGCCCTCCGAGCGTCCGATCCAGTGGCGCTGCATGGCCAGGACCCGTTCCGGCCAGTCCAGGCCTTCCATATCGTCGAGCAGCTGGTCGGCGTAGGGCGTGATCCTGAAGAACCACTGCTCCAGGTTCTTCGACTCGACCTCGGCGCCGCAGCGCTCGCACCGCCCGTCCTTCACCTGCTCGTTCGCCAGCACGGTCTGGTCGTTCGGGCACCACTTGACCGGCGCGTTCGCCCGATAGGTGTGCCCCTGCTCGTAGAAGCGCAGGAACAGCCACTGGGTCCACCTGTAGTAGTCGGGCAGGTGGGTCGAGAGCTCGCGGTCCCAGTCGATCGCCCACCCGATCCGCTTCATCGAGCGCCGGATCGCCTCGATGTTGCGCTCCGTGATCTCCCGCGGGTGCCCGCCCTCCCTGATGGCGGCGTTCTCCGAGGGCAGGCCGAAGGAGTCGAAGCCCATCGGCCGCAACACGTTCATGCCGTTCCTGCGCCGGAAGTGCGCCAGGATGTCGCCCAGCGTGTAGACCAGGACGTGTCCCATGTGGAGGGTGCCCGAGGGGTACGGCAGCATCTCGAGGACGTACGACTTCCGCTTATCGGGCAGCGCCTCGGGCGGCGGCGTCGGGACGTGGAAGGCCTTCTCGGCCTCCCAGACCGCCTGCCACTTCGGCTCGATTCTCTGTGGGTCGTATTGCTCCATAACCGTCTCCAGAAATGAAAAAGCCTCTCGAACGAGAGGCCGTGGGAAGCTACCGCGGCGGCGCCGCGTTGCTTCCTGCGCTACACGAGAAGCTGCTCCATCGCGTATGACGATACCACCGGTCCCGTTGGGCCGAAACCCCGAAAGGAGACGGAATGGCGGAGTACACGGTCGTGAAGGTCTCGGACGTCGCCGACCAGGCGGAGAACCTCGGCCACGACCCCGAGCAGTTCGAGATCAGGTTCATGCGCAACGACCTCGGCTGCGAGCACTGCGGGGTGAGCTTCGCGCGCTACAGCAAAGGGTTCGCGGCCGACGGCCACAGTCACAACGGCCAGGAGGAGATCTACGTGCTGGTCTCCGGGCGAGCTCAAGCGCTCGTCGGCGACAACGAGGTCGTCGACCTGGAGCCGTGGACCGCGATCCGGGTGCCACCGGAAACCCCGCGCGCTCTCCGCGTCGTCGGAGACGACGACGCGATCTTCGTCAAGATCGGCGCCCCGAACACGGGCCCGGGAGACGGCCGCGGTGTACCTGAAGA
The DNA here is from genome assembly GCA_046714355.1 of Gaiellaceae bacterium. Lineage (GTDB taxonomy): Bacteria > Actinomycetota > Thermoleophilia > Gaiellales > Gaiellaceae > JACDAN01. The sequence goes on along the minus strand of JBKKAR010000116.1, from coordinate 7,078 downwards.
CTTCGGGTGGCCCTCCTAGGCGGAGGCAGCGAGGCCCGGACGGTCGAGAATAGGTAGCGGGAGGAGGCCGGCCTCGCTCACCGGCGGATTGAGCGGCTCGGAGAGCGGCGACGCGCCGAACGATGCGGCGACGCGCTCCTCGGGCGGCTCGCCGTAGAAGGTCGTCCGTTGGCGCGGCCGCCGTCCGAGCTCGAGGATCGCGGCCTCCATCGCCTCCGGCGGGAACTCCTGGCCGTGATCGGCGCCGGCGGCGCGCGAGATCGACTCGTTCATCAGCGTCCCACCGAGGTCGTTCGCACCGGCCCGGAGCACCGCCTGGGCACCCTGGGCTCCGAGCTTCACCCACGAGGCCTGGACGTTCGTGATCCACGGGTGCAGGGCGAGACGGCCGACCGCATGCATCAGGAGCGCCTCGCGGAAGGTAGGCCCGGGGCGGGCTTGTCCCTTCAGGTAGATCGGCGCCTCCATGTGGACGAAAGGCAGCGGCACGAACTCGGTGAAGCCGCCTGAACGCCGCTGTTGATCCCTGAGCTCGATCAGGTGGCGGGCCCAGCTCCGCGGCCCCTCGACGTGGCCGAACATGACGGTCGTCGTCGAGCGGAGACCGACCTCGTGGGCGGTCCCGTGGACACGGAGCCACTGCGCCGTCGTCACCTTGTCAGGACAGATCACACGTCGCACCTCGTCGTCGAGGATCTCGGCGGCGGTGCCGGGCAGCGAGGCAAGGCCGGCGTCACGGAGCCCTTCGAGGTAGTCGGCGAGCGGGACGCCGAGCGTCGCGGCGCCCTGCCAGACCTCGAGCGCCGAGAACGCGTGGATGTGGAGGTCCGGCAGCTCCGCCTTCAGCGCCCTGCAGATCTCGAGGTACGTCTCGCCGGTGAAACCGGGGTGGATTCCGCCCTGGAGGCAGATCTCGACCGCGCCTCGCTCCCAGGCCTCGAGGCCCCGGCGGACGATCTCGTCGAGCGGCACGAGGTACGGCCTGCCGCGCAGGTTCGCCGCGAGGCGGCCCTTCGAGAACGCGCAGAACCCGCAGCGGAAATAGCAGACGTTCGTGTAGTTGACGTTCCGCGTGACGACGTACGTGACGTCGTCGCCGCAGACCTCGCGGCGGAGCGCGTCGGCCGCCGCGAACACGCGGTGCGCCTCCTCGCCGCGGGCTGAAAACAAGCGGACGATCTCCTCCTCGCCCAGCTCGTCACGAGTGTCGACCGGAAGCGCGTCGCGCGGCATGAGCGGGGCGGAGCTCTGAACGCCGGCGGCCCAGCGGTCGTCGCGGGCAAAGCCCTCGGCGTCGGTGCTGCGGAGGACCGGCGTGCGAACGGCAGGATCGCTCCATCGCTCGAGATCGGCGACGTACTCGGGATAGATGGCTAGGCGGGGCACGAGCGACAGGCCGGCCGCCTCCGTGGCCCCTCGCAGGCGCTCGATCTCCGGCCACGGCGCCTCGGGGTTGACATGGTCGACGGTGACCGGCGAGACGCCGCCCCAGTCGTCGATCCCTGCGTCGAGGAGACGGGGAAAGTCGTCGTAGCTCAGGTTCGGCGGGCACTGGACGTGCACAGCCGACGGGAGGACGAGCCGCGCCGCCGCCGCCGTCCAGAGCAGCTCGTCGAGCGACGGCTCCGTGTGGTCGGCCATGCGGGTACCCGGCTTGGCGCGGAAGTTCTGGACGATCACCTCCTGGACATGGCCGTAGCGCGCCGCCAGGTCACGGATGGCCACCAGCGCCTCGATCCGCTCGAGCCTCGTCTCGCCGATCCCGATCAGGATCCCCGTCGTGAAGGGGATCGCGAGCTCGCCGGCGAGCTCGAGCGTTTCGAGCCGGCGGGCCGGGACCTTGTCCGGCGAGCCGAAGTGCGGCCCGCCCCGCTGCGACAGCCGGTCGGAAGCCGTCTCGAGCATGAGCCCCATCGAGACGGACACCTCGCGCAGCGCGGTGAGATCGCCCCGCGACATCACGCCGGGGTTGAGGTGCGGCAGCAAGCCCGTCTCTTCGAGCACGAGCCGCGCGCACCGAGCGATGTACTCGACCGTCGTCTCGCAGCCGAGCGCCGCCAGCTCCTCCCTCGCCGCCCGGTAGCGGAGCTCGGGCTTGTCGCCCAGCGTGAAGAGCGCTTCGCGGCAGCCGGCGGCCGCGCCCGCCCGGGCGACCTCGAGCACCTCCTCTTCGGACATGTACGCCCGCTCACCGCGCCGGGGCGGGCGCGCAAACGTGCAGTAGTGGCAGACGTCCCGGCAGAGCTTCGTCAGCGGGATGAAGACCTTCGGCGAGTACGTGACGATCGTCCCGCGACGGAGCGCCTGCGCCTCGGCGCACAGCGCCTCGGTCGGAAGGTCGACGAGCGCCCGCGGCTCCACGGGCGGAGACTAGTTAACCGGGCGTGCGCTGCAACGGCCCGAACCGCACCCAGCGGCCGTCGCCCTTCTTGTTCACCGACCAGCGCGTCAGCTGCACCTGCTCGATCGGGAACCGATCGGTGCGCCCCGTCTTGATCGCAACACCCGGGATCACGAACGGGTTCTTCGAGCTCAGCTTGGCCAGTTGAGCCATCACGCTCGAGCGGGTCGGATTCCTGCCCGCCTTGCGCAAGGCCTCCACGAAGCTGTGTGCCGAGGCCATCGAGTAGACGTGGAAGACGTCATTCGCGTTTCCGCGCGGGAGGTGCCGCTTCATGATCTGGCGGTAGAGCTTCATCCCCGGGTCGCCCAGCCACCGCGTCGAGTCGGTCGGATCCTTGAGGAACTGGATCGCGATCGTGCCCTGCACGCGCTTGTTGTGCCCCGCGTCGGAGGCGATCTCCATGATGTTCGAGGCGCTGGCGACCGAGTTGACGAAGATCTGCGGCTTCCAGCCGAGGCGATTCGCGTAGATGAACGACTGGATCGCATAGCGCGGTGTCGCGAAGATCATGAAGGTGTTCGCGTTCGACGTCTTGAGTCGGGCGATCTGCGACTGGACGTCGGTCTCCGTGACCTCGTAGCCCTGTGTGGCGACGACGCGGCTCGACATCCGTCCGAGCCCCTTCCGGAGGCCGGCGATCAGCTCTTTGCCGTAGTCGTCGTTCTGGTAGAGGATCGCGATCCTCGCCCGGGGCCGGTTCTTGGCGATCCAGCGGCCGTAGATCTGAGACTCACCGTAATAGCTGGGCTGGTAGCCGATCGTCCACGGGTACTCGCGGTAGTCGGCGCCGAACGTTCGCGCGCCGGTGGCGACGAAGATCTGCGGGACGCGGACGGAGTTCAGGTAGTCGCGGATCGCGAGGTTGTGCTCGGTGCCGAGCCCGTTGTAGATCGCGAAGACGCGGTCCTGCTGGACGAGCTGGCGCGTCTGCTGGACGGTCAGCGACGCGTTGTACTGGTCGTCGAGGTACTTGTAGGTGATCTTCCGGCCGTTCACTCCGCCGCGCGCGTTGACGTACTTGAAGTACGCCTCGGCGCCGCGGGCGACGGAGGCGTACGCCGAGGCGACGCCCGAGAGTGGCGTTGTGCCGCCGATCAGGATCGAGTTTCCGGTGATGCCGGGGTCGGCTGTCTGGCGGCCATGCGCCGCGGGCAATGTGAGGGCGAGCGCCGCCCCCAAGACCCCGATAAGAATGGACGTCCTCTTCATCCTGCTCCGAAGACGATCCTACAACCGGTTTGTTAGAGGATTCGAAAGCTTGCGCAGGAATCCGGCGGCGCCGCGGGGCAGCAGGAAGAGCACGAGGATCAGCGCAGCCCCGTAGATCACGGCGGGCATCCCGGGCGACTTCGCAGCGTCCTGGAGCCCGTCGGGCAGCGAGCCCACATCGGCGAGCTCCTGGATCCCGACGCGCAGGTAGACGAGGAAGAGCGCCCCGGCCATGATCCCCCGGAGGGACCCGAGCCCCGCGATGACGACGCCGATCAACAGCTCGATCGAGAGGAGCACCGGAAAGCTTCCCGGCGTCACGATCGTCGAGACGATCGCGAAGAGGGCCCCGGCCGCGCCGGCGTAGGCGGCGCTGATCCCGAAGGCGAGGGTCTTGTACGAGGCGAGGCTGACGCCCGAGGAGGCCGCCGCGACCTCGCTGTCCCGGATCGCCCTGAAGGCGCGCCCGGGTCGCCCGCGCAGGATCAACCAGGCGATCGCCAGACCGAGGAGGGCGGTCGTCCAGCACAGGTAGTACGTCCAGTCGTTGAACGTGATGTCCCTGTCCAGCACCGGGATGTGCACCCTGTTGTCGAGCGCTCCGGTCAGGCGGTTCTCGGTGGTGCCGAAGAGGTTGAGGCCGTTCGTGCCGCCCGTGAGCTTCTCCGGCTCGCGGAGGATGATCGGCATCGAGACGGCGAATGCGAAGGTGGCGAGCGCGACGTAGAGGCCGCGGAGTCGCAGCGCCGGCAGTCCGACGAGGAAGCCGACGGCGCCGGCGACGAGCGCCGCGATCGGGATCGTCCAGATGTCCTTCATCCCGTCGCCGATCGGGACCCAGCCCGGCGGGTCGAGCTGCGCGAGCTCGAGGCCGGGCCGGCCGAGGATCAGGAGCGCGCTCACGTAGCCGCCGAGCGCCATGAAGGCGCCGTTCCCGAGCGAGATCTGCCCCGTGTAGCCGGTGAGGATGTTCAGGCCGATCAGGGCGGTGAAGAGGATCGCGACGCGCGCGAACTCCGACGCCCGGAAGTCGCTCAGGAAACGAGGGAGCAGCACGATGAAGGCGACAAAGGCGGCGACCCCGAGGACGCGCGCTCCACGTCCAAGCAACACGGTGTTGCTTGGCCTCCTCATACGCGCCTCGCGGCGGCTCGCCCGAAGATCCCCTGAGGCCGGGCAAACAGGATGAGGAGGATGAACACGAAGGCGACGGGCAGCCGGAGGTGGGCGAGGTCGAGCGGAAGCCCCCAGTCCTTGAACGTGTCCGCGTAGGCGCCCACCAACGTCAGGAAGACGCCGAGCACGAGGCCGCCGACGACGGCTCCCGCAGGACTGTCGACGCCGCCGAGCACTGCGGCCGCGAAGGCGTAGATCAGGACCGGCTGCATCATCGTCGGCTCGAGCGGCGGGAAGGCGGCAGCGGTGAAGATCCCGCTGACGGCGCCGAGCGCGGCCGCCAGCCCCCACCCCACGCCGAGCATCCAGCCGACGCGGATCCCGACCAGGCGGCTCGAGTCCGGGTAGAGCGCCGCTGCTCGGAGCGCGAGACCCGCCTTCGTGAACCGGAAGAACGCCCACAGAGCGGCGACGAGGCCCAGTGTCACGATGATGATCCCGATGTCCTGGACGTTGATGACGACCCCGCCGACGTCGAACGTCTTCGTCGGAAACGGGCGGTTCGGCGGGAAGGCGCGCACCTCTCCCGACCACAACCAGGTCGCGAGCCCGTTGAAGATGAGCAGCAGGCCCAGGGTGACGATCACGATCGTCAGCACCGGCGCGCTCTCCACCGGGCGGATCACGATCCGCTGGAGCACGACGCCGCCGAGGAACGAGAGGGCCAGGGTGGCGAAGAACGCAATCCAGTACGGGAGCCCCCACTGGACGAGCTGCCAGGCGACGTACGTCGAGAACATCGCCATCTCGCCCTGCGCGAAGTTGATCACGCCGGTGGCGCGGTGGATCAGTACGAGAGCGAGCGCGAGGAGGGCGAAGATCGCCCCCGACGAGAGCCCGATGACGACCTGCTGGAGGAAGTTCGCCATCAGTACCCCAGATACGAGCGTCGGACGTCTTCGTTTCGCGCGAGCTCCGCGCTCGGCCCCTCGAGCGCGACCCGGCCCGCCTCGAGCACGTACGCGCGGCTGGACGAGTCGAGCGCGACGGCGGCGTTCTGCTCGACGACGAGGACGCTCAGCTTCTCCTCCTCGTTCAGCTTCCTGACGATCTCGAAGAGCTCGCGCACGACGATCGGGGCCAGCCCGAGGGAAGGCTCGTCGAGGAGCAGCAGGCGCGGCCGTCCCATGAGCGCCCGGGCGAGGGCGAGCATCTGCTGTTCGCCGCCGCTGAGCGTGCCGGCCTGCTGGTTACGCCGGTCGTTCATCCACCGAAAGAAGCCGTAGACCCGCTCGAGGTCGTCGCTCAACCCGTTCCGCCGCGTATACGCCCCCAGCCGGAGGTTCTCTAGCACGGTCAGCTCCGAGAACGTTCCTCGTCCTTCGGGGACATGCGCGATCCCGAGGCGGGCGGCACGCTCGGGCGAGCGGCCGAGTCGGCGGCCGTCGAAGGTGACCTCGCCGCGACGGGCAACGGTCCCGGACACGGCTCGGAGCGTGGTCGTCTTGCCGGCGCCGTTCGCCCCGAGCACAGCCACCATCTCGCCGTCGTCCACGCGCAGCGAGACGCCGTGCAGCGCCTGGATCGCGCCGTATCTGGCCTCGACTCCCTTCAGCTCGAGGAGGGCGATTCCGGCACCTCCCCCAGGTAGGCCTCGATCACGACCGGGTTGCGCTGGACTTCCTGCGGCGTGCCCGACGCGATCGTCTTGCCGAAGTCGAGCACCTGCACCTGGTCGGAAACGGACATGACCAGGTTCATGTGGTGCTCGACGAGGAGGATCGTCAGGTCGTGCTCCTTGCGGATCTTGCGGATCAGCTCGCCGAGCGCCCCGACCTCCTCGTGGTTGAGCCCGCCGGCCGGCTCGTCGAGCAACAGGAGGCGCGGGTCGGCCGCGAGGGCGCGGGCGAGCTCGACGCGCTTCAACGTCCCGAACGGGAGCCCGGCGGCCGGCCGGCGCGCGACGTCGGCCGCGCCGACTTCCTCGAGCGCCTCGTGCGCCCGGCGGCGAGACCGCCGCTCCGCGAACAAGCCCGACCGGGCGTGCGTTCCGACGAGCACGTTCTCCAGGACGGACATGCCGGGGAAGAGCTCGACGTTCTGGAACGTGCGTGCGATTCCCCGCTTCACCACCTTGTGGGGCGGCGTCCGGAGAAGGTTGCCGCCGTCGAAGACGACCTGCCCCGCGTCCGGACGGTAGACGCGGGTGATGACGTTGAAGACGGTCGTCTTGCCGGCGCCGTTCGGCCCGATCAGCCCCGCGATCTGCCCAGCCTCGACGTCGAATGAGACGTCGTCGAGCGCGACGATGCCGCCGAAGCGGCGGGTGACGTTCTTCACCTCCAGCAG
>JBKKAR010000115.1:0-2503 GCA_046714355.1 Gaiellaceae bacterium | reverse complement strand
TATATCGAGCTCCACGCACATTCGGCCTACTCGTTCCTCGACGGCGCCTCGCTGCCCGAGGAGCTCGCGGTTCGGGCGGCTGAGCTCGGCTACGAGGCGCTCGCGCTCACCGACCACGACGGCGTCTACGGCTCGCTCGAGTTCGCGCACGCTGCGAAGGCGATCGGGGTGCGGCCGATCACCGGGGCGGAGGTCACTTTGGGCGACGGCTCCCACGTCACGCTGCTGGTCGAGAGTGCGCGCGGCTACGCGAACCTCTGCCGGCTCCTGACCGCGGCGCATGCGGGGACCCGGCCGAAGGAGGGGGACCCGGCCGTGGATCCCGCTTTGGATCCGGCGTTGCTCGAGGAGCAGAACGAGGGTCTCGTCTGCTTGTCGGGCTGTTCGCGTTTCGGCCTCGCTGTTCAGGACCCGAACGCCGCCGCCCGGCTCGCGCAGGCCTTCGGCCGGGAACGGTTCTTCGTCGAGCTCCAGCGGCCGTTCGAGCGGGGGGATGTGCAACGAAACGCCCGTCTCCGCGACCTCGCCGAGGCTTTGCGCGTCCAGACCGTCGTCACCGGCGACGTCCACGCCCATGACGGCTCCCGCGCGCCCCTCCAGGACGCCCTCGTCGCAATCCGCCACCGCACCTCGCTCGAGGGCTCGGAGCCGGAGCGGCGCGGGAACCACGAGGCCGTCCTTCGCGCGCCTGGAGAGATCCTCGAGCGCTTCCCGCTCGACCGCGAGGCCGTCGAGCGAAGCGGGCAGATCGCCGAGCGGCTCGAGTTCGACCTCACGCAGGAGCTCGGCTACCGCTATCCCGACTTCTCGGACCAGGCCGAACCGGCCATCAGCCAGCTGACCCGCGTCTGCCGCCGTGCCTTCGAGGAGCGCTATAGCGGACTGAACGGCCACAAGAAGAACGCCCGCGCCCGGCTCGACGAGGAGCTCGCCCTGATCGAGGAGATCGGCCTCGCCGGGTTCTTCCTGCTCCACCACGAGGTGCTCGAGCTGGCGCGGGACGTCGCCAACGATGTCCGCGGACGCGAGTCGCCGCGCAACTCGCTCCCTCCCGGCCGGGGCCGAGGGTCGTCCGTCGGCTCGATCGTCTGCTACCTGACCGGGCTCTCGCACGTCGACCCGGTCGAGGCCGGCCTCTCGCTCGGCCGTTTCATCAACCGCGAGCTGACCGGCGTCCCCGACATCGACCTCGACTTCCCCCGCGACATCCGCGAGAAGCTGATCGTCGCAGTCACCGAACGGTATGGCCGCGAGCACGCCGCGCTCGTCGCGAGCTTCTCCACGTACCGGTCGCGAGGAGCGATTCGCGACATCGGCAAGGCGCTCGGTCTCCCGTACGGCGAGCTCGAGCGGCTTGCGCGGGTCTCCGACGGCTGGAACGCGAAGCGCGTCGCCGAGGAGTTGCAACTCGTCCCCGGCTTCGGCGACAAGGCGCGGTCACCCCGATGGCGCGCCTTCGCCGAGCTGACGCGCGAGATCGCCGGCTTGCCGCGCCACATCTCGCAGCACCCGGGCGGGATGGTGATCTCGACCCGGCCGCTCGTCGAGCTCGTCCCCGTCCAGCCGGCGGCCATGGCCGGAAGGCAGCTCGTCCAGTGGGACAAGGACTCCTGCGCCGACGCGGGCTTCCTGAAGATCGACCTGCTCGGGCTCGGGATGCTCTCGGCGGTCGAGGAGTGCGTCGAGCAGATCGCGCGGCTCCGCGGCGACCCGATCGACCTCTCGCGGATCCCGCTCGACGACGCCGAGACCTTCGCGCAGATCCAGGAGGCGGACACCGTCGGCGCCTTCCAGATCGAGAGCCGGGCACAGATGCAGACGATCCTGCGCACCCGGCCCGAGACGCTCGAGGACATCATGGTGCAGGTCGCGCTGGTGCGGCCCGGGCCGATCCAGGGCAAGGCCGTCCACCCGTACATCGAGCGGCGGCAGCGGCTGCGAGAGGATCCGTCGTACGAGTCGCCGGCCGACCATCCGCTGCTGGCCGAGCCCCTGAAGGAGACCCTCGGCGTGATCGTCTTCCAGGATCAGGTGCTGGAGGTGGCGATGGCGCTCGCCGGCTTCAGCGTGGGGGAGGCGGAAGGCCTGCGGCGAGCGATGAGCCGGAAGCGGAGCGAGGCGGCGCTCGAGGCGTACCGGAAGCGGTTCATCGAGGGCGCACTGGCGAAGGGCGTGGAGGAGTCTCTGGCAAACGCGATCTACGACAAGCTCGTCGCCTTCTCCGGGTTCGGTTTCCCGAAGTCGCATGCGGCGGCGTTCGGCCTGCTGGCGTACCAGTCGTCGTGGCTGCGATGCCACTACCCGGTGGAGTTCCTGTGCGCGCTCCTGAACGCGCAGCCGATGGGCTTCTACCCGCCGGCGACTCTGGTTCGAGACGCGCAGCGGCGCGGGGTGGAGGTGCTCCCGCCGGACGTGAACCTCAGCGAGGCGAAGTGCTCGGTGCAGGGCGGGGCGGTGCGGATGGGGATCGAGTACGTGACCTCGGTGGGGGAGGACGACGCGA
>JBKKAR010000114.1:0-9451 GCA_046714355.1 Gaiellaceae bacterium | reverse complement strand
TACGACCACCTGGTCGGGTCGCGGACGGTTCGCCGGCCGGGGCTCGACGCCGCCGTGCTGCGGCTCGACGGAGTGCGCGGCCTCGCCGTCTCGCTCGACGGTCCGCCGGTCGGTGAGCGGGATCCGTTCAGGGCGGGTGCGCTGGCCGTTCTCGACGCGGCGCGGAACGTGGCGTGCGCCGGCGGCGAGCCGATCGGCCTCACCGACTGCCTCAACTTCGGCAACCCGGAGAAACCAGAGATCGCCTGGGAGCTCGAGCAGGCGATCGAAGGGATCGCTCAGGCGGCGGAGGCGCTGGGGATCCCGGTCGTGAGCGGCAACGTCTCGCTCTACAACGACACAGACGGCCGATCGATCCCGCCGACGCCGGTCGTCGGCTGCGTCGGCCTCGTCGAAGACGTCCGGCGAGTGCCGAGCGGCTGGCGCCGAGGGGACACGCTGAGCGTCGTGCGAGGGCCTAGTAACACCGCGTTACTTGGGAAAGATTGGCTCGCTTTCGAGGCAGAGTTGATCGGGCTCGTCTGGCGGGCGGCTGCAGGGCTTTCGCTCGTCCACGACGTTTCCGACGGCGGGCTCGACGTGACCCTTCGGGAGATGGCCGAATGGAGCGGGGTCGATTCACAAGTTGATGGGGACAGGAGTAATCCTGTCCCCATGTGCCTTACCGACACGCCGGATCCGGACATGGTTCGCTTCGTGTTCGCCGGTGACCACGTGCCGGACTTCGCGGAGGAGGTCGGGCGAGTCTGATGTGCGGCCTCTTCGGGATCCGGGCACCCGAGCGCGACGTTGCGCGAGTCTCGTACTTCGGACTCTTCGCGCTCCAGCACCGCGGCCAGGAGTCCGCCGGGATCGCCGTCTCTGACCAGGGCCGGCTCACCGTTGTCCGCGACATGGGCCTCGTCCCGCAGGTCTTCTCCGAGCAGACGCTGCACGGCCTCGGCGGCCAGCTCGCGATCGGCCACACCCGCTACTCGACCACGGGCTCGACGCACTGGGCCAACGCCCAGCCGCTCGTCCATCACGGACGGGCTCGCACGATCGCGCTCGGCCACAACGGCAACCTCACGAACACCGAGGAGCTCCGCGAGGAGCTCGAGGCGGACGGCGTCCGGCTCGGATCGAGCTCGGACTCAGAGGTGATTGCGGCGCTGATCGCGAACAATCCGGCGCCGCTTCACGAGGCCGTCGCGAACACGCTCGAGCGAGTCGAGGGAGCCACGACCGTCGTCGCCCTCACGGAGGGGAAGCTCGTCGGCTTCCGCGACCCGTACGGCTTCCGCCCGCTCGTCCTCGGCAGCCTCGGCGACGACTGGGTGCTGGCTTCGGAGAGCTGCGCGCTCGACCTCGTCGGCTCCGAGCCCGTGCGCGAGCTGCGACCCGGCGAGCTCGTTCTCGTCGAGCGCGATGTGGAAACGCACCAGGTGGCGGAACCAACCGGCCGCCTCTGCCTCTTCGAGTTCATCTACCTCGCGAGGCCCGACTCGCGGCTCGAGGGCGAGGAGGTGCATGGCGCCCGGGTGCGGATGGGCGAGACCCTTGCGGCCGAGGCGCCGGCGGACGCCGACTTCGTCATGCCGGTTCCGGACTCGGGAACGCCGGCCGCGATCGGATTCGCTCGTGCGTCGGGCATCCCGTTCAACGAAGGGCTGATCAAGAACCGCTACGTCGGCCGGACGTTCATCCAGCCAGACCAGGGCCTGCGCGAGCAAGGGATCAAGCTGAAGTTCAACCCGCTCGCCGAGGTGGCCGGGAAGCGCGTCGTCGTCGTGGACGACTCGATCGTCCGCGGGACGACAATGCGACAGCTCGTGGCGATGCTGTTCGAGGGCGGCGCCACCGAGGTGCACGTGCGGGTCTCGTCTCCCCCGATCGTCTCGCCGTGCTTCTACGGGATCGACTTCGGGGACGACGACCAGCTCGTCGCCGCCGGCCAGACGATCGAGAAGACGCGCCAAGAGATCGGCGCGACCTCGCTCGCCCACCTCTCGCTCGACGGCGTGCAGGCGGCGACGCAACGCCCCGGCAACGAGTTCTGCCGCGCCTGCTTCACGCGGAAGTATCCGACCCGCGTCCCCACGGGCCGGACACTCGCGAAGCTCAGGTTCGAGCCGACAGCCGTCTAAGAGCGGCGGCTACTGCTCGAGCACGCGGCTCGCCTTCGCGACACCGCGGGACAGGATGTAGGCGATCGTCACCCACTGGAAGAATCCGAACCAGGAAGCCGCGTTGAGGTTGTCGGACACCCAGGCGACGATCCAGGCGACGATCAGGACGATGAGGTAGACGGCGAACTCGGCGTTCCCCGGAATCGGGAGCCGTGCGACGTCGATCGTCAGCCCGCCGGCCTGCTGGCGAGGTGGTGGCGCGTGCTGCTGCGTCGGCTGGTCTGGCGTGGTCATGGTGGAGCTCCTTTCGACCGCATACCTGGACTGGTGAGGCACAGGTTCAGCGGGCCGATTCCAGCTCCTCCCCACGCCCGTAGCGGACTGCACGGCGCACCGAGCGGGGATCGAGGCCCTCCTCGAGCAGCCGCTGGCGCAGCTCGCCCTCGCGCGCAAGCTTGAGGAAGAGCCACGCAAGCGCGCCGATCGTGACCACGGAGCCCTCGACCATCATGATCGTCCCGGCGAGCCCCTGATCCTGCAGCGGGCCGATGCCATAGCGCTCCACCCCGTCGTCGTAGACGTCGTAGAGGACGTCGCCCGACCAGATGAAGACGTTGCCGAGGACGGTCTCGAGCAGGCGGACGGCCGCGACGTATCCGAACTTCGCCCCGGTGCCGAACCACTCCGGGCCCGGGAGGATCTCGATCACGGCCGCCCACATCAGGACGCCCGTCCCGAAGAAGCAGATGTGTTCGACCGCATGCACTACGTCGTGGCGAACCGCGGCTTCGTACAGCGCCGGCAAGTGCCAGAGGTAGAGGCTCAGCGACCAGAGCGGCAGGGCCACGAGCGGGTGCGCGAGCACCCGGAGCCGCGCGATGGGGCCGACGGCGAGGATCGGCCGGAGCAGCGGTCCCGTCAGTCCGAGGACGAACGCCAGCGCCGCGAGGTCGCCGAGGACGACGTGCTGGAACATATGGACGAAGAAGAACTCGTCCTCGAGAGGCGCCAGCTGCGCTGCCGCCGCAAGCGAGAGCCCGAGCGCGAAGCTCGCTTCCTGCCAGCGCGGGACCGGCGTGCCGCGGCGCGCGAGGGTCCGGGCGCGCCGCCAGTACATCGCCGCGACGACCAGCAGCGGGAGCAGGGCGGTCAAGCTCGTCATGGGCCTCTAACGTAGTGGGGCCTCGTCGCAGGGTGCGCTGGGGGGTGCGAGGCAAAGGACGCAGGGAGCGTCGATATCCGGAGATATCGGCGCGACTGAGGACGCCGCTTCGCGCCGCCCAGCGTGGCCCGGCGGCTCAGAGCCTCACTGCGTTAGAGGCCCGATGCCCCTATTAGACTCGCCCGCAGGTGGAAGGGAGGACGTACGCGGCCGCGGGAGTCTCGCTCGCGACTGCCGATTCGGTGGTCGAGCGACTGCGGGCGGCCGTCGAGTCCACGGGCGCCGAGGGCTTCGGGGCGTTTGCCGGCCTCTACCCGCTCGACGAGCGGCGGCTGCTCGCAGCCTCGACCGACGGGGTGGGGACGAAACTCGTGCTCGCCCGCGAGCGAGGCGCGCTGCGAGCCTGCGGCGCCGACCTCGCGGCGCATTGCATCAACGACGTCCTGACGACAGGAGCCGAACCGCTCTTCTTCCTCGACTACGTCGCCGCCAACAGGATCGAGCTGGACGAGGTCGCAGAGCTCGTCGAAGGCGCCGCGGAGGTCTGCCGGGCCGCCGGGGTCGCGCTGCTCGGCGGCGAGACGGCCGAGCTGCCCGGGATCTACAGGGACGGCGAGCTCGACTTCGCCGGCACCTGCGTCGGCCTTCTCGACCGCGACCGGCTCGTGGACGGATCCTCGATCACGGAGGGCGACGTCGTCGTCGGGCTTCCGTCGGCAGGCGTCCACGCCAACGGCTTTACGCTGGTCCGTCGGATCCTCGAGGTCGAGGACTACGCGGGCGACGATCTCCTGGCGCCCACGCGGCTCTACCTCGACGACGTCCGGGCCCTGCCTGAGCCCCACGGCCTGGCCCACGTCACCGGCGGCGGGATCGAGGGAAATCTCGCCCGGGCGTTCCCCGACGGCCTTCGCGCGGAGATCGACTGGGCTGCCTGGGAGCGCCCGCCGGTCTTCCACTGGCTCGCCCGCCACGTCGAGGAGGACGAGCTGCGCCGCGTCTTCAACCTCGGGATCGGCTACTGCGCGATTCTCCCCGAGCCGGCCGGAAACCTCGTGATCGGGCGCGTCGTCCGAACGTGATCGGCGTTCTCGTCTCCGGGGAGGGCACGAACCTGCAGGCGCTGATCGACGCCGCGCTCCCGCTCACTTGTGTTGCATCGAACACTCCGGGAGTTCCGGCACTGGAGCGGGCCGAGCGGGCGGGTGTTGCAACACAAGCGTTCCTGCTCGAGGACTTCGCGAGCCGGGAGGAACGCGACGACGCGATGGGAGCCTGGTTCGAGGAGCGCGGTGTGAGGCTCGTCGTCTGTGCCGGGTACATGCACCTCCTTCGGAAGCCGTTCATCGACCGCTTCGCGGGGCGGATCGTGAACACGCACTCCGCGCCGCTGCCCGACTTCCCCGGCGCGAGGCCGATCGAGGACGTGCTCGCCGCCGGGGTGTCGGAGACGGCGGCGACGGTCCACTACGTCGACGAGGGTGTCGACACCGGCGCTGTCATCGTCGCCGAGCCCGTGCCGGTGCTCGCGGGCGACACGGTCGAGACGCTCCGGGCCCGCGTTCAGGCAGTCGAGCACCGGCTCCTTCCAGCGACCGTCCGGACTCTGATCGAGTGATCCGGCGTGCCCTCCTGTCCGCCTGGGACAAGACCGGGCTGGTCGAGTTCGCCCGCGGCCTCCAGGAGCTCGGCGTCGACCTCGTCGCGAGCGGGGGGACAGCCGAGCACCTCGCCGAGAACGGCATCGAGGTCACGCCGGTCGAGGAGCTGACCGAGATCCCGGAGATGCTCGGTGGGCGGGTGAAGACGCTCCACCCGAGGATCCACGCCGCGATCCTCGCCCGGCGAGACCATCCCGACGACCTCGCCGCGCTCGACGAGCACGGGATCGAGCCCTTCGACCTCGTCTGCGTCGGCTTCTACCCCTTCACACAGATCGCGGCGCGGCACGGGGTGACCGAGGCGGACGCCGTGGAGATGATCGACGTCGGCGGACCGTCGATGCTGCGCGCCGCGGCGAAGAACTTTGCCCATGTGACGCCGGTGTGCTCGCCTGAGCGCTACCCGGAGATCCTCCAGGAGCTGCGGGAGTCAGGCCGACTTTCGATCGACACGAGGCGCAGGCTCGCGACGGAGGCGTTCGCGACGACGGCCGCCTACGAGACGGCGATCGCGAACTGGTTCATGGGCCGCGACGCGTTCCCGGAACGATTCATCCCGAGTTTCGCGAAGGTCGCCGGCCTGCCGTACGGCGAGAACCCGCACCAGCGGGCCGCGTACTACGTGGAGGAGGGCGCGCGCCGCCACCTCCTCTCCCGGGTCGACCAGCTGCACGGGAAGCAGCTCTCGTTCAACAACCTCCACGATCTCTCTGCGGCGAGGCGGCTGATCGGCGAGTTCCAGCTGCCGACGGCCGTCGTCGTGAAGCACGCGAACCCCGCCGGAGTTGCGGTCGCCCGCTCGATCGAGGACGCCTTCCGCAGGGCGCACGGCGCCGACCCGGTCTCCGCCTACGGGATGGTGCTCGCCCTGAACCGGCCGGTCAGCGCGGAGCTCGGGAAGGCGCTCGCCGACCGCTTCATCGAGGTCGTGATCGCGCCTGAATACGACGACGAGGCCCTCGAGGCGCTGCGCACGAAGCCGGCGACGCGGATCCTGCTCGACCGCGAGCGCCGCCGCGCCGATTTGGGCGAGCGCGACTACAAACGCGTGATCGGCGGCCTCCTTGTCCAGGACGGCGATCGTGAGATCGACGACCGCAGCGGCATGGAGCTCGTCTGCGGCAAGGCGGGCGAGACGGTCTGGGGCGATCTCCTCTTCGCCTGGCGCGTCTGCAAGCACGCCGCCTCGAACGCGATCGTGCTCGCGAAGGATCTGCAGACGATCGGGATCGGCGGCGGCCAGACGAGCCGGGTCGACTCCGTACGCCTCGCCGTCGAGAAGGCGCGGGAGCACGGGCACGACCTGACCGGCGCGGTCCTGGCCTCGGACGCCTTCATCCCGTTCGCCGACGGGCCGGAGCTCGCGCTCCAGGCCGGAGTCACCGCGATCATCCAGCCGGGCGGCGCCAAGCGAGACGAGGAGGTCGTCGCGGCAGTGGCGGCGGCCGGCGGCGCGATGGTCTTCACCCACCGGCGCCACTTCCGGCACTGAGCGCAGGACTAGGCTTCGCTCGATGACCCGCGAGTTCCCGACCGCGCTCGAGCTCGTCGGCAAGACGCCGATCGTGCGACTCCAGAAGCTCGCGCCGGCGGACGGCCCTCAGCTGCTCGCCAAGCTCGAGTACCTGAACCCCGGCGGTTCGGTGAAGGACCGGATCGGCCTCCCGCTGATCGAAGCGGCCGAGCGGGACGGAAAACTCAAGCCGGGCGGAACGATCGTCGAGCCCACGTCGGGCAACACCGGCGTCGGCCTCGCCATCGCGGCCGCAGTCAAGGGCTACCGCTGCATCTTCGTGATGCCCGACAAGATGAGCCAAGAGAAGATCGCGCTGCTGCGCGCCTACGGCGCGGAGGTCGTCATCTGCCCGACCGCCGTCGACGCCGACTCCCCCGAGAGCTACTACTCCGTCTCCGACCGCCTCGCCGAGGAGATTCCGGGCGCCTTCAAGCCCGACCAATACTCGAACATGGCCAACCCGGACGCCCACTACGAGGTGACCGGCCCGGAGATCTGGGAGCAGACCGGCGGTGAGATCGACGCCTTCGTGGTCTCGGTCGGAACCGGTGGGACGATCTCCGGCGCCGGGCGCTACCTCAAGGAGCAGAAGCCGGACCTCCTCATCGTCGGCGCCGACCCCGAGGGCTCCGTCTACACGGCGATGGAGGACTCCGACATCCACCCGTACCTCGTCGAGGGCATCGGCAAGGACACCTGGCCGAGGACGATGGCGAAAGAGGTCGTGGACGAGTGGATCCGGGTGTCCGACAAGGACTCGTTCGTCACGGCCAGGCGGCTCGCGCGGGAAGAGGGGCTGCTAGCCGGCGGATCCGGTGGGACGTCCGTCTGGGCCATGCTCGAGGTGGCGAAGCGCTTCGGCCCCGAGGCGAGGATCCTCACGATGATCCCCGACAGCGGCCGCAACTACCTCTCGAAGTTCTACGACGACAACTGGATGCTCGACCACGGGTTCCTCGAGCGCCGAGCGCCGGTTCCGACGGTCGAGCAGGTGCTGCGCTCGAAGGGAACGGAGGAGCCCGACGTCCCGGCGTTGATCACCATCGCCGCCAACCAGAAAGTCGGCGAGGCCATCAAGCTGATGCAGCGCTACTCGATCTCCCAGCTGCCCGTGATCCGCGACGGCGAGGTCGAGTCGCTGGCCGACGTGATCGGATCGCTGCAGGACCGCGACCTCCTTGACCGGGTGTTCAAGAACCCTGATGCGCTCCACGAGGACGTCGCGACCGCGATGCAGCCGCCGCTCGCCGCCATCGACGCCGCCGAGCCGTTCGACGAGGTCTTCTCGACGCTCACCGGCCGGACGAACGCCGTTGTTGTGGCCAAGCAGGGCCGCCCGGTCGGAGTCCTGACGCGGACCGACCTGCTCGAGTTTCTCGCGCACAACCGGTAGTGCTCCTTCAGGAAATGCCGCCCCGTTTCTGGGTCGTGAGCACGAAGCCGGAGCGAGCACTCGGACGAGCCACTCGCTTCTGGGGCGCTCGAGCCGGCTGATGCTCCAGGCCATCGTCTTCGCCGCCGTCGCCTCGATCGGCCTCGTCCTCGGCAGCCTCGTGGGAGTGGTCTGGAAGGCTCCGCGTCCGTTTCATGCCGCCGTGCTCGCCTTCGCGGCCGGCTCGCTCATCGCGGCGCTCGCCTTCGAGCTCTTCGACCGGGAGAAACACGAGAACCTGCTCGTCGCCTCAGTCGGGCTCATCGCGGGTGCCGCGCTTTTCATCGGCGCCGACGCGTTGCTCACGGGGCACCTCCCGAAGCGGAAGGCCGCGGGGTTCGCGCTGCTCCTCGCAGTGACGCTCGACGGCGTGCCGGAGAACCTCGCGCTCGGCGTGACGCTGGCGAGCAGCGGCAGCATCACCCTGCTGACGGCGATCTTCGTCGCGAACGTCGCCGAGGCGCTCGGCGGCGCGGCCGAGATGCGCGCCGAAGGCGAGTCGCCACGGAGAACGATCCTGCTGTGGTTCGTCACCGCTGCGCTCCTGACGACGGCCGTTTTCCTCGGCCGCTTCCTCGGCGGGGAGAGCTCCCAGAGCTTCCTCCTCGCGTTCGCCGGCGGCGCGGTGCTCGCGGCAATCGCCGATACCCTCGTGCCGGAGGCGTACCGAGAAGGAGGCCCGTACGTCGCGTTCGCAACGGTCGCGGGCTTCCTCCTCTCCTTTCTGCTGGCTTCCTCCGACTAGCGCACGACGCCGACGTAGCGGAAGCCGAGGCCCGGAACCTCCTCGCCGTCGGCGAGATACGGCCGCCACTCGAAGAAGCGCTCCTCGAATCGCGCATCCAGCTCTGCCCGCATCACGCCGTACCCGTGTAGGCCTTTGTGCTCCTCTTCCCACTCAGGCGTCATCGGATCGAGGCGATCCCAGGCGAACTCGTTCAGGATCAGCGGCCCCCGAAGGAGCCGGACGAGCTTGTCCAACACTCCGCCGAGGTCGTGGACGTGGTGGAGCGAGCGGCTCGCGACGACGGCTTCGAAGGGGTCCCGGTCGTCGAACGCCTCGATCGTCGTCCGTAGGAAGATCGGGCCCTCGGGTGCTTCCGGGTCAATCGCAACTACCTGGTAGCCGCGCTCCGCCAGGGCCAGCGCAGCGTCGCCCTTCCCGCACCCGACTTCGAGAACCCGCGCCGGAGGCTGAGGCAGTTGCGAGAGTACGAACTCGATGAGCTCCATCACCATCAGCCTCCCACAGGCGCGACGGCTCGCCGTCGCCGGGCAGCTCCTCCCGGCCCCGAAGGGCACGACGATTCTCGACGTCGTGAGACACGTCGGGTACCTCCAGCTCGATCCGACGAACTCCGTCGCCCGCAACCATCTCCTCGTCCCCTGGAGCCGGCTGGGCAGCTACGACGAGGCCGAGCTCGAGCGCCTGCGTTGGGATACGCGCGAGCTGTACGAGTACTCCGCGGCGATCGTTCCGGTGTCGGACCACCCGATCCACGCGACGTCGATGCGGCGCTACCCGAACGCGTACTCAGGCAGCTGGCCCGAGCAGGTGAACGCCTGGCTCAA
>JBKKAR010000113.1:0-10066 GCA_046714355.1 Gaiellaceae bacterium | reverse complement strand
TGCCGACCAAGTCGAAGCTGACCCCGTAGATGACCATCTCGTGCATGGGCGACCCGTTCTGATGTTAGCGCCGCGCTCCTGCGCCGAACCCGAGGAGGGCTTGGTGGAACGTCGCTCGTCGACGGGGCGAGCAGCGCGGCCCGACGGCTCAGCCGCCGTTTCGCCAAGCCCTCCTGCCAGGGGGTGTGCGCTACCATCGCGCCTCGCGGGCGATTAGCTCAGTTGGTTAGAGCGCCGCTCTGATAAGGCGGAGGTCCGTGGTTCGAATCCACGATCGCCCATCCCTCGCACTGTTCGACTCGATCGGCGGAAGGTCGATCAGGCCGACTTCGTCAGTCGCGGCTCGAGAAATCCGGCCAGGACATCGACGAGGTTGAGGGTGCACAGCATTTCGTCGTCGCCACCGTGCTCCGCGTTCTCCGGTACCCGGAGGAACGAACGCTTCCGGGCTGCATGAGCAACGACACGCCGGCCTGTTCGAGGTTCGAGAGCAGTTCGGGTGAGATCGCTCCGCCGGGGCCGACGATGTTCGAGTTCAGCGGAATGCTGATCGTCGAAACCTCGCCAGTGACCGGGTTTCGGACGGTGATGTCCCGTTTGGTCTGACCCGCCAAGTTGACGACGCCGGCAAATTGCCCGCCCGCGTCGATGCTGAGCGGCGAGCCGTTCACCGAGATGGTCGTGCCGGCGGCGGGGGACTTGACCGAGCCGGCAAGCGTCGCGGTGCCGTTCAAGACCGTTACCGGGCCGAGACTGACCGACGGCTTGACGAGATCAGCGCCCGACGAAGCGGCGAGACTGAGTGCCACCAAGATGGCAGCGACAAGAGCCAGGAACGACGCGGGTTTCGTCCGAGGCCTAGTGGTTCTGTGATTGCGGTTCACATTTCCTCCTCGAGAGTCGGGATTCAGCTCCAGACTCTCGGGCCGATTCCGGCATGGGATGTCCCCTGGTTGGGGGTCGGCCGCGTTCTCGTTCCCGACAAGACCCGAAACGGGGACAGAGGCCCGCACGCGGAGCTTGACGGGCTCCTCGTGGCGAGCGAGCGGGTGCCGCCGAACGACCCCCTCTGGTCGTTGCAGCTCAGGATCACATCCGCGACTGGAAAGGTTCTCGCGCGGTCGCCTCCGGCGTCGCGGCACATTGGCGGACCGTCGTTCCCGCTGGCGCCTACCGTCTGTTCGTCTCGGGAAGGCCTCGGAAACGGGCAGCTTTCACCCTGCTGGCGTCCTACCCGAGACCGGGTTAGGCGCGGGGTCTAGTGCAGGACGGTGGTCTCGCGGAGGTAGTCCGCGACGGCGAGAAGGAACGCCTGATCGCCGGCGAGCTCGGCGACGGTGCCCTTCGTGTGCTCGTCGAGCTCGTCGTCCCGCGCCAGCTCGGTCAGAAACGGCTCCAGACGGCCCTCCTGCGAGAGGGTGGCCATGCGAAGGAAGAGGGCGCGAGCGTCCTCGTCCTGGGAGATCGCCTCGAGCCACTCGATGTCCTGCTGCCAGAGTCCAAGCATCATGGGAACAACGGGCGTGCCCGCCTGCCGGTTACGGCCTAGTAGGAGGGTTGGGCGGAACGTCGCTCGTTGCAGAGGTGCGGCCCTGCGGTACAGCGCGCGTTTCGTCGAACCCTCCTAAATAGCTGAGACGGCGGTCTCGAGCGTCTCTACGAGCTCGGCAAGCTCGACATCGCCCGCGAAGGAAATCTCGACTCGGCCGTTTCTCACCCGGGCGGCCCGGCCGGTCAAGTGCTCGGCCGCCGTCCGTGCCCGGTCGGCGAGCACCGGGTCGGCGGGTGTGCGCCCCGCTTTCCGGGGCTTGCGTCTGGCGCCTGCCCAGCGGGCGGCGCGCTCGGCGTCGCGCACGGACATCCCACGGCGAACGATCTCGCGGGCGAGCCGGCGTCGCTCCTCGTGATCCGGCACGGCGAGCACGGCTCGCGCATGGCCTTCGCTGAGCTCGTTGCGCTCGAGCATCGCAAGGACGTCTTCCGGCAGGTCGAGCAGCCGCATCCGGTTGGAGACGGAGGGCTTCGAGCGGCCGACCTGGTCGGCGATCTCCCCGAGACCGAGCTCGAACTCGTCCATGAGCAGCGCGTAGGCCCTCGCCTCGTCGACCGGCGACAGCTGCTCGCGCGCGACGTTCTCGACCAGGCCGAGAAGGAGCGCGTCGCGGTCACCGCTCTCGCGGACGACAGCTGGAATCGTCTGGAGACCAGCCTCTCGCGCGGCCCGCCATCGTCGCTCGCCGGCGATCAGCTCGTAACCGCCCTCGCGGCGCGAGCGGACGACGACCGGCTGGACGACGCCCTGCGCACGGATCGAGTCCGCAAGCCCGGCCGTCGTCTCGTGATCGAATCGGCGGCGGGGCTGCCTCGGGTTCGGATGAACCAGCTCCAGAGGCAAATTCGCGAGCTCGGCGGCCGGCTGGCCCCCAATGAGGACTTCGAGGCCTCGCCCCAGGCCACGACGTGGGCTAGCTGCGCTCGACAAGTTCCATCGCCGCCTTCCAGTAGGCGTCCGCGCCGGCCGAGCGGCGGTCGTAGGCGATCACCGGGAGGCCATGGCTCGGCGCCTCCGCAATCCGAACCGAACGCGGCACGCGCGTCTTGAAGAGCAGACGCCCGAAGTGCCGCTCCAGCTCCGTGCCGACATCGGCGGCGAGCCGCGTGCGCCCGTCGACCATGGTCAAGAGCAGGCCGGCGATCGTCAGCCGGGGGTTCAGTCGCGCCCGCACCGCCTCGATCGAGCCCAGGATTTGCGCAACGCCCTCGAGCGCGTAGTACTCCGCCTGGACGGGCACGAGCACACGGTCGGCAGCTGCTAGCGCGTTGACGGTCAGCGGTCCGAGCGAGGGCGGGCAGTCGAGAAATACGAACCGGTACCGATCGGCGGTGTCGCGCAGAGCCTCGGCGAGGTACCGCTCTGCGTTCCCGTGATGCGCGAGCTCGACGGCCGCGCCGGCGAGGTCAGCACGCGCCGGAATCAGCTCGAGGTTGGCGAAGCGGGTGCTCGACGCCAGCTCCATGGCCGACGCTCCGTCGAGGAGGTCGTAGCTGGACGTGCCGTTCGCGCGCTCCCCGAGCCCGGAGGTCGCGTTCGCCTGCGGATCCAGATCGATGAGCAACGTGCGCTCGCCCGCCTCTGCGAGACAGGCCGCGAGATTCACGGCAGTCGTCGTCTTCCCGACGCCGCCCTTCTGGTTCGCGATCGCGTAGATAGCCATGGAACAGGCAACGCTACTCAGGCCAACGGACGTTTCCTGGCCATGCCGGGCCGGCGTGGGAAGCCCTCCGGCGTCGGGCCGAGCTTGCGGATGACCACCAGGCCGTCGTGCTCCTCCGGCGGCGCCGCGGCGAGCTGCTCTGCCACCCGCGCGACGGCGTCGATGTCCGCGGTCGGCCCGGCCCACAGGATTGCGGCGCCACCCGGACGGACGAGAGGCAGGCACCACTCGGCGGCGACCGGCGGACGCGCAAGTGCTTTCGCGAGCGCCACGCCGAAGGCGTCGGTCTCCTGCTCTTCCGCCCGACCCCAGACGACGCGCAGGTTGGGTAGCTCGGCCGTCCAGCCCCTGAGGAAGTCCGCTTTCCGGCGCTCGGCCTCGAGCAGCGTCACCTCTCGGTCGGGCAGAGCCGCGGCGAGCGGGATGCCGGGCGCGCCACCGCCGGA
Organism: Gaiellaceae bacterium; assembly: GCA_046714355.1. Lineage (GTDB taxonomy): Bacteria > Actinomycetota > Thermoleophilia > Gaiellales > Gaiellaceae > JACDAN01. The sequence continues at coordinate 6,405 of JBKKAR010000113.1, read as the reverse complement.
GCCCACGTCGACGATGGGGCCCTCGAAGCCACGGATCACCTCCACAGCGCGAAGGCTGTCGTCGAGAAGCATCTTCCGCGCCTCAGCCGGATCTTTAAGAGACGTCAGACCCGGGGTCTCGAGCAAGGCCTTCAGCCAGGCGTCAAGCAGGGAAGACAACGACGAAGCGATTGGGTTCTGTGCCTTCGCTCGTCGTCTCGACGCCGTCAGCGTCCTTGAGCTCGAGGTGGACGATCTTGCGCTCCACCGCAGTCATCGCCTCGAGCTCGACGCGCTCCCCCAGGCGCAGCGCATCGTCCGCTGCGCGACGGGCCAGCGCGCTCAACGAGGCCGCGCGGCGAGCGCGGTAACCCGCCGCGTCGACGATCGCCGGCGTGCCCGGCATTCGCCGGACGAGAATCGCGTTCACGAGGTACTGGACGGCGTCGATCGTCTGGCCGTGTCGCCCGATCAGCAAGCCGAGGTCGCGACCGGAGCAGGTGGCGACGACGGCGTCCTCCCGCTCGTGGATGTCGACCCGGCAGGAGATGCCCATCCCGGACGTGGTCTTGGTGACCAGCTCACGAACGAGCGCCGCGAGCTCGCTCTCGTCGCTCGGCGCCTCAGGCGGCTCGGCTGCGGCCCCATTGCCGTCGGCGGCCTCGACGGTGGCTACGACGCGGGCCGGCGAGTACCCCACACCGAGGAGTCCCCGCTCGCCCTCTGAGACGACCTGGAAGCGGACCGCCCCCTTATCGAGCCCCGGGCTTAACCGCTCCAGCTCCCGAAGAGCCGCCCACTTGGCCTCGCCGACTGTCTCACCTGTCGTCTCGACGCTGAGCTCCTCCACTAGCGACGCGCACCCTTCTTCTTGCGCTTGACCCTCCGTGGCGGGCCCGCAGGCTTCGGCGTCTCAGCCGTCTCGGGAGCATCGCCGTCGTCGTTCGTGCGCTCGCTCTTCGCCGGCGTCCGGGAGGAGCGCTTCGGGGGCGGCGGCGGGGTCTTGCCCCGCAGCCCACGCGTGACGAGCCCCTGGCCCACCGTCCAGAGGTTCGTCGTCATCCAGTAGAGAAGGAGGCCGACGGGGAACACCGTCCCGCCCGGCGGGTCGAGGATGAAGAACGCGAAGATGAGCGGCAGGAACAGGAAGATCACGCGCTGGCCCTTGCTCTGCGTCGGCATGAACCACGTCGAGGCGATCTGGCTCGCGACGTAGATGACGAGCAGCACGTAGCCTGACCAGTGCGCCTGAATGTTCGCCGTGATGTCGGGAACGAAGCTCAGCCAGCCGAGATCCGACTTCGGGTACTTGGGGAAGATCTCGTCGTCGAAGTCCCGCAGCACGAAGTAGAGCGCGAAGAAGATCGGGATCTGCGGGATCACCGGCAAGCACGAGGAGGCCGGATTGATCTGGTTCTCCCGGTAGAACTTCATGAGTTCCTCGTTCTGCCTGCGCTTGTCCGTCTTGTGGCGCTTCTGGATCTCCTTCATCTCCGGCAGGTGCTGCTGCATCCGCTGCATCGAGTGGATCTGCTTCACGGTCAGCGGGACGAGCAGGACGCGGACGGCGATCGTCAGCGCGATGATCGACCAGGCCCACGCAAGCCCGAGCGTCGTGTGCAGCCACTCGAGCGCCCACGTCAGGACGTCTTCGATCGGAGTGAGGATGCTGAGGAGCGTGATCATCGGAAAAGCCGCTGGTCCTCGGGCCGGTCGACGCCGCCGTGGCTCCACGGGTTGCAGCGGAGCAGCCGCCAGCCCGCGAGGATCGTCCCTCGTACGAGCCCGTAGCGCCGCAGAGCGTCAAGCGCGTACTGCGAGCAGGACGGGTGGTACTTGCAGGTTGCCGGGAAGAGCGCTCCCAGGGTGTAGCGATAGGCGTACACGCCGGCGATCCCGACGTACTTCACGCCCGCGCCTTTCCGAGAACCTCAGCCAGCCGCTCCCGCACCCATTCGGGTCCACGTCCCTCGACGGCCTCGGCGAGCGGGCCCCGAACGAGCAGGACGTAGTCGGTCCCGGCGGGCACTTCCGGGAGGAGCTCGCGCCAGCCCTCCCGCAGCCGGCGCTTGATCCGGTTCCGGGTTACGGCGCTGCCGATCTTCTTGGGTACCGCGATCCCGAGCCGAACGTCCGCCTCCTCCTCTCCCTGCCGGTCGAACCGATACAGGACGAGGTATCGCGTCGACACCGACCGGCCGTTTCGGTACACGGCGTCGAAGTCGCGCGAGCGAGAGAGACGATGGCGGCGCTGCACGATCGGCGGGGCCCGCCGGCTACGCGGACAGGCGCTTCCGGCCGCGAGCGCGGCGGCGCTTGAGGATGGCGCGGCCGGCTTTCGAGGCCATCCGCTGCCGGAAGCCGTGGCGCCGCTTCCGTCTACGTACGTTGGGCTGATAGGTCCGTTTCACGATTCACCGAGAAGAGGTGCGCCGCATCGGCGCGGGGCCAGTATAGAGAGACGATCTTGCATGAGCTTTTCCACAGTCAGGACGGGCAACACGGAAGGTGGAAACGTCCTGCGAGTTGCGTGTTTTCCACAATGTATACGCTCCGACTCACGGTTCTTTCCACACCTGTGGAGGAAGCTGGGGATCCTTCGAAATCCCCTGCAAATACCTGGTTTTTTTCAAACGTGGTCATGTCGTTCGGAGGCTTTGAATACGTACTCGGACGCTGCTATGCTCGCCACTTTCCGGCAGCGCGAGGGAGGATCGACCAGTCAGCGTGGAACGTCAGCAGTTGCTTACTGCAGAGGACCTGTGGACCGAGGTTTCAGAGCGCCTGCGGGCCGCGCTGAACGACAAGACCTACAGCACCTGGTTCTCCGAGGCGGAAGGGCTCGACCTCTCAGACGAGTCGTTCGTGCTCGCCGTTCCGAACGACTTTACGCGTGAGTGGATCGAGAGCCACTTTCTCGGATTGATCGACGCCGCCGTCCGGGACGCGACCGGCGAGGAGCGGCGAATCGACCTGTCGGTTCGCCACACCGAAACCGGCGGGGCCGGTAGCGAAGCGCAGCTCCAGGTCCAGGAGCCTTCGAGGGTGGAGGGGCTGAACGAGAGGTACAACTTCGACTCGTTCGTGATCGGCTCGTCGAACCGGTTCGCTCACGCTGCGGCACTTGCGGTCGCCGAGGCGCCGGCCCAGGCCTACAACCCACTGTTCATCTACGGCAGCACCGGGCTCGGGAAGACGCACCTCCTGCATTCGATCGGTCAATACGTGGGCGAGCACTCCCGCGACCTTTCAGTCTGTTACGTCACGAGCGAGCGCTTCATGAACGACTTCATCAATTCGCTCCGCGACAAGCGCATCGAAGGATTCAAGCAGCGCTACCGAACCTTCGGCGTGCTCCTGATCGACGACATCCAGTTCCTGGAGCACAAGGAGCGGATTCAGGAAGAGTTCTTCCACACGTTCAACACGCTCTACGAGGCCGGCAAGCAGATCGTGATCTCCTCCGACCGGCCGCCGCGGCAGATCGCAACCCTGGAGCAGCGGCTGCGCTCGCGCTTCGAGTGGGGGCTGATGACGGATATCCAGGCACCCGACCTCGAAACCCGGATCGCAATTCTGCAGAAGAAGGTGCGCGCCGACGGGATCGACGTCGCCGACCCACAGCTCCTGACGTTCATCGCGGGCCGGGTCTCCACGAACATCCGCGAGCTCGAAGGTGCGCTCACCCGCGTCGTCGCGTTCTCGTCGCTCACCGGCCGGTCGATGACGGTCGATCTCGCGCAAGACGTGCTGCGCGACGTCTTCCCTCAAGGCGAGGCAGCGCAGGTCACGATCGAGCGAATTCAGGACGAGGTCTCGGAGCGCTTCGCACTATCAAAGGAGGAGTTGATCGGCGACCGGCGCTCGCAGAACATCGTCTACCCCCGCCAGGTCGCGATGTACCTCTCGCGTGAGCTCACCGATTCGTCGCTGCCGCGCATCGGCAGGCATTTCGGCGGGCGTGATCACACCACTGTAATCCACGCAACCTCCAAGATCGCGCGGCTGATTCGTGAGGATCGCTCTGTGTACAACCTGGTGCAAGAGTTGACCGCACGCATCAAACAGGCAGGCTGAATCTGTGGACGCTTTCGGTCGTCTCGCCAAGGCCTGTTCAAAACCCGTAGTTGCCCCCAGCGAGCATCCCCAGGAGAATCCCGCCTGTAGCTTCGAACCACCCCGTCTTCCCCGACTTCCACAACCCCTACAGCTACTACAAGCTCTTTCTCTTTAGATGCTAGAAACAGAGATAGTGACCGGCACTTCGTTGAAGCTCACCGTTCCGCGAGAGGAGCTCACGCGGCAGCTTGCGGTTGTCTCACGAGCTGCTTCGACGAGAACGACGGTGCAGGTGCTGGCCGGAATTCTTCTCCGTGCAGGGGGCGGCCGGCTCGAGCTCGCCGCGACCGACATGGAAATCTCGCTGCGCTCGTCACTCGAGGCGGAGGTCGCCTCGGAGGGCGCCGTCGTCGTGCCGAGCAAGCTCCTCGCCGATCTCGTGCGGCTGCTCCCCGCCGAAGAGGTGTCGGTCGAGCATCGCTCAGGAGAGGGCGTCGTCGAGATCGTCAGCGGGGCGGCGAGCTACAAACTGCACACCTACAACGCGGAGGACTTCCCACGCCTCCCTGAAACAGCCGGGGTCGAGCTCATGTCTGTTGACGCTAACGCCGTCCTCGAGACGGCCGGCCGTGTTGGTCGCGCAGCGTCGCGAGACGAGTCCCGGCCGGTTCTCACCGGCATCCTTGTTCGCTTCGAGGGCCAGAACCTCGTCATGGCGGCGACGGACTCGTACCGGTTGGCGGTCAAGGAGACCTCGATGGGCTCGAGCGGCCCCGAGTTGGACGCAATCGTGCCGGCGAGGGCGCTCGGCGAGCTCACGCGCATCGCGCAGGGCGCGGACGGTCTCCAGGTCGGGGTCCTGGAGAACCAGGTGATCTTTGCCACCGACGGCGTCCTGCTCACGACGCGCCGCATCGAGGGCCAGTTCCCGAACTATCGGCAGCTGCTACCCGAGACCTCCGAACACGAGCTTGCGCTCCCGCGGGAGGAGCTCCTGGACGTGGTGCGCCGCGTCTCCGTGATGGCGCAGCGCAACGCCCCGATCCGGATGCGCTTCGCCGAGGGAGAGCTGACCGTCTCCGCGCAGACGCAGGATGTCGGTGAGGCCCGCGAGACGCTGCCGGCGCCGTTCGCAGCCGATCCGCTCGAGATCGGCTTCAATCCAGAGTTTCTTCGCGACGGGATCGAGTCTGTGGAAGGCGACGAGCTACGCCTGAAGCTGATCAGTTCGCTCCGGCCCGCCGTGATCCAGGGCGAGGGAAACGACTTCTCGTACCTGATCATGCCGATCCGGCTCGCCGGCTGATCGTCGACACGCTCTCGCTCCGCGACTATCGCTCGTACTCCCGGCTCGAGCTCGAGCTCCAACCCGGCCTCGTCCTCGCCGTCGGGCCGAACGGCGCGGGCAAGACGAACCTTCTCGAGAGCCTCCACGTGGTCACGCAGGGGTTTTCGCCGCGAACGCGGTCCGACGCCCAGCTGATCCGCTTCGGGGAGTCAGGCGCGAGAGTGGCGGTCGTCGGCGAGCACGGCGGCGCTCCGGTGGAGATCGAGGTGGCGCTGAAGGCAGGTGAAGCGAAGCGCGCCCGCTTGAACGGGTCGCCGCTTCGTGCGGCCGAGGAACTTCGCTCGCGCCTGCCGACGCTCGTCTTCACCCCCGACCGGCTCGCGATCGTGAAGGGCGGCCCTGCCGTGCGCCGGGCGTACTTCGATCGAACACTGGGCCGGCTTTTTCCCAGCAGAGCCGCGGCGACGACCGACTACGCCTCCACGCTCGCACAGCGCAACGGCGCTCTTCGCCGGGTGGCCGCCGGGCATTCGCCGCGCGAAACGCTCGAGCCATGGACGTACCAGCTCGCCGAGCTCGGGCGGGTGCTGGTGGACGCACGGAGCGAGCTTGTGGCGCTGCTCTCGCCGGTTTTCGGAATCAGCGCGGCGGAGTTCCGGCTGGAGGGAGCCGAGCTTCGTTACGAGGGTGAGCCCGCGACTGCGGAGCAGCTCGAAGCGCGGCTGGAGCGGGATCTCGCTCGCGGGATCACCAGCCTCGGCCCCCACCTTCATGACGTGGCAATCATGGCCGGCGACCGGGACCTCAGGAGCTTCGGCTCGCAGGGCGAGCAGCGCCTCGCAGTTCTCTCGCTTCTGCTCGCGGAAGCCGACCTGCTCGCCGACCGGGGCCCACCGCCGCTCCTACTGCTCGACGACGTGCTTTCGGAGCTCGACCCCGAACGCCGCGGGATCCTGGCCGCTCGCATCCGCCGATTCGGCGGGCAGGCGTTCCTGACCGCAACCTCGCCGGGGGGGGGGCGCCCCGCCCCCCCCCCCCCGCGGGGAGGGGGGGCGGGGGCGGGGGGGGGGGGCGCGGGG
>JBKKAR010000112.1:0-10134 GCA_046714355.1 Gaiellaceae bacterium | reverse complement strand
GCACGCCTCGTCGCCGATGACCCAGGCGTCGTGTCCGGGCTCGATGCGAGCGACATCACCTGGCCCGATCTCCATCTCGGTTCCGTCGTCCATGGCGACGCCCATCCTCCCCGACAACGCGTAGAGGAAATGCGGACTCTGGCAACTGTCCGTCTTCTCCAGCGGTTTCACGTGCTCCGACCAGCGCCATCCCGGCTCGAACGTCCCGCGCATCACGCTGCCACCGCCGATGTTGACGACCTCTGCCTGCCCTTTGTCCACGAACGGCCTCGTCTCTTCGGGCGAGTCCAGACTCTTTACCTCTACGCCTGCCATCTCCACTCCTTTCCGCTGCACGCTGAAGATCGTCTTATCTCGCGCTTGCGCCGGCAAGTCAAGTTTGGCGGCTCGTTTTCTTTACCGGCCGCGGATGACCCCCGCCCAACCGCGCCGCGCAAAAACGGCGCCTGACCACGAAGCGCTACGGGTAGCGGTCGCCTGGATCGCTGGGGAAGTCCTTCGAAGGCTCCCAGCCCCACATCAAGACGACGAAAAGGATCATCACGACCTGCGCCAGACGTACTCCGTTGATGATCTCTTCGGGGTCATCGTGGCGGAGGACATACCCGATGACCGGCTCCAAGATCAATACACCTATGAACCCGGCGAAGATGAGCATCAGCCAGTACGTCGCGAAGTGCCAGATTCCCTCGCGAACCCCGGACGGTGGAGCGGCCGCGGTGAGAATCGCCGCCCCGACCACGGCTGTGATCCAAGGGAACGTGGGCGACCTGCGCCTCCAGCGTTGGAGCAAAGTGTGTCGCGCCGGGGATGCAGGGGCGGTGTGGTCGTTCTCGACGTCCACGGCGGTGATCCTCTCACGGCAGTGTCCAATCAGTGCCCAAACGTCCGAAAACCGGCCCTAGGAGCAGTCACACATCGATCGATGTGGGGAGACGAAGTCCCTGCTAACACGGCACTTCCCGCCACTCCACGCCATAACCCGCCAGAGGGGTGAAGTTCACTCGTAATGAAGGGGTCCCCGGTTCGAGTCCGGGCGTCGGCTCTGCTCAATCAAGCCGTTTCCGTAGCCCGTCGCTGGGACGTACGGTTGCCCGTGTGACGTTTGTGTGAACAGCCGCGACGGGGAGCGCGGGCCTGAGAGCAAACGCGACAAGCGGGCTCGTCAACCACCTACTGGAACAGGAGTTCAAGCGGATCACCGTTGACCCCTTGGCGGACAACGATCGAGCCGACTGGGGGAACCCAGATCACCAAGAGTGAGGCGAGGTCGAGTTGGATGCCGCATTGGACCTCTGGGCCGCGAGGACCTACCATGAAGAGCGGGAGAACAGTCAATGGCCGGGCGACGCAGACACGTCCCCGGCCCGGCAACAGGAGGTAAGTCCTGATGCGCCAGCAGCGTAAAGAACCGCGCCGCGTGAAGACCGGCACGAAGGGCATCTACAAGCGCCAACTCGCCGACGGCTCCGAAAAGTTCGAGATCAGCTTCACCGGCTCGGACGGGAAGCGCAGGTGGAAGTTGGTTCCCGGCGGGATCCGTGCCGCCCAGCGGGAACGCCGCAGCGTCCTCAGCCGCCTCGACCGCGGCGAGAAGGTCGCACCCTCCCGGACGACGTTCGAGGAGTTCTCCAGCCGGTGGCTGGAGAGCCAGACTCAGCTTCGGCCCAGGACGCTCGAATCGCACGAGTTGATGCTGCGGGTCCACCTGAACCCCCGGATCGGCCACCTTCGGCTCGGTGAGATCGACCCGGATCGGGTCGTCTCGGTGATCACGTCGATGCAGGCCGCCCAGAAGTCCCCGGCGACGATCGGGATAGCCCTCGGCACCCTCGGCAGGGTCATGGGTCACGCGGCCCGACGTGGGCTGATCGGGTCGAACCCGGTTAGCCGCCTCGAACGCGGGGAGCGCCCGGCGGTCGTCCGGCGTGAGAAGCGAATCCTCGACCCGGACGAGATCGCCGCCCTCCTGGCCGCCGCAGACGACCGGCACCGGACGCTGCTCGCGGTCGCGGTCTTTGCGGGACTCCGCCAGGGCGAAGTCCTCGGCCTGACGTGGCGGAACATCGACCTGGAGGACGGAACGATCAGGGTCGAGAAGCAGCTTGACCGGCAGGGCCGTCGGGTCGCCCCGAAGACACGGCAGGCGGTGCGCGACGTGATGATCATGGCCGCGCTCGGGAGGACCCTTCGGGAGCACAAGCTCCGGTCGCCCTTCAGCCGCCCCGACGATCTCGTCTTCTGCTCGGGCACGGGTTCACCGCTGAGTGCCCGCAACGTCGCCCAGCGTGGCCTCGAAGCGGCAGCATCCCGCGCCGGGATCAACGCCGACGGAAAGCTAAGGCTCCGCTTCCACGACCTCCGCCACGCCTACGCGTCGCTCCTGATCGACCAGGGCGAGTCGATCGTCTGGATCTCACGTCAACTCGGCCACGCCTCCCCGAGCATCACCTTGAACGTCTACAGCCACGTCTTCGCCCGACAGGGAGAACGCCGACCGGATGCAGCAGCGGATGGAGGAACGGTACGGGGCGATGCTCGACCGGGGAACATCCGGGGAACAAAACGCCCCTGCCCCTCCTGTTTCCGTCAGTCTGGCGTCAGGCTCTGAACCCGCTCGGTTGAGCGAAACGGGGACTCACGGGCACTAGCGGGCAACCGTCCGGGCTGGTTTACACCCAGGAGGTCGCTGGTTCGAACCCAGCACCGCCCATCCCTCGAATTGGTGTTCAAGGTCTGCCCGGCACGGCCGAAAAGTTTCGTCAAGCCCCGGCGAATTGGCCGCAGATTCGTCCGGGGCTACTTCTTTTTTCTCAGGAGGGCATGGCGAAACGCCGGCTATGCCCCCGAGCGACGTTCCACCAAGCCCTCCTACTAGACCCTGGACTGGTCGCTGAAGTCGAGCGCGACCTCGCAGCGGTCGACCGCCTTGATCTCGCCTTCGACCTCGGCGATCGCCGCCGAGCGCAGGCGACTCGCGTGCACCTCGCTCGACTCCATCGCCACGCGGTTCTCCCAGAGGGTGACCGTGATCGCCGTGCAGTTGTCTCGATCGATCAGGAGGTACCCGCCGGTCGTCCCCTCGATGTCGGACAGCTTCTCGGCCGCTTCGCGGAACGCTTCGATCCCCTCCTCCATCTTGTCTTCCGGGATCTGGTAGCGAGCGGCACGCGCGAACATCTCCTGGCCTCCTTGATGTGCCGACGGCGTTTGGCTCAGGACATCGTCTCAAAAACGTAAGCTCCGCGCCCGTGGGGGCGCTGGAAGGGAAGAGAGCGATCGTCACCGGCGCCTCGAGTGGGATCGGCGCCGCCACGGCGCGCGCCCTCGCCGCCGAGGGCGCCCAGGTCGCGGTCGGAGCCCGCCGCCTGGACCGCCTGGCCGAGCTCGGCGATGGTTTTGTCGCCCTCGAGCTGGACGTGGCCGATCCGGACAGCTCAGCGAGTTTTGCCACCAGCGCCACGCACAGGCTCGGCGGCCTCGACATCCTCGTCAACAACGCCGGGCTCGCCCTCGGGCGGGATCTGTTCGACGAAAGCACGGAGGAGGACGAGGAGGCGCTGCTCGAGACCAATGTCCACGGGTTGGTACGGATGACGCGACTCTGCCTTCCGCACCTGGCCGACGGCGGGCACATCGTCAACCTCGGGTCGATCGCGGGGCGCCAGGCTTACGAGAAAGCGGCGCTCTACGTGACCTCGAAGTTCGCCGTGCGGGGTTTCACGTACGCGTTGCGCGAGGATCTCCTGGGCCGTCCGATCCGCATCACTCTCGTCGATCCGGGCCTCGTCGAGACGGACTTTTCGCTGGTTCGCTTCCGGGGGGACGCCGAGAGCGCCAAGAAGGTCTACGAGAACGTCGAGGCGCTGACGCCGGACGACATCGCCGCGTGCGTCGTCTTCGCGGTCACCCGGCCGCCGCACGTGAACGTGGACGAGCTCGTCGTCAAGGCTCGCGCGCAGAGCAGCCCGTCCAGGATCCTCCGCGACGGATCCCGATCCTAAGAGCCATCGGCTATGGCGATCACGATCCTCGAGGGCTCGACGTTCTGCATCTGTGACGATGTGGGCGACGTCGGAGGCTGGCCGACGAGCGGGTTCTTCGCCGAGGACACGCGCTACCTCTCGATCCTGAAGCTGACCGTCAACGGGAAGCGGCCGCTGATCCTCACCTCGGACAAGGTCGACTACTTCTCGGCCGCGTTCTACCTCCGGAACCCGGCGTCGGACGAACTCCAGTCCGACGTCGTCTCGATCATCCGCGAGCGGTTCGTGAGCGAGGCGATGCAGGATCGCATCCTCCTCCAGAACCAGGGGATGGAGCCGGTCTCCTTCGAGCTCGGCATCGAGGTCGGGTGCGACTTCGCGGACATCTTCGCCGTCAAGGACTACGACTTCGCCCTCGGAGATCCCCGCCATGCCGATCCGCTGCCCCCTCTCGTCGAGTGTCGCTACGACTCCGAGAACAACCAGTTCCTGCTCGCCGACGAGACGGGTGTACCGGCTCAGACCCAGGTGATCATGTCGCGGCGCGGCGAGGTGGACGGCATGTGTGCGCGATTCCGGATCGAGCTCGAGCCGCGCGAGCGCTGGGACCTGCGGCTCGACATCGTCCCGCTGCCGGAGGGCGAGCACGTCGTCCCGCGGGTGGCGGAGCGGCGCTTCGGCGACGAGCTGGCGCGGGTCCGCGAGTCGCTCGCGGCCTGGCAGCTCCGCGTCCCCCAGCTACGCGCGACGTGGGACGACCTGGCGCACAGCTTCGGCCGCTCCGTCTCCGACCTGGCCTCGCTGCGCATGCACGGACGCCAGAACGGCGTCGGGAAGATGCCGGCCGCCGGAATGCCGTGGTTCATGACCGTGTTCGGTCGGGACACCCTGATCACGTGCCTCCAGACGCTGCTCTTCGGGCCCGAGTTGGCGGTCACCGCACTTGAGACGCTCGCCGAGCTTCAGGCGACGGTGGACGACCCGATGCTCGACGCGGAGCCCGGCAAGATCGTCCACGAGGTCCGTCGCGGCAAGGCCGCCCGCAGCTGGCACGGCGCCTACTACGGGACGGCGGACGCGACGCCGCTCTACCTCATCCTCCTCTCGGAGGTGTGGCGGTGGACCGACGACGCCGCGCTCGTCGAGAAGCTGAAGCAGCCGGCTCTGAACGCGCTCGAGTGGATCGACAAGCGCGGCGACCTCGACGGCGACGGCTTCGTCGAGTACCTGAGGCGCAGCCGGCGGGGGCTCGACAACCAGTCCTGGAAGGACTCGTACGACTCGCAGCGCTTCGCCGACGGCAGCATCGCCGAACCGCCGATCGCACCGTGTGAAATCCAGGGTTACGTCTACGACGCCAAGCGCCGAACGGCCGAGCTCGCTCGCGAGGTGTGGCGTGACCGGGAGCTCGCCGATCGCCTCGACCTGGAGGCGGCCGAGCTGCGCGACCGCTTCAACGACGCGTTCTGGACGGACGAGCGGGGCGGCTACTACGTCCTCGCGCTGGACGGCGAGAAGCGTCAGGTCGATTCGCTGTGCTCGAACATCGGCCATCTGCTCTGGAGCGGGATCGTCCCGACGGAGCGGGTCGACCCCATCGTGGACGCGCTGATGGGCGACACGCTCTGGTCAGGATGGGGGATCCGAACGATGTCGACGCACGACCGGGGGTACAACCCGCTCGCGTACCACAACGGCACGGTCTGGCCCCACGACAACTCCCTCTGCGCGTGGGGCCTCGCACGGTACGGCCGTTGGCCGGAGGCGCATCGGATCGTCCGCCAGATGCTCACGGCCGCGCGCCACTTCGACTACCAGCTCCCCGAGGTCTTCGCGGGGATGCCGCGGACGGAGACGCGTTTCCCGATCGCCTACCCGACCGCGGCCCGTCCGCAGGCCTGGGCCGCCGGCACGCCGGTGCTCCTGCTGCAGCTCCTGCTCGGGCTGCACCCCGACCGCCAGCAGAACACACTCGAGACGCTCGCGCCGCCCGAGCTCCCCGCGTGGGCCGGATCCCTCAGACTGTCGGGTGTGAGGGCGTTCGACAGGCTCTGGGAAGTGAGACTCGACGAGGGTCGCGTGGGAGTGACGACTGGATGAGCGACGAGCGGCTCCGGGTCGCGGTCGTCAGTCCGGCGTGGTTCGCCGTGCCGCCCAGCGGCTACGGAGGCATCGAGTGGATCGTCGCGCTGCTCGCCGACGGGCTGGTCGACGCCGGCCACGACGTCACCCTCTTCGCGTCCGGCGACTCGCGGACGAAGGCGAAGCTCTCGTCCGTCTTCGAGACGGCGCCGAGCGAATGGATCGGCCGCTCGCACTTCGAGCTCCTGCACTCGCTCCCGTGCTACACGCACACCGAGGACTTCGATGTCATCCACGAGCACACCGGGATGATGGGGATCGTCCTCTCGGGTCTGGTCGAGACGCCGGTTGTTCACACGGTCCACGGACCGCTCACCGGCGAGCCCGGCGCGATGTACGAGGCCCTGTACCGCCTCGTGCCGAGCCTCCAGCTGGTCTCCATCTCGATCAACCAGCGGCGGCCCAAGCCCGACCTCCCGTGGCTGGCGAACTGCCCGAACGCGCTCGACCTGTCCGTGTACCCCTGCAAGCCGCACCCCGGCGAGTACCTGCTCTTCCTCGGGCGCATGAGCCCGGACAAGGGCTGTCACCGGGCGATCGCGGTCGCCATAGAGCTCGGGCTTCCGCTCAAGATTGCGGGGAAGAAGCAGGAGCCGAAGGAGGAGCAGTACTTCGCCGAGTTCGTTGAGCCGCACCTGGGCAGGCGCGGAATCGAGTACCTCGGCGAGGTCTCGCACGGGACGAAGGTCGAGCTGCTCCAGGATGCCCGCGCGACGCTCTTCCCGATCGAGTGGGAGGAGCCGTTCGGCCTCGTGATGATCGAGGCGATGGCGTGCGGGTCGCCGGTGATCGCCACGAACCGGGGCGCCGTCCCCGAGGTGATCGACCACGGCCGCTCCGGAATCATCGTGGAGAGCTACCGTGAGATGGCCGGCGCCCTGGAGGCCGCCGACGCCCTGGATCCGCTCGAGTGCCGTCGCTACGTCGAGGAGCGGTTCTCGCCCGAGCGGATGGTCGGCGACTACGTGCGCGCTTACCGCGAGGCGATCGTGGGCGCGGACGAGCCCGTCTCGGCCAGCTTGTCCCAGTAGCGGCGGAGGCCCGCGTAGGACTGCCAGAGCGGCATCGCCCGCTCGTAGGCCTCGGGGTAGCTGCTCTCCTCGGCCCATTCGCGTTCGCGGCGCGCGATCCACTCGGTTTCCGGCGTCTCGTTTGTCCACTCACGGAGGCGCCGGCGGAGCTGGTCGAGGTGCGGCCCGGGGTCGTCGGCGACGCCGAAGTGGATGAGTGCGAGCCGCGTGGGCTTCCGGCGCTCGATCTCGTCGAGTGTGTCGAGCCAGGCGCCGAAGTCGAACTCGGGTGGTGGCGTGGGAGGACAGACGTAGAGGTCGGGCTGGATCCGGACGCCCGCGGCGTCGCCGGCGTACAGCGTGCCGTCGGGGGCGAGGTAGCAGACGTTGTGGTTCGCGTGCCCGGGGCTCGGGAAGACCTCGAGCCCGAGGAGCTCGTGCTTGACGATGTGAACGTTGTCCTCCGGAACCGGTGCGAGCTCCCCCCAGAGCTCGTCGAAGGCCTCCCCGTACAGGCGGCGGGCGCTCCGCTCGAGCCGGGAGGGGTCGACGAGATGCGGTGCGCCGATCTCGGAGACATACACCTGCAGGCCGGGGTGCTTGCGAACGAGGACTCCGGCGGCGCCCGCGTGATCCAGGTGAATGTGACTCAGCAGCAGGTGGCTGATGTCCGAAAGGGCCAGGTCACGCCGACCCAGCTCCTCCTCGAGCCTCGGTACACACGCCGCGGGGCCGCAGTCGTTGAGGGCGAGGCCGTCGGAGGTCTCGAGCAGGTAGCAGCCGATGACGCGCTCGGCGCCGTGGTGATGGAGGTCGATCGGTGCGACAGACATCGGGCCAATGCTACGGAGGAGCTTGTCGAGCCATGTCTCAGTGACTGTCACTCGGCCGTGGCCGGGCGGGCCCTGTCTTGGGAAGGGACGGGCGGTGTGCGCTTCAGGCGCCGGCCGCGGCGGGCGAGCGGACGAGCGCCTGCTCGAGATCTTCGATCAGGTCACTCACGGACTCGATCCCGACCGACAGCCGAATGAGATTCCTCGGCGCGGCGAACGGTGCATCGGCGGTGGAGGCGTGGGTCATCCGTGCCGGGTGCTCGATCAGGCTCTCGACGCCGCCGAGACTCTCGGCCAGCTGGAAGATCTTCGTCCGGGCGACGAGCTCGACCGCCTCGTCCTCGGACTCGACGAGGAACGAGATCATCCCGCCGAAGTCCGCCATCTGGCGTGCCGCGATCTTGTGGCCGGGGTGCCCTGGCAGCCCCGGGTACAGCACCGACTCGACGGCCTCGTGCGTCGAGAGGTAGTCCGCGATCTGGCGCGCGTTCTCCGAGTGTTGGCGCATACGGATCGCGAGCGTCTTGATCCCACGCAGCACGAGCCAGCAGTCGAATGGCCCGGGAATGGCGCCCAGCGACTTCTGGAGGAAGTACAGGCGCTCCGCCACCGTGGGGTCGTTCGTCGCGACGAAGCCGCCGACCGTGTCGGAGTGGCCGCCGAGGTACTTCGTCATCGAGTGGACGACGATGTCTGCGCCGAGCTCGAGCGGCTGCTGGAGGTACGGCGTCGCAAACGTGTTGTCGACGACGACCATCGCGCCGACCTCGTGCGCCGCCTTGGCGGCCGCCTGGATGTCGACGATGTTGAGGAGCGGATTGGTCGGCGTCTCGAGCCAGACGATCCGCGTCTGCTCGTCGATGTGGTCGGCGAGCGACTCGTTGACCGTGTCCACGCTGAGAAACTCGAACGAGTAGCCCTTCGGCTCGTAGACCTGCGTGAACATCCGGTAGACGCCGCCGTAGACGTCGTTGACGCACACGACCTTCTCGCTCGGGTGCACGAGGTGCATCAGCGTCGTCGTCGCGCCGATCCCGGAGCTGAAGGCGACGCCGAACTCGGCGTTCTCGAGCGATGCGAGGCAGAGCTGGAGCGCCGTCCGCGTCGGGTTCGCGACCCGCGCGTAGTCGTAGCCCTTGTGGACGCCGACGGCCTCCTGAACGTACGTCGACGTCTGGTAGATCGGGACGGTGACGGCGCCGGTGGCGGGATCCGGCTCCTGCCCCTCGTGGATCGCGCGTGTCTCGAAGTCCATCTAGGTGCTGATGGTATCGGCGCCGAGGAAGGCCG
This sequence comes from Gaiellaceae bacterium, assembly GCA_046714355.1. Classification (GTDB taxonomy): domain Bacteria; phylum Actinomycetota; class Thermoleophilia; order Gaiellales; family Gaiellaceae; genus JACDAN01. The sequence goes on along the minus strand of JBKKAR010000112.1, from coordinate 873 downwards.
CGAGCCGGCTCAGCGGCTTGTGGAGGGGCACCTCCTTCTTCCCCGGTTCCCACCAGACGTTGTTGACGCGCAGGACGCCTGCCTTGCGGTCGAGAACCGGGTCGATGCGGCCGACGAGCTCGTCTCCGTGGAGGATCGGAAGGACGAAGTAGCCGTACTGCCGCTTGTCCTTCGGGACGTAGATCTCGATGCGGTAGTGGAAGCCCCAGAGCGCCTCCGTGCGCTCGCGGTTGCGGATCAGCGGATCGAACGGCGATAGGAAGGTCGTGAAGCTCCTTCGCGGCGGCGGCTTCAGCGCCTCGACGTGCGCGAAGCGCTCGCCGGGGAGTCCCTCGACCTCGACGCGCACAAGGCGCTCGTCGCGGACGAGCGACTCGATCGCCTTCCGCGCCCCTGGCCAGGGTCCGCCGGCGAAGAACTCCCGCTGGATCTCCTTCGCTGTAGCGACGCCGAGGTTCCGGGCCGACCGCGCCACGACGCGACGCTCCGCCTCGGCGACGGAGATCCTGCTGTCGGTCGGCAGCCAGCGTTTGCCGAGGTCCCAAACCCGTTGCTGCCCCGAGCGACCGGCCACGACGACCTCACCCTTGGCATGCATCAGCTCGAGCATCCTGGAGACGTTGCGTTCGTTCGTCCAGCCGCTGGACTTCCAGCTGCGATCCGCCGTGTCCTTGAGGTCCCGCGAGGGCAGCGGGCCTCGGCGCCGGAGCTGCGAGGCGATGGCCCGGCGCAGCGCCGCGTTGTCGTTGAGCCAGGCGTTCACCTGCTCGGGCCAGCTGCCTGAGTACGCGTTCGGGTAGCGCCGCATCGACGTCGCGTGGATCGGGTGGTCCGACACCGGAACGATCGCCGCGGAGTACTCGTACAGCTCGC
>JBKKAR010000111.1:0-2584 GCA_046714355.1 Gaiellaceae bacterium | reverse complement strand
CGCTCCTCAAGTGCTCGTACGCGCCGTACGCGCGGATCATGAAGAAGATCTGCTGGGAGGAGTCGTTCCACATCCTCCACGGCCGCGACGTGATCCTGACGATGATGAACGGCACCGACGAGCAGCGCGAGCTCGTCCAGGAGGCACTGAATCGCTGGTGGGGCCCGTTGATGCAGTTCCACGGGAACCCGATCGCGTCCGCGGACGACCCGATGTTCCAGTGGCGGATCAAGAGCCAGGGGAACGAGGAGGCGCGGCAGCAGTTCCTCGACGGGTACGTCCCGCAGATCTGGGAGCTCGGGCTCACCGTGCCCGATCCGAAGCTGCGCAAGAACGACGACGAGGTCTGGGAGTACACGGAGCCCGACTGGGCCGAGCTCAAGCACGTCGTCACCGGGCACGGACCTCAGACCGCGGAGCGACTGGCGTTACGGAAGAGCACGCGCGCCGAGACCGAGTGGGTGCGTCGCACAGTCCTCGCAGAGGCTGCGTGATCGTCTACGAGGTCTTCCGCCAAGAGCGGAAAGGCCAGGCTTTTCAGCACGCCGGCTCGGTGGGCGCGCCTGACGCTGCGTTCGCCGAGGCCTACGCCCGCGAGCAGTACGGGCGCCGCGGCGAGTCCGTGGCGCTGTGGGTCGTCCCGCGAGACGCCGTCCTGGAGATCGACGAGTTCGTCGACGAGCTCCAGAAGAACTACCACCGGGTCGACGGCTACCCGCTGAAGGAGAAGTTGAAGGAGGCACGTGAGCGAGCGGGCACAGCTGCTCCTGCCGATCGCTGACGACGAGCTCGTCCTCGGCTGGCGCAACTCGGAGTGGACGGGAATCGCGCCGTTCCTCGAGGAGGACGTGGCTTTTTCGTCAATCGCGCAGAACGAGATCGGGCACGCGCGGGCGCTGTACCAGCTCGTCGCCGACGAGCTCGGGACGACGGCCGACGAGGTCGCGTTCGACCGCTCGCCCGAGGAGTACCGGTGCTCGGCCCTGGTTCAGCTCCGGCTGGTGCCGGATTGGGCGAAGACGATCGCGAGGCATCACCTCTACGAGGCCGCAGATGCAGAGAGGCTCGAGGCGCTGAAGGCGTCCGGCGATCCGGAGATTGCCGGCCTGGCGGCGAAGATCGACCGTGAAGAGGCCTACCACCGGATGCACGCGGAGATGTGGTTCGACCGCCTGGGGGACGAGCAACGGTTCACCGAGGCGCTCGAGGAGCTGCGGCCGCTGCTGGACACGCGCACCAAGCCCGGCCCGGAGTTCGCAGAGCTCTGGGAGGAGATGACGATGGTGCGGCGGTCCGTGGTGGGCGCGACATGGTGACCGAGGCCCAGGTCTGGGACGCTCTCGCCGAGATCCCGGATCCAGAGATCCCCGTGATCTCGCTCGTAGACCTCGGTGTCGTGCGAGGCGTCGAGGTAGAGAACGGCCGAGTGCGTGTCGAGTTCACTCCGACCTTCCTCGGCTGCCCCGCCCTCGAGGTGATGCGAGACCAGATGGCGGCGAAGGTTCGCGAACTCGGAGCGGAGCCTGAGGTGGCGGTGATCTCCGACGACTCGTGGTCGACCGACCGGATCACGCCGGAGGGCCGGGAGAAGCTCCGAGCGGCCGGGCTCGCGCCGCCGGCGCCGCGGCAGCCGGGCGGCCCACAACTCGTCCAGCTTCAGAAGGGCTCGTTCCGCTGTCCCTACTGCGGGTCGACGGACACGGCGCTCGAAAACATCTTCGGGCCGACGCCGTGCAGGTCACTGCGCTACTGCCGCAGCTGCCGGCAGCCGTTCGAGCAGTTCAAGACGATCTAGGAGTCCGTCGGGTACGTTGAGCACCGTGACGGTCGAGATCCACTATTGCCCCACCTGAAACGGCTACGACGTACGGGCCGCGAGTCTCGCGGCCGAGTTGAATGCGAACGGGATTCCCGCCACGGCGCTCCCGGGCGGCAAGGGGCAGTTCGACGTGATCCGCGAGGGCGACCTCGTCTTCTCGAAGCACGAGACCGGGCGTTTTCCCGAGGACGGCGAGATCCTGACCGCGCTCCAGGGCTGACGTACGCTTCACCGCGTGCGCGGCAGCTCTCCTCGGCCTTACCGTCCTCGTCCTCGCCGGCTGCCAGTTCGGCGGCGACAGCGGCAAACCCGAGTTCATCCGCCAGGCCGACGGGATCTGCGCGCGGTACGAGCGGCAGATCTCACTGATCCCGCAGCCGCAGACGTTCCTCCGCGACTTCGTCGTGTTCATGCGCCGCGCCGTGCCGATCGCGCGCAAGCAAAACCAGGAGCTTCGCCAGCTGAAAGCGCCGGAGGACGACGACGCCGACTTCCAGCGGATGCTGACCCTGCTCGACGAGCAGCTCGACATCTGGGAGGCAGCAAGCGAGCAGGCGTTCGCGGGGGACGACCAGCAGGCGCAGTCGACGTTCAGCCAGTCCTCCGGGCCCGGCGACGAGGCGCAGCGCATTGCCGGGGAGATCGGCTTCTTCTCCTGCGCCCGCCCAGAGGGCTAGTGCCTCTAGCGCCCCGAGAAGCGGGGCTCGCGCTTCTCGAGGAAAGCGGCGACGCCCTCGTGGAAGTCGTCCGTCTTCGTCGCGGCGG
>JBKKAR010000110.1:0-7427 GCA_046714355.1 Gaiellaceae bacterium | reverse complement strand
CGTCGTAGGCGGGCCTTCTTAGGGGCCGCTTACGTTCTCTCGGCACACTGGGAGCGTGAAAGTCCTCGTCGTCGATGACGAACGCGCGGTGCGCGACTCGCTTCGCAGGGCACTCGAGCTGGAGGGCTACGAGGTCGAGCTTGCGGGCGACGGGTCGGAAGCTCTCTACCGGCTGGAGTCGAACGGTCAGCCGGACGCTGTCGTTCTCGACGTGCTCATGCCGGGCGTTGACGGCCTCGAGGTCTCCAGACGGCTCCGCGGCAAGGGCAACGCGGTCCCGATCCTGATGTTGACCGCCCGAGCCGAGGTCGAGAGCCGCGTCGCGGGACTCGATGCCGGCGCGGACGACTACCTCGCGAAGCCCTTCGCCCTCGAGGAGCTCCTTGCCCGGCTTCGAGCCCTTCTCCGTCGCGCGACCTCGGGAACCGAGGAGACCCTGCGCTTCGTCGACCTCGAGCTGACGCCCAGCACCCGCGAAGTACGGCGCGGCGGGGCGCCGATCGAGCTGACGCGGACCGAGTTCAACCTCCTGGAGCTCTTTCTCCGGAACCCGCGCCAGGTGCTGACACGCTCCGTCATCTTCGAGCGAGTGTGGGGCTACGACTTCGGCTTCGCGTCGAACTCCCTAGACGTCTACATCGGATACCTGCGGCGGAAGACCGAGCTCGACGGCAAGCCGCGCCTCATCCAGACGGTTCGCGGCGTCGGGTACACCCTGCGCGAGCCGTGAGCTTTCGCACCCGCCTCGCGCTCGCCGCCGCCGCCGCCGTTGCCCTGGCGATCGTGCTCGCCTCCGTCGCCCTGTTCGTCGTCGTCCGGAGCCAGCTTCGGGCTGAAGTGGACCGCGCACTCCGCCAGCGCGCGGACGAGATTGCGCTCCTGCCCCCGGACCTCGTGGGCCGGGCCGTGCTCCGGCCGGACGTCGAGCTCGGCGGCGCGGAGGGCTACCCACAGGTCGTCAGGGACGACGGCAGCGTCGTCCGTCCCCGCGGCGCGGAGGTGCCGCTTCCGGTCGACGACCGCGTCCTCGGGGTCGCCTCCGGCCGGGAGGATGGCTACCTGACGGACGCCCACGTCGAGGGAACGCACGTCCGTCTCATCGCCTTTCCGTATGCGCCCGGCTTCGCGGTGCAGGTTGCGCGGCCGCTGACCGAGGTCGACAACACGCTGGAGCGGATCACTCGGTTCCTGGTCGCCATCGCGTTCGTCGGGATCGGGTCCGCGGCGATCCTCGGCCTGATCGTCGCCCGCGCCGCCCTCGCGCCGGTGCGGCGCCTGACGGAGGCGACGGAGAACGTGACGGAGACCGGCGACCTCTCCGAGCGGATCCAGGTGGACGGCGACGACGAGCTCAGTCGGCTCGCTTCGCGCTTCAACACCATGCTGGCGGCGCTCGAAGCCTCGGCGAAGGCCCAGCGCCAGCTCGTGGCGGACGCGTCGCACGAGCTTCGCACGCCGCTCACGAGTCTGCGGACGAACATCGAGGTGCTCACGGGCAGGCGGAAGGTTCCGGACGCTGATCGGGCGCCGCTGATCGCCGACGTCGTCGAACAGCTGGACGAGATGACCACGCTGATCGCGGAGCTGATCGAGCTTGCGCACGGCGACAGCCAGCCGAGAGAACCCGAGGAGGTGCGCCTCGACGTGCTGACCGCGGGCGCGGTCGAGCGCACCCGCCGAAACCGACCCGGGATCACCTTCACGACCGAGCTCGAGGAGTCGGTCGTCCACGGGGTGCCGGCGACGTTGGAGCGCGCGATCGGCAACCTGCTCGACAACGCAGCGAAGTGGAGCCCGCCCGGCGGCGAGGTCGAAGTGGCGGTTCGCGACAGCGAGGTAACGGTCAGGGATCACGGTCCGGGGATCGACGAAGCGGACTTGCCGTACGTCTTCGACCGCTTCTACCGCTCGGCCTCCGCCCGCGGAACGCCCGGCTCCGGCCTCGGACTCGCCATCGCTCGGCAGGTGGCCGAGGCGCACGGCGGCGCCGTGACGGCCGAGCGGCCGGAGGACGGCGGGACGCTGATGCGGTTCCGGCTCAACGGCCGCGCGAATTCTTAGGTTGATCTCACGGGTTTTTTAAGGTCGGCTGGTTCGATGGGGACATGACACGCATCCAAAAAATCGCAGCCGGGCTCGTCGCGCTCGTGGCGGTCTCCGGGGCGGGGGCGGCCGTTGCCGCGACCAAGCTCGCCTCCACGCAGCAAGAGAGCCGCGCAGTCGTCAATGACGCCGCGAACCAACTCGGCGTCACGCCGGAGCGGCTGACGACCGCGTTGAAGACGGCGCTGAAGAACAGGGTCGACGCCGCGGTCAAGGCCGGCCAGATGACAAAGGCTGAGGGAGATGCCCTCAAGTCACGGATCGAGGCGAACGAGGTCCCGTTCCTGGGGCCCGGCTTCCGCCACCACGGTCCGGGCAATTTCAAGAGGGAGTTCCGTTTTCATCTCTCCTTCAAGCTGGAGGCGGCCGCGAAGTACCTCGGCATGGCCGAGTCGACTCTTCGGAGCCAGATCGAAGACGGCAAGACGCTCGCCCAAGTCGCCCGTGATCGGGACAAGTCGGTTGACGGTCTCGTCGACGAGCTGTTTGCCGAGTCGCGCAAGCGGATCGACCAGGCGGTCAAGGACGGACAGCTGACGCGAGAAGAAGCGGACGACTTCGTGATCGGCCTACGGGAGCGAATCGGCGACTTCGTCAACAGTCGGTTCCTGCGGCTGGGACCCGGGCGCGGCTTCCCTCGCCTCGACGACCATGAGTTCCGTGAGTTCCAGGGCAACGAAGGGCCGATGCTTCGACCCGCCTTCTAAACCGAGAACCCTGCGCGCCGCTCCGGTGCACTAGGGGTTGTGCGCAGGCTGTTTCTGTTGACGATCGTCGTGCTCGTGCTCGTGCTGGTGCCGGGCTCCGGCTCGGCCGCGGCGCTGGGCGAGCAGCGCGTCCTGCTCATGCTCGTGACCTGGGGCCTCCCTCTCAGGGATCTTGGCGCCTAGCGTTCTGTCCGAACTCTTGGAGGATGCGCCGCGCCGCCCGCGCCGTCCTGTTTATCGCCATCGTGGCCATCGCCGCCGCGGGGCCGCTGCCCGGTGGAGCCGTCGTCGCTCAGATGGCTGGGCCGCAGATCACGCTGATCGCCCCGGCCAACGGCGCGCTGATCCAGAGCTCGGTGGAGAACCTCAACGCGGTCACTTTCCAATGGCGGATCGACTGGCCCCAGCCGCCTTCCGTCGGCGCCGTGATCATCTCCGTGGAGTGGGCGACCGATCCGGCGTTCACGCAGAACGTCTCCGGCGGGAACCAGACCTGCCCCGTCACGAACGTGAACTGCTGGACGAGCTTCCGTCCGAACCACATCTGGAAGGGCAGGTACTACTGGAAGGTGAAGATCGCGGGCGCCGACGAGCCGGCCGAGAGCGCGACGTGGATGTTCACCGGCGTCGAGCCGCCTCCGCAGATCGACCAGACCCGCCCCTACGTGTGACGCTGTCGGGAAGCGCGCGGCGGGGGTCGCGCGCCTACTTCTCCGCGCAGGTTCGAGACAACAAGAGCGAGGTTCGCATGCGCGCCCTCCTCACCTACCGCGGGCTGCCTGTGCTCGAGGGCCGGACTCCCTTCGCGCCCGTCGCCTGGCGGGTGAAGCAGCGCTTCTACAGCATCCGGCCGCTCGCCCGCCGGCTCCCGGCCGGGGTCTACAAGATCTGCATCACGGCCTGGGATCGCGCGGGGAACCAGGGCCGCAGCTGCGCCCGCTACCGCGTCCGCTAGTGCCTCTTCAGCTGATGCTGCCCCGCTTCTGGGTCGCGGGCCAGAAGTAGGCGTGTATTGGCTGGAGGGGCACCAGCTCATAGAGTTTCCGCCGTGCGCATCGAGGGGAAGCGGCGGTTCGACGCCCCGCCGGAAGCGGTCTACCGTGCCTTGACCGACCCCGACGAGATGGCGGACGCCTTCTCGGCCATCGAACGGATCGAGGCGGAGCGCGGCGAGTGGACGGTTCACGCCCGGCCACCGTTTCCCGGCGGGTTACGGCTGCGATTCTCGGTCCGGCTGGAAGACGTGCGAGAGCCAGAGCACGCCCGGTTTCTGGCCTGGGGGAAGAGCCTCGGCGGCCGGATCTCGGTCGACAGCTCCTTCGACCTCGAGCCCGACGGGGCCGGGACGCTCATGCACTGGGCGGCCGAGATCGACGCTGCAGGGATCCTCAGCGGCCTCTCGAGCCGGGCACTCGGACCGGTCGCTACCCAGCAGGCGGAGCGAGCGCTCGACCAACTGGCGAAGGGGCTCGGGGCTAAGAGCTCATTCCAGCATGGGAGCTGAGCCGCCAGGCCGCGCTGGGCGGCGCCAGGCGTCGTCCTCGGCCGCGCCCATATCTGTGGATATGAACGCGGCCTGCGTCCGGGCCTGGCATCCACCCATCGCACCCTGGCGACGAGCCACACCCTCGAACGAGCTCTAGAGCTGGCGTAGGAGCTCGAGCAGCCCGGCGGGGCCGTCGACCACGAAGTCGGCGGCGTTCATGAGCGCCGGATTCATCTCCAGCGAGGCGACGGCGACCTTGACCGACGCGTCGAGGCCGGCATCGTCGAGCCCGCGGAACGCGTCGAGGTCGGTCGTGTCGTCGCCGGCGTAAAGCGCTCGCTCGAGCCCGTGCTCGGAGAGCAGGGAGCGGGCCGCGGTCCCCTTGTCGACGTCGATGGGCGGCCGCACCTCGACCACCTTGCGCCCGCGCTGGAGGGTGAGCCCCAGTTGCTCCACCGCACGGATGAGGGCCTCGACGGCGGGCTCGACCTCCGCGTCGTCGGCCTCCCGGTAGTGAAACGCGGCGGTCACGCCCGCCTTCGTCTCGACCAGCCACGGCCAATCCACGGTCTCGATCAGCTCCTCGAGCAGCGGTGTGTACTCGGGCACTCCCGGATGGCTCTCGAGACCGTGCACGCCGACGTACTCGATCCCGTCGAGCCCGACGAGTCGCCGCGCGTCAGCCGCAGGCCGCCCGCTGATGCAGGCGACGAGCCCGTAGCGCCCGGCCAACCGCTCGACTTCCCGCCGGGCTTCCTCCGGAACTGCCGCGTCCTCGGGACGCTCGACGATCGGCGCGAGGGTGCCGTCGAGGTCGAGGAGGACCGCCGCTCGCTGCGGCTCGCTTCGGAATCGCACCAGCCGGACGGGGGCGCTCACCGCGGCGGACATTACGATACGGCCGTGCGGCTGGTGCTCATCGGGCTCGCGGCCGGATTCTTCAGCGCGCTCTTCGGTGTCGGCGGTGGCATCCTGATCGTGCCGCTGCTCATGCTCCTGCTCGGCTATGAGACGCGGGTCGCGACCGGGACGTCGCTCGCCGCGATCGGCGTGATCGCGCTGGCGGGGACGATCGCATACGGCGTTCGAGGCGAGGTCGACTTCGGGTACGCGGCCCTCGTCGGCCTGCCCGCCGCGGCTGGAGCCGTCGCGGGCGCGGCGCTGCAACAGCGGCTGTCCCAGCGGGCGCTCGCATTCGCGTTCTCGCTGCTCCTCGTCGTCGTCGGGATCGCGCTGCTCGTCTGATGGAAGCCGTGATCGCAGCGATCGCGCTCGGCCTGTTCGCAGGTGTGGTCGCGGGCTTCTTCGGCGTCGGCGGCGGGATTCTGTTCGTGCCGACCCTCGTGCTCGCGTTGGGCCTCGGGCAGCTAGAGGCCGCGGCAACCTCTCTGGCCGCGATCCTGCCGACGGTCGCCGCCGGCGCCTGGCGGCAACACGGGTACGGCAACGTCCAGTGGCGGACGGCCGCGATGCTCGGTGTCGTCGCCGTGGTGGGAATAGAGCTGGGAGTCCGGATCGCGGACGCGCTGTCTGAGGATCTCCTCCGCCAACTATTCGCACTGCTCTTGTTCGGTGTCGCGGCGCAGGTAGCCCTGCGCGCTCTTCGTTCCGCCAAACCCTCCTAAACTCTCTCCATGGCTCGCCCGGATGAGCTCTGGATCCCGCTCGTCGACGAGCCGATCGGCAGCATCGTCGCGCACATCCAGGAGGAGGACGCCGAGCTGGACGCGCTCGTCTCTTCTCCGCACCGGCTGCTCGCTTTCCGGACGTTCGCGTACATCCGCGTGGGCCTCCTACTCGGAGAGCTGCTCGTCGATAGCGAGCTCGCCCTCTACGACGGGTCGGAGACGTGGATCGAGCGGCTGCTTGCCGACCCGGCGCACCGGGACGCCGTCGCCCGCGAGGTTCGTGCCGTCGCGGACGAAATCGCTGCGGACCCCTCCTACGGCGACGAGGATCCGCTCGGCCCCGACGAGGAGGCCCGCCGGCGCTTCCGCGACTTCGCGAAGAAGCGGCTCGAAGCCCCCTAGAGCGTTGGGTCGCGGAGCCGGCTTTGCCGGTTCCGCCTGAGCGAATCAGGGTTGAGGAACTCAAGAGTCGCGGAGCGGCTAGTGGCCGGCGATCTTCGTGAGCGCGAAGATCGCACCGAAACCGCCGAGCGTCGTCAGCACCCGCAGCCGAGATGGGTTGTGGCTGTGCGCTTCCGGCAGGAGGTCACCGGCCCCGATGTAGAGGAAGACGCCCGCGTAGATCGCCAGCAGGTGCCCGAGCGTGCTCTCCGAGACGTCGATCGCCGCGCCGGTCGCCGCCCCGAAGAGCGGAGCCACGGCGACGAGTGTCAGCCAGCGAAACGCCACTCGTCGGGTCCCGCCCTGTCGGAGGATGAAGGTCACGGCGTTGATGCCGTCGGCGAAGTCGTGGGACATGACCGCGACGAGCACCAGGATCCCCGTCCCGGTGTCGAGCCCGAAAGCGAGGCCGATCGCGAGACCGTCCGTGAACGTGTGGAACGCGAGGGCAGTGGCGCCCATCGCACCGACCTGCGGGTGGGTCGCCGCCTCGTCCGGGTTGTCGCGATGGTGGAGCACGAGGTATCGGTGCGCGACGAAGAAGATGAGGAAACCGGCGCCGACGAGGGTTGTGACCCGATGCGTGTCTCCCACCGCCTCCAACGCCTCGGGAATGAGGTCGAAGAGGGCAACTGCGACGACGATCCCGCCCGAGAGCGCGATCGCAGTCTGTAGCTCGCGGTGGAGCCGAAGTGCGAGCGCTCCTCCGACGAGGGTGGAAACGACGGTCAAGCCGGCCAGTGGGATCGCGATCCAGGTCACTCGCCGGTGATTCTCACTGAACCACCAAGCGCGATCCTGAGCGAATCATTCACACCCGACCGCAACGTCGCCAATAATGTCCCAGGGTGGTCAGGCGTTCGGCATTCGTCCTGGGCGCCGCTGCGGTCCTCGCGCTGACGGGATCGAGCGGCGTGTCCTCCGCTGTTCGCGCAGGCAAGCCGAGCGCGGAAGCCTTCGCGATCCAGGTTTCCGTCCCCGGGCAGGGTGGCGCCATAGCGGGGGCGGTGTCCGGCCCGCCCGACGCTGTCGGGGTCGGCGGATCCTTCGTCTACCCCGCGG
>JBKKAR010000109.1:0-6244 GCA_046714355.1 Gaiellaceae bacterium | reverse complement strand
CCGCTCAGGCCCGCCTCGCTCCAGCTCCGGCCGCCGTCACGCGACTCGTGCAGACCGACGTGCGAGCCCAGCCAGATCCGGTTCGGATCGCCGGGGGCAACGAGCAGCGAGTGGTAATCCGGGGTCGCCGGCAACGTTGAAGCTGCGGGCGGCTCCGGCTCTGAGCCTCCGTCCCTGTTCGCGACCAACGCTAGGCCAAGCGCCCCGGCGAGGACGAACGGCGAGGCCGCCGCAAGCCAGAACAGCCACTCCCGCCGTCGGCCCGTCTGAACTGTTCCTGGGGATTGCACAGCCCGCGGGGCCGCGCGCCGCGCTGTCTTCGTTTTGGTCTTTGCCACCTTGATTCACTCCTTCATAGTCGGATCGGTCCAAGAGCGCTCGAAAGAGCGAGCGCCGGAAGACCGATCAAAGGAGGAATCGCTGGAGCGCAGCCGGTGACGGACGGGCGTTCGGGATCGGGCGAACCAGCGCAAGCGTGAGTCCGAGAAGCACGACCACCTGTACCGACCACATCTCCAGGACCGGCGGCAAAGCCGGAATCGCGGCAATGATGCGCTCGATTACCTGCACCGGGTGATCGGTGATGCACGCGCACGCGAAACCCAGGAGCAGCAGCCCTAAGACGAGCAGGAGGACGAACACAACCAGCGGAAGCCGCTGCCTTAGCCGGTCGATCGTCACACCATCAGGATACCCACGTGGTCTAGGGGCTCGCCCCATTTGACAGACCGCCCAGAGCGGACGATGGGATTCGAACCCACGACCCTCGGCTTGGGAAGCCGATGCTCTACCAACTGAGCTACGTCCGCGTCGCCCGTAACGATAGCGTCCGGCACCGGAATGGCCCTCGCCCGAACCCTCCTCACCATTGCCCTCGTCGCGCTCGCGACTGGCTGCGCGCTGAGCGAGGACTCAGAGGATCACGACGCCGGCGCGGCGGTCAAGACGGTCCTCGAGCTGGAGTACTTCGGGGACTACGCCGGCGCCTGGGATCGCCTCCACCCCCGGCACCAGCAGCTCGTCACCCGCAAGGGATACGAGGACTGCCGGCGCGGCATCGACGTCAAGGGGACGATCGACTCGGTCGTCATCCTCGACGTCCAGGACACGCCGCTGACGGTCTACGGCCTCCCGCCCGGCACCGCCGCCAAGCGCGCGGAGGTGCGCGTCGTCACCGACGAGACCGAGTACACGGCCACGTACCACGTGATCAAGGTCGGGAGCGAGTGGCGCTGGGTGCTGAGCGACAAGGCTGCCCGCGGTTTCGAACGCACCGCCTGTCCCGCCTAGAATCCCTCTGGAGAACAAGGAGGGATTTGCATGGCTGACCTGCACGAGATCGCCCGGGCTCTGGTCGCCGACGGCAAGGGAATCCTCGCCGCCGATGAGAGCTCGGGGACAATCAAGAAGCGCTTCGACTCGATCGGGGCCGAGTCGACCGAGGAGAACCGGCGGGCCTACCGAGACCTGCTCTTCACGACCCCGGGAGCAGAGGAGTTCATCAGCGGGGTCATCCTCTACGACGAGACGATCCGTCAGTCGTCGGCGGACGGAACGCCGTTCCCTAAGCTCCTCGAGAGCAAGGGGATCGTCCCGGGGATCAAGGTCGACATGGGCGCGAAACCGCTGGCCGGCTCGCCCGACGAGACGATCACCGAAGGGCTCGACGGGCTGCGCGAGCGGCTCGAGGAGTACTACGGGCTCGGCGCGCGCTTCACGAAGTGGCGCGCCGTGATCTCGATCGGCGACGGCCTACCGAGCGACTACGCGATCTGGACGAACGCGCATGCGCTGGGCCGCTACGCGGCGCTGAGCCAGGAGGCCGGCCTCGTCCCGATCGTGGAGCCGGAGATCCTCATGGACGGCTCGCACTCGATCGACGAGAGCTACCGCGTCACCGTGCGGGTGCTCCAGGCCGTCTACACCGAGCTCTTCGACCAGCGTGTCGAGCGCGAGGGGACGCTGCTGAAGCCGAACATGGTTCTGTCGGGCTACGACGGCTCCGACCAGGCCGATACGCGGACGGTCGCGGAGATGACCGTCCGGGCGCTCCGGAACACCGTGCCGGCATCGGTGCCGGGCATCGTCTTCCTGTCCGGCGGCCAGAGCGACGAGGACGCCACAGCCCGGCTGAACGCGATGAACGCGCTGGGCGAGCACCCGTGGGAGCTCTCGTTCTCCTACGGCCGGGCGCTCCAGTCGCCGGCGCTGAAGGCGTGGCAGGGCGACGATGGGAACGTGGAGGCCGCGCAGAAGGCGTTCTACCGCCGCGCGAAGTTCAACGGCGCCGCCCGGTCGGGCTCGTACGCGCCCGAGTGGGAGACTGCCGAGGCCGTCGCCTAGCTGAGGGCTTGGCGAAACGGCCGGTGCCCGTTACGTAACTCGCTCCTATGCGAGCGTTAGGAACCTGCTGCTTGCTGCTTGACGTGTTCGAGCACTGTGTTCAGCTCCTGTGTGGGCGAGAAGTCGACATACTCGACATCCTCCAGCGCCTCGGGAGCGTGGCCCGGCGCCCAGTAGACCGCTTGCCCCGCCTGGTACTCCTTTGGTCCGGTGGGTGTGTGCATACGCAAGGTTCCCTTCAGCATGTAACCCCAATGCGGGCACTGGCATAGATCGCCTTCCAGCCCGTGCAGCAGCGGACGCAGGTCAGTCCCGCTTGGAAGCCGGAAGAAGCCAACCGTCATCTCACCGGCTTCGTCCAGCCGAATCTCAAGACCATCGCCCTCCATCGCGACGTGCATCGTCTCGCGCGTAAAAGCTTTCATCGTCCTCCCTCAACTCGGACCACAGCGCGAGCCTATAGAGCCGGTGTCGTTCCCGTGCGTCCTAAACCCGCCACTCGTGCTGAACCCAACCGTGCCCTTGGGGTAGATCCCGCAGACGTGCGGTAACAGCTGAACGCGATCGGGATCCAGCATGGCTACTGGCCTGCGGCGTTTCGCAATCTCTCAGCTGTGGAGAACCGGGGCGGGCGCCGCGGGCCATGTCCAGGGACTGTCCCTGGACGCGGCTCGACCAGGCATGTCGGTCAACGCAGCGCGAGGTTCGAGATCTCTTCGAGCTTCTGGAACGCGTGGGTCGCCTCGATGCGGCGCACCGTTCCGCTGCGTGAGCGCATGACGATCGAGTCGGTCGCCGCGCCCTCGCGCGTGTAGCGCACTCCTGAGAGCAGCGCGCCGGTCGTCACGCCGGTGGCGGCGAAGAAGACGTTCTGGCTGCCGACCAGGTCGTCGGTCGTCAGGACCCGGTCGAGGTCGTACCCGTCGTCGACCAACGCCTGCCGTTCCTCGTCGTTGCGGGGCCACAGCTTCCCCTGGATCGCGCCGCCGACGCACTTCAGAGCTGCCGCGGAGAGGACGCCCTCCGGGGTGCCGCCGACGCCCATCAGCAGGTCGACACCGGTGCCGGATTGCGACGCTGCGATCGCGGGAGCGACGTCGCCGTCGGTGATCAGCATCACCTTGGCGCCGACGTCACGCAGCTCTGTGATCAGGTTCGCATGCCGTTCGCGGTCGAGCACGACGACCGAGATCTCGCTCGTGGAGACGCCGCGGGCCTTCGCCACCCGGCGGACGTTCTCCGCCGGCGGCGCCTCGATGTCGATCACGTCCGCCGATTCGGGCCCACAGGAGACCTTGTCCATGTAGACGGCCGCGCCGGGAAAGAACATCGTGCCCCGCTCGGCCAGTGCCACGGTGGTGATCGCGTTCGGCATCCCAAGGGCCGTGAGCCGTGTCCCTTCGAGGGGATCGACGGCGACGTCGACCTCCGGGCCCTGCCCGTTGCCGATCTCCTCGCCGTTGAAGAGCATCGGCGCCTCGTCCTTCTCCCCCTCGCCGATGACGACCAGTCCGGCCATCGAGACCGTGTCGAGGACGACCCGCATCGCGTCGACAGCTGCCCTGTCGGCGCCCTCCTTGTCGCCGCGCCCGATCCAGCGGCCCGCCGCCATCGCAGCCGCTTCCGTCACACGGACGAGCTCGAGCGCCAGGTTCCGGTCTGGCGCCTTGGACGAGGCGGCCACGAGTCCGATCCTACTGGGCTACATGCGATCCGGCGCCTCGACCCCGATCAGGTCGAGCGAGCGCGCCAGCACCGACTTCGTCGCCGTCACGAGCGCCAGCCTGAACGCCTGCTCCTCGCTCTCGAGGACGCGGTGGTGGTGGTAGAAGCGGTGAAAGTCGTCTGCGAGCCGGATCGCGTAGTTCGGGAGCGCGTGGGCCGCGCGACGCTCGGTCGCCTCGGCCACGACGTCCGGGAACTCCGCCAGCCGCTTGATCAGGTCGCGCTCCTCTGGCGCGGGATCGGCCGCTTCCGGCGAGGTCACGGCGTCACCCGCGTTCCCCAGGATCCCCGCAATGCGTGCGTGCGCGTACTGGACGTAGTAGACGGGGTTCTTCTCGCTCCGCTCCCGCGCGAGGTCGACGTCGATCTCGATCGTCTGGTCATGTCCGCGCGAGACGAGGTACCAGCGGGCGGCGTCCACGCCGATCTTGTCCACCAGCTCGCTGAGGAAGACGACGTCGCCGCGGCGCTTGGACGACTGCTTCGCCTGGCCGCCCTCGACGATGTTCACGAGCTGGTAGATCAAGACCTCGAGCCGCTCCTGCTCGTAGCCGAGCATTGCCGCTGCCGCCTTCAGACGGGCGACGTACCCGTGGTGGTCGGCGCCGAGGACATACATCAGCCGGTCGAACCCGCGCTCGAACTTCTGGCGCACGTAGGCGATGTCGCTCGCGAAGTAGAGATAGCTGCCGTCCTCGGAGCGGACGAGCGGGCGGTCCTTGTCGTCCCCGTGCTCGCTCGTCCGCGCCCACACCGTCCCGTCGGCCTCGTACGTGTCCAGACGCGGCAAGACGTCCGGGATTCCGCGCTCGATCTCCCGCTGGAGGACCCACGAGTCGAAGCGGATGCGGAAGGCCTCGAGCTCGCGGCGGATCTCATCGAGCATCCGCTCGACCGGATCGCCCGGCTCCGCCGCGATCTCGGCGACGTACTCGCCGGTGTAGCCCTCCTCGGGAGGCTCCTCGCCTCGCCGCCTGGCCTCGACCGACTCACGGAACAGCTCGATCTGCCGACCGGTGTCGTTGAAGTAGTACTCGCGCTCGACGGAGTGGCCGGCGAACTGGAGCAACCGGGCGACCGCGTCGCCGTAGGCGCCGTTCCGGGCCGAGCCGACGGTCAGCGGGCCGGTCGGGTTCGCCGAGACCATCTCCACCTGGATCTGCTCTCGGGTCTCCACGAAGCTACCGCCATAACCATCGCCCGCCTCGAGGACTTCGCCGAGCGCCTCCGCGTACCAGGAGGGCGCAAGGAAGAGGTTCACGAACCCCGGCCCCGCGACCTCGGCGCGCTCGACCTCAGCCAGTTCGGCGGCCTCACGCGCGAGCGATTCGGCCACCTCGCGCGGCGGCTTCCCGTTGCCCGGGGCAAGGCGGAGCGCGACGTTGGTCGCATAGTCCCCGTGCTCGGAGCGGCTCGGGCGCTCGAGAGCGACCGGGGCGCCGGCCAGGCGCTCGAGCTCCGCCTCCAGTCGCTGGATCGCCCTAGCGGCCAAGTGGCTGACCGAAGAGCTCTTCGAGGGCGCCGAGCTCCTCGGGAGTCCCCACCGAGATCATCACGTCGCCGATGTCGATGACGGCATCCGATTGCGGCGTCGTGTCGAACGTGCCGTCCTGCTTGCGCAGGGCGATGATCAATGCCCCGGTCCGCCCGCGGACGTCGATCTCCTTGATCGTCTTGCCGACCTGGTCAAAGTTGGAGCCGACCTCGATCTCTTCGAACTGAAGGTCGGGGCCCCCTGTCGCCGAGGCCACGTCGAGGAACGCGGCCACCTGAGGCTTGAGGACGAGTTTCGCCATCTCCTTGCCGGCTGTGGAATAGGGCTGGACGACGCGGTCGGCACCGGCCAGACGCAGCTTTTTGGCGGCGTCACGGTCGGCGGCCCGGGCGACGATGAAGAGCTCCGGTCGGGCGTGTCGCGCAGACAGCGTGATGTAGAGGTTGTCGGCGTCCGAGTCGGAGGAGGCCACGAGACCGCGTGCGCGGGATAGCCCGGCGGCCTCCAGGTCCTCGTCCTCGGTCCCGTTCCCCTCGACGTAGAGGATGTCCTGCTCACGCGCCTCCTCGATGGCGTCCTTGTTGAAGTCGAGCACGACGAACGGCACGCCGGCGTCCGCGAACTCGTCGGCTACCTGGCGTCCTACACGGCCGTAGCCGCAGATGATGTAGTGATCTCGAA
>JBKKAR010000108.1:0-2537 GCA_046714355.1 Gaiellaceae bacterium | reverse complement strand
TCTCGACGTGGGATCCGAACACGGAGCTGCTGACGATCGCCGCGAATGGCTCGGACGTGAGCAGCAACGGGATCGTCGTCAATGCGAACTCGGCGTTTCAGGGAGCGCTGTTCGCGACCCAGAACATTTATCTCAACAACAACGTGGCGCTCGACGGCCCGATCATCGGGAACACGGTCATCATCAACAACGCCGTCACGACCGACTCGTTCCCGACGGTCACGACTGTGCCTGTAGGGATGCCGGGCGAAGAGACCATTTACGCCCAGCCCAACCGGCCTGAGCTCTTCAGCTCGTAGCTTTCGCACTCAAGAGAAGCTCATCAACAATCATGGGCGACGATGCTCCAGGCTCGACGGCGGGGTCGACCTACGCCGGTGGGCGGGGCTAGTGGCGAGGGGTTAGGGGCGGAGATTCCCGAGATTTACATCGCCGGCGGCTGCAAGCGCGGAAGTGGCGCTCTGCACAACCCCTGCACGACCGGGGACCTCGTCTACGGCGATCTGGTGGACAACACGCCGGGGGTGCTAACGAAGCCGCCCGTCGATCTCGAGAAGTGGTACAACGACGCGCAGCCGGGGCCTATGCACGGGTGCACGACCGGCAGCTTCCCTGGCGGGTTCGATAACGACACCGTCATGAACAAGAGCCTGGGCGACGTGCAGCTGCCTCGGTGACGGAGCGGGCAAAGCCCGCTCCGCGGCGGATTCAACTCCGGTGGGCTGCGGCCGATAGAGGTTTCGGGATGGAGCTTGCTCTCGTATCACTCGCGCCTGGGCTCGCGCTCGGCAGCTTCCTGAACGTCGTTGCGGCACGAGTGCCGCGGAAGAACTCGATCGTGAAGCCTGCTTCGGCGTGCATGGAGTGCAAGACGCCGATCGCTCGGCGGGACAACGTTCCCGTCCTCTCCTGGCTCCTGCTGCGCGGCCGTTGTCGAGCCTGTGGCGCGCGCATCAGCCCGCTCTACCCTGCCGTTGAGCTGGCGACTGCGCTCCTGATCGCGTCCTGCGTCCTCGCCTTCGGCCTCAGCGGCCAGACGGCGGTGGCCGCGTTCTTCTGTGGCGTGCTGGTCGCCGTCTCCGCGATCGACCTGACGCACCGGATCATCCCGAATCGGATCGTGCTCCCGGCGTTCGTCGTCGTGCTGGTCGCTCAGACGCTCCTCGAGCCCAGTCCCCAGTGGGCCATCGGAGCATTCGCCGCGTCCGGGTTCCTCTTCCTCGCTGTGCTGGCCTACCCGGCCGGGATGGGCATGGGCGACGTCAAGCTCGCCCTCCTGATGGGCGCCGCGCTCGGCAAGACAGTTCCCGTGGCGTTGATGATCGGGATGCTGGCTGCGCTGGTACCGGCGCTCTTCCTGCTCGCCCGCCACGGCTCGAAGGCCCGCAAGATGGGCATCCCCTTTGGCCCGTTCCTGGCCCTGGGCTCGGTCGTCGCGCTCTTCGCAGGCGACGCGATCCTCGGCTGGTACCTGAACTTCCTGACCTAAGCGGTCGACCGCCCGGCCTCGAAGGCCCGCGCCCTGGCGTGCTGCTACGAAATGTCGTTATCGATCAGCGCCGACGTGCCCTTGTGGATGTCTCGGGCGATGTCGCTGAAGATCGTTCGCAGCTGTCCGGCGGAGGGCTTGTCGTGGAAGGTCTCTGGCCCCGAGGCGATCTGCTGGAGCGCTGAATACGCCGTGATCGCCGGCTTCTCGTCCTTGCCGTCGTAGGACCGGCACTTGTTCGCTCCGCCGTTGAGCGCGTCGAGGTCGTAGCCGATCGAGTAGATGATCGTGCCGCGCGCCTTGATGTTCGCGGCGGAGGCGACCCCCTGGTTGCACGGCTGCTTCCGGTACGGAGACGAGCTCGAATAGAAGGTGGGCCCGTAGTTCGCGGCGCCGTCCGACAGGAAGACGATCAGGTCTCTGACAGTGGTTCTGCCGTTGCGGTCGAGCTCTGCCTGCGCGTGCTCGAGCGCATCAGCGTACGCGGTGCGGCCGCCACCCTCTGGCAGTCGATCGTCTTGACGAGATCGGAGGCCGGGTTCAGGCCCTGGGCCGGGTTTCCGTAGTCCTTTGAGAGCGGGACGAGCACGTACGGCGACGAACGCGAGTCGTAGTTGCCCGTCCCCGGCGTGCTGCAGCGCCGGGACCGCGAACTGGCGGGAGGCAACGCGGCCAGCCCTACCCACTGCGACGAGGAATCGAAGAAGCTCAGGAACGTGTTCATGCCCTCGATTGCGTTCTTCAGGTCCGTGCAGTAGGGATCGGACCTGCCGAAGTGGTCCTCGCACATCGAGCCCGTACGATCGAGCACGAGCATCATGTCGAGCGGCTTGACACCGCACGGCGAGCACGCGGTCGACTTCACGCGGAGGTTGAACGAGTCGATGCCGAGGACGCCGGCGAACAGGGTGCTGATCCGTGCGCGTTCCTCGACGATCACCGCGTTCACCGGGTCACAGCCCGGAATCGAGACGAGACAGCGAGTGTCCACCTGGACGCGGACGTCGCGGACGTTGTCCCGGTAGTTCTTGGCGCCCGCCTCCGCTGT
>JBKKAR010000107.1:0-6207 GCA_046714355.1 Gaiellaceae bacterium | reverse complement strand
GCGGAGCTCGAGCGCTTCGACTCGTCCGCCCGCAAGGCGGGCCCCCGGGAGCTGGCGGGGTGCGTCACACGTCGCGAAGTCGGGGCGACGACCGTCGGGGGGACGCTCGCCGTCTGCCGCGCGGCCGGCATCCGGTTCATGGGCACCGGTGGAATCGGCGGCGTGCACCGCGGCGACCGCTTCGACATCTCGGCCGACCTGCTCCAGCTGTCGCGCTCGCAGGTCGTCGTCGTCAGCTCGGGCGTGAAGTCGCTCCTCGACGTGGAGGCCACCGCCGAGATGCTCGAGACGCTCAGCATCCCCGTCCTCGGCTGGCGGACCGACACGATGCCGCGCTTCTACGACGCCATGGGCGGTCCGCCGGTGACGGAGCGCGTGGAGTCGGTCGACGAGGCTGTGCGGCTTGCGACCCTCCACTGGGAGCTTGTGGGCTGCGGCGTGCTGCTCGCCCGTCCGCCCGACGAGAGCATCGACGTGGACGACCTGATCGAGGAGGCGCTCGCCGCCGCCGAGCGCAAAGGGGTCGCCGGCCAAGCCGTCACGCCCTTCGTCCTCGCGCAACTGCACGAACGGAGCGGCGGAAGAACCCTGGTGGCGAACCGCGAGCTCGCCGCGGCGAACGCGGGGCTCGCCGGCGAACTCGCCGTCAGCTTCGCCGGCGGTTCCGGAGCCAGTAGCGGATGAAGTAGAGCGGCACTGCAACTCCGAGGGCGAGGAACGTCGCGATCCCCCACGCGGTCGCGCGCTTGTTCCCGTGCTTGTCGGCGTGCGCGAACACGGCCATCGAGGCCGCCGCGGCGAGAGCGGTGACGAACAGGAACTCTCCGAAGCTCAGCCGGTACACCCGGCGCAGCCTAGGCGACTTATTTAACGGCGCCCAGGAACTCGTCGATCGAAAGCGCGGTCAGCGTCTGCAGCTTGGCGCTCCCGCGCGCACCGAGCGCAACCGAGACCCGTGCGATGGTGGCCGGATCCGGCGCTTCCACCACGTTGATGAAGTCGTACGGGCCCAGGGTCGCCCACTGGTGGAGGACCTTGGCGCCGAGCTCCTCGACGTCGCGGTTGACCTCCCGGAGGCGGTCGGGGTTCGCCTTCAGCGTCTGGACGCCCTGCGCGGTGAGGGAGGTCAGGAGGATGTAGGTCGGCATCGAGGCTCCTTTCGAGCTTCAAGGGTCGTGGGGACAGGATTAATCCTGTCCCCACCAACTCAGATCGGACTCTATTGCGCCTGGAGCCGGGCCACCTGATCCTCGTACAGGAGCGCGGACGCGAACAGCGGGAGCGGTGAGAGGAGAAGAACGGCGATGAAGGCCCCGACGCCGCGTGCCTGGTCGCCGAACTGCACCAGGAGATAGCTGAGCGTCCCCGCGCTGACCAACGCAACGATCGTCACTGCGGCAAGAGATCCGAGTACATGGACGTAGTCGACCCTCGCGAGCTCGATCGCCCGTCGGAAGGACTCGGTCAGGCTTCGTGACTCGAAGAGTGCAGCTGGGACGGCCAAGCCGAAAAGCGCGAACCACGCGAGTCCCGGGAGGTAGAAAAGTGCGATGAGCACTGGCATCGGGAGAAAGACCAGAATCCCAGCCGTGAGGGCGACGAACGGCGATCCTTTGCGCTCTCGATCGCTCGCGAGTCGGCTCGCGGCGAGGTAACAAAAGCTCGCCACAACTGCGCCGAAAACGATGAACACGAGTAGGCGAACAGTTCGCCGCACGTCCATGTCCGTAAGCCAGGCGAGCCCCAGGCCCAAAAGAGTGGGAGGCAAGCCCAGGCCGAGAGCGGCCCAGAATCGGCGACCGTACAGACGCATCGCCTCGGCGACGAGCTGTCCGGCCGTCCGCGTCTCGGGAAGAGACGGAGGGGGAAGCTCGGGCACCCGGCAACCGTACCGTCGTTCCCCTTTCCGGGGGACGCTCCTACACCAAACCGGGCGCGTCGTTCGATCCAGTAGGGCGATAGCAGTGTCTGCGGCGTACTCCACAACCCGAATCACCGTGCGGCTGCTCGCAGTCGTCTTCGCGTCGTTCGCGCTCTTCCTAGTGGGCGGTACCAGTGAGGGCGGCGCAAAGTCGCAGCCGAAGCGGCCTGCGAAGAAGTTCTTCGAGGTCATGAAGCCGGCGAGGAAGGCACTGCCGCGAAGCGCCTCCTACGCGCTGCTTGATCACGACGACGATGACGACGACGATGACGACGACGGTGGGCCTCCGCCTCCGCCTCAGCCTCCTCCGCCTCCTGCACCCCCTGCGCCTCCCCCGCCTCCGGTTCCTCCGCCCCCTCCGCCGGCGGCTCCGGTCGAGCCGGCCCCTCCCGAGCCTTCGGCGCCCGTCGCGGCTTCCGAGCCGACTCCCGCTCCGAGTGAGGAGTCGAGCGCCGAGGTTTCGCGGGTGGAGCCGTTCGCACCGCCCGGCTCCGAGAGCACCTGGGTCGAGCCGATGCCGGCCGCTCCGCCGGTCGCGCCTCGCCCCGACGGCCACGGCTCCACGGACGGCTTCACTCCTTTGTCCGAGGCCCCCGCGTTCTCGGGCAGGACGAGCGGCACGGCACCTGCCGCAAGCGCCGAACCCCTTCTCAACGGCGATTTCGATGGTTCGGCCAGCGGTTGGCACGGTTCCAACAGCGCACTGGCACTCGTTCGCGGCGGCGTCACTGGCCGGGCCGTTCGGGTGCTCAAGGCGAACTCACGAGACGCATTCGCCATCGTCGGCAAGCCCATCTCGAGCCCGAAGGCGGGCGTCCGCTACCGAGCCGGCTCGTTCGTCCGCAGCGTGAGCCCCGGGATGTTCGTCTGCCTCCGCGTCGAGGAGTTCGGAACGGCCAAGACCGTCGTCCCCATCACGACCGAGCGCTTTCGCGCCGCAACCACCGGCTGGCAGCGGCTCCGCGTCGACACTCGGACGACGGCGAAGGGCACCAAGCTCGTCTTCTCGATCCGCGTGATCGCCGCCCTAGGCGGGACGAGCTTCGACGTCGACGGCTTCCGGCTGAGCTAGAGCTCGCGCACGGCGCGAGTCACCGCCGGATCGACCGACGAGACCGGTGCCTCTCGTCCGACCCACGGAGCGATGCCGAAGTAGAGCTGCGCGATCTTCTCGGCCGTTCTGGTCGCCAACGCTTGAGTCGTCAGGGTCGGGTTCGGGCCGCCGAGCGAGTTCGGAAGCGCGGAGTTGTCCGCGACGAACAGGCGCTTGACCGAGCGCGCCTCGGCGTTCGAGTCGAGCACCGAGTCCGCCTCGTTCGTCCCAATCCGCATCGTCCCGTGGATGTGCAGGAGCACAGGCGGCCAGTTCAGCCGAACGATGTCCCGTGCGCCCGCCGCGCGCACCAGCTCGACCGCTTTGCGCACGAGGAACTCGCGATTCCGCACTGTTCGCGCCGTCCGGTCTTTGTAGGGAAGCTCGACCCTGGCCACGGCCCCATGGGCGTCTGGCGCGACCGTCTGGGACAGGCGCACGCGATAGTCGGGCTGGACGTCGTCGTCGGTAAGCACGACCACGGCGAGGAGCCGGTCGATGTCGGACAGGAACGACTTGAGCCGATTGCCGACGATCCGGCTCGGTCCGCTCCCGCTGGCGAGCGTCTGAGCCATGAGCGCCGGGGGCGTTCCGAACTGCTCGAGGCTCCCGTAGCCGGGGAAATCCGCCCGGGCGGCTGACGACGGGCCCTTGCTCGTTCCGGTGTAGCCACGCATCCGTCCGACGACGATGTCGTGCCAGTGGTCGGTGAGGCCTCTGCCGACCCAGTCGTTCGGGTTTGGGAGGCCGCTGTTCAGCCAGAGCCGCGGCGTCTCGATTGCGCCGCCGGCGAGGACGACGACGTGCGCCTCCTGCGTCGCCGTTGCACCCGACCGAGTGGCGCGCCACGTGACGCCGGTTGCGCGAAGCGTTCCGCTCTCGTCGCGCGTGTGGATGCGTGTGACGAACGCGTCGGTCGTCAGAGAGACCGCCCGACCGCGTGCCCACCGATGGGCGGTGAGCGCCATGGGAACGTAGCTCGTGTCGACCGAGCGCTTCGCCCGGAGGTTGCGCGGCGAGCCCGGGGGCTCGATGCAGCCCTGCGGGCAGTAGCCGCAGAAGGTGCAGCCCTGCGCCTTGGGATATGCGAGGAGCTTCCGCTTGCTCGTCCGACCCGCAGTCCCGCGAGGCTGAAGGATCGCGTTCTCCTGCGGCCGGAACGATTCGAGCGTGACGTCCTTCGCCGTCTGGTGCGTGAGGCCCATTCGACCGGCGGCGCGGAGGAAGTGCTCCTCCTTCGAGCCCATCGCCGCCGTTTGCACCGGAAGGACGTGCTCGACACGCTCGTAGTAGGGCACGAGCTCGCGGTAGCCGAACGGGAAGAGATGCGTCCGGTCGTACAGGTCGCGATCCGCGCCGCCGTAGTCGGCGAAGACGCCGGGCATGGCGCGCGGCGAGTTCCCGAAGTAGTGGAGCGTCGAGCCGCCGACGCCGGCCGTCTGCCAGATATACGAGTTCTGCGGGAGGTCTCGCTGCCATGGTGCGCCGGCCCGCGAGCTCCGTCCCCAGCGGAAGATCCCGGTCGCGGGGTTTGCGGCCTCGTTCTCGAGGTGGCTCCACTCCCTCGCCGGCTCGGTGAACCGCGGGCCCGCCTCGAGCAGGAGGACGTCGAGGCCGCGCTCGGCGAGCTCCTTGGCGACGACGGCGCCTCCCCCGCCGGCGCCGACGACGATCACGTCACGCATCGGCGCTCCTGCGGCCGCGGAAGTAGCCCTTGAGCTCGGGACGGCCCTCGGCGATTCCGTCGTAGCCTGAGATTCGCCAGCCGAGAGGTCTACGTCGAAGCCGCCGACGCCGGCGGTCGTAGGCGCCGGCCTCGGAGTACGAGGCGAACGCGGCCAGGCCGGGGAGGTTGCCGCCGAGGAAGCGAATCGCCTCCTCCGAGCTCGACGCCAGCGCCTCGATCACGCCGGCCTTCTGGGAGGAGGTCAGGTTCGCGAACCGGGAGGCGAACGGGCCGCGCCGCTGCGGCGAGAGGCCGTTGAGGAACGCCGCGACGGTCGCGGAGAACGGCGGCCGAGTCTCGATGAAGCGGTCGAACGTCCGGATCAGGACGTCGGCCCCGCCCGCGGCGACCCCGCCCGGCGTCCGGCTCCGCTGGCCCTGCCGGCGGGAATAGGCGTCAGGCCCGGGAACGACGTAGGCGACGAGGCCCTCGAAGGTCTGGTGGACGTCCTTCGGCGTCGCGGCGAGCGCGTCTTCCAGCCAGCCGTCGAGCCTTGCGAGGTCCGGCAACTGCGGGAGCACCGCCGCCGCGCCGACGAGGCCCGCGCGCTCGAGCAGGTCACTACGGGTAAGACGACCCCGGTCGCTCAGAGACGAAAGGTTACGTCGTCGAGGCCGAAATGAGAAGCGCCCCGGGCCGCGAGGCCCGAGGCGCTTTTCACTGTTACGCCTTCGCCGAGATGAGGTCGTAGAGGAACGTGGTCTGGCTCGTGGCTGCTCCGCTCTCGTCGATGTCCTTGACCGTGACCTGGAGCTTCGCGTACGCAAGCGAGACCTGCTCGGTCGGCACTTCGTCCGCCGAACCCCCGTGCTGCACGGACGTGATCAGCACGTCGGTCATCTGGTACGTCATGTACGCGAGAGGCTTCTCGCTACCGCCCTTGTAGATGTTCAGCGTGGCGGTCGGGAAGTGTTGTCCGGTCGCTACGCCCTTGGCGAAGAGCGGCGACGTCTTGTCGACTTTCTTGGTGATCTGAAGGTCGCTGGACTGCGCCTTCCCCGTAGCCAGCCCGCTGCCCGAGACGATCGTGGCGTTCGCCGTCGCGCCCCAGGGATTAGGCGAGCGCCTGGGCCGCCTCCCCCGATGGCGTCAACCCGGAGACGACTAGCTGGTATCCACCCCCAACCCCTGTCGCGGTGAGAGCGGCGGCGCGACGCGAGTCGTCGCCCCCGACGACGACCAGGCCGACGAGCGCGGTCTAGATCTTCCGCCGGGACATAGACTTGCCCGGTGGGTTATCGCGTCATTGGCCCCGACCAGCTCGAGTGGGAGACGCGGCCCACGGAGCCGGGCGAGCCTGAGCGTCACACCGCGGGGCTCAGCGACCTCGCGGGATTCGGGAACTCTCGCGCGAACGCCTGGCGCTACGAGCCGGGTGCGAAGGGCCGCCGCCACAAGCACCCACTCCAGGAGGAGACCTTCGTCGTGGTGAGCGGCACGCTGACGATGTACCTAGGCGAGCCGCCG
>JBKKAR010000106.1:0-7638 GCA_046714355.1 Gaiellaceae bacterium | reverse complement strand
CGGTCGCGACCTCTACGTTGACGACGCGTTCGGGTCGGCCCACCGCGCCCACGCATCGACCGTCGGCGTCGCAGAGCTCCTACCCGCCTACGCCGGCCTCCTTCTGGAGCGAGAGCTCGATGAGCTCGGGAAGCTCCTGGGCGAGGTCGAGCGGCCGTTCGTTCTCATCTCGGGCGGAGCGAAGGTCGACGACAAGCTCGGCGTCCTGCGCAACCTCGGGGGCCGGGCGGACGAGGTACTGATCGGTGGGAAGATGGCGGAGCAGATCCGTGAGGAGAATCCGCTCGACTTCGACGTCGTCCTCCCCGTGGACGTTGTTGCCGCCGCGGCCTTCGAAGAGAACGCCGAGACGCAGGTCGCTCCGTACGAGGAGCTGCCCGACAATTGGCTCGGGCTCGACATCGGCCCGGCGACCCGTCGCCTCTTCGCCGAGCGCATCGAGCAGGCCAAGACCGTCTTCTGGAACGGCCCGATGGGCGTCTTCGAGTGGCCGCGCTTCGCGGAGGGCACAAAGGCGGTCGCCGAAGCCGTGGCCTCCGTCGACGGGTTCACGGTCGTGGGCGGCGCCGACTCGGTTCGGGCCCTCCATGAGCTCGGCCTGGCCGACGAGGTTTCGTGGGTCTCGACCGGCGGGGGGGCGGCGCTCGAGCTCCTCGAAGGCAAGGATCTCCCAGGCGTGTCAGTAATACCCGAGGCCTAATGCTGATCGCGGGCAACTGGAAGATGTTCAAGGGCGCGTCCGAGGCGGCGGAGTTCTGCGCCGGCCTGCGCGACCGAGAGTCGGAGCTCGAGGGAACGGATGTCGTCGTCTGTCCGCCGTACACCTCGCTGCACCACGCCGTCGCGGTGCTGGCCGGCACCTCGATCGCGGTGTTCGCTCAGAGCGTGCACTGGGCGGGCGAGGGGCCGTACACCGGCGAAGTCTCCGCGGCGATGCTCCGCGAGCTTGGCGTGACGGGTGCAATCGTCGCCCACTCGGAGCGGCGCCAGCTCTTCGCGGAGACGGACGAGACGTCGGCCCTGCGGGTCGAGGGCGCCCTAGACGGCGGCCTCAGCGTGATCGCCTGTGTGGGCGAAACCGAGGGCGAACGCGAAGCGGGGGAGACCGAGAACGTCCTCCGCCGGCAGGTCGAGGCCCTCAAGGTCGTCGTCGACGAGGATCACCTCGACCGCCTGGCGATCGCCTACGAGCCGGTCTGGGCGATCGGCACCGGTCGCACCGCGAGTCCGGATCAGGCCGAGGAGGCCCATGCGCTGATCAAGGGCATCCTCGACGTCCCGGTCCTCTACGGGGGCTCGGTCAAGCCCGACAACGCCGAGGTGCTGCTCGGGCAGCCCAACGTGGACGGCGCCCTGATCGGCGGCGCATCGCTCGAGCTCGACTCGTTCATCGGGATTTGCCGAGCCGGCGCCACCGCCTAGTCGCCCTGGTGATCCTGGACGGGTGGGGCTGTGCTCCGCCCGGCCCGGGCAACGCCGTCGAGCTAGCCGACACGCCGGTGTTCGACCGCCTCTGGGCGAGCTATCCGCATTCACGGCTCAAGGCTTCCGGGGAAGCGGTTGGGCTGCCGCCTGGCCAGGCGGGCAACTCCGAGGTCGGGCACCTGACGATCGGTTCGGGCCGAATCCTCTTCCAGGATCTGATGCGGGTGAACGTCGCGATCGAGAGCGGCGAGCTCTTCGAGAACCCTGCGCTCGTGGGGGCGTTCGAGCGGGCGAAGACGAGAGGGGTGAACGTCCACCTCCTCGGGCTCGTCTCCTACGGCGGTGTCCACTCCCACATCGATCACCTCCGCGCGCTGCTCGACCTCGCCCGCCGGCAGGGGATGGAGGAGCGGACGTGGATCCATGCGTTCACGGATGGGCGCGACGTCTCGCCGACGTCGGCCGTGTCCGACCTCGCCGAACTGCCCGCGGAGAGGATCGCCACCGTCGTGGGCCGCTACTACGCGATGGACCGCGACGAGCGCTGGGAGCGAACTGAGCGCGCAATGGCGGCTCTGTTCCTGGGTGAAGGGCTGCGGGCCACAGATCCTGTCGCGGCGGTTGCGCAGAGCTACGAAGAGGGCGTCACGGACGAGTTCGTCGAGCCGATCGTCCTTGAGGGCCGTCGGAAGCTGGAACCCAACGATGTTGTGATCGTGTTCAACTTTCGCCCGGACCGCGCGAGGCAGTTGACGCAGAAGCTTCTGGCCTCAGGATTCGACGTAGTGACGATGACGCGCTACCGAGACGATTTCGAGTGCCCCGTCGCCTTCGCCGAGCAGAAGGTGAGCGAGACCCTTGCCGAGGCGCTCGCCGAGCACGGTCTCCGTCAGCTCCACGTCGCCGAGACCGAGAAGTACGCCCACGTGACGTACTTCTTCAACGGTGGCAGAGAGGAGGAGTGGCCGGGCGAAGTCCGGGTCGTCGTGCCTTCTCCGCGTGATGTCCCGAGCTATGACCTCAAGCCTGAGATGTCGGCGACGGAGGTGACCGACCGCTTCGTCGAGGCGATCGGATCCGGAGATTTCGCCTTCGCCGTCCTCAACTTCGCGAACCCGGACATGGTCGGCCACACCGGATCCGTTCCCGCAGCCGTGAAAGCCGTCGAGACCGTCGACAGCTGCCTCGGCCGCGTCGTGAGCGCGGTCGAGCAAGCCGGCGGCGTCTGCCTGGTCACAGCCGACCATGGCAACGCCGAACACATGATCGAGCCGGACGGAAGCCCGCACACGGCGCACACCACCAATCCTGTCCCATTTGTGCTGACCGATACAACCGTTTCCTTATCAGACGGCGAGTTGTCAGACTTGGCCCCTACAGTGCTGGTGATCCTCGGGCTCGATAAGCCTTTACAGATGACTGGTAAAAACTTGATATCGGGTTAGAGACAACCCGGTTATACTCCCCGCTCTTGGCACTCCCCCAGCCAGATTTCGGTGTTCTCAAGAAGGCCCAGCGTGGCGATGAACGGGCATTCAGCCTGATCGTCAGGGCCTACGAGACCCCTGTCTACAACTATGTCCTCCGCCTCGTCGGCGATCGCGCCCTGGCCGAGGACCTGACGCAGGAGGTCTTCCTCCGCGTCTATCAGGGGCTGCCGAAGTTCTCGCTCCGGTGCCGCTTCACGACGTGGCTCTTCCAGGTGACGAAGAACCGCGTCCTCGACGAGCTCAGAGCCGTGGAGCGCCGGCCGAGAGCCGTAGTCGCCCTCGACGACATCCCACCGCTCGAGGTGCTCGACGCGCCTGTCGAGCGGGTGGAAGCGATGGATGCCGTCTGGCGGGCCGTCAACGACCTCACCGTCGACCTGAAGATGGCGCTGCTGCTCCGCGACGTCGTCGGGCTCTCGTACACAGAGATCGCCGACTCGCTCGAGATCACGCTTGCCACCGTCAAGTGGCGGATCTACAAGGCGCGGGAGGAAGTACAGCTCGCGCTCGCCCGTGAGGGCATCACCTTCGCCACGAGCAACGGCGCCGAGCCGGCTACCGCCGTCGAAGCTCCCACCTCTTCCTAAGAGCTCGTTCCAAAATGAGCGCTGAGCCACATTCTGAAACGAGCTCTAGTCGGCCCTAGCTCGCAGCCAGTCCGCGAGCAGGCGAGCCGACTCGGCCGGAGTCTCTCCGCGAGGCAGGATGGCGGGCTGACCCGGTTGAGCGGGTGGCGGAGCGGGAGCATCCCCGTCCCGCGTGAGCCCGAACGCGAGACCGCCCACGAGCGCCGCGACGCCTAGCACGCCCGCTGTCGCAAGCTGAGCCGGCCCGGAAACGTGGACCCTCCGCGGCACGGGGCCAAGCACCTCTGTCGCAGTCGTTACGGCGGGAGCGGGAAGCGCCTCGGTCGGCGGCTCCGGCGATGCTTTCGCCAGCTCGTGCGCTAGTGCTGCGGCGGATCGCGGTCTCGCATCCGGGTCCAAGGCGAGAGAGCGGAGCACGACCTCCCCGAGCTCGGCTGCGACCCCGGCGATCGGTGGCGGAGGTCCTTCCCGTTGCTTCACCACCAGGTCGGCCAGCGAGGCGAACTGGTACGGCGGGCGGCCGGAGAGGAGCTCGTAGGTGACGGCGCCGAGCGAGTAGATGTCCGCCGCGCCGGTCACACGCTCGCCGAGCGCTTGCTCCGGCGCAAGGTAGGCGGCGGTGCCCAGCACAGTTCCGGCCTGCGTCAGCTGCGTCCCGTCGAGCGGCCGGGCGATGCCGAAGTCGGCGATCTTGACGGTGTCGTCCGCCCGGACGAGGAGGTTCTGCGGCTTGATGTCGCGGTGGACGAGTCCCGCTGCGTGCGCGTGCTCCAGCCCCGCGCACACCTGGAGGATGAGGTCGACGGCGCGATCGGGGTCGATCGGGCCCTTCCGCGCCATCAGGTCGGCGAGCGTCTCGCCCTCGACGTACTCCATCACGATGTACGGGACGCCGTCCTCCTCGCCGACGTCGAAGACGCCGACGATGTTCGGATGGGAGAGCTTGGCCGCCATCTGCGCCTCCCGCAGGAACCGCTCGCGGAAGATCTCGTCGTCGGTCAGCAGCTCGGAGAGCCGCTTGATCGCCACCCTCCGGCCGAGCTGCTCGTCCCGGGCGAGCTCGACGGTCGCCATGCCGCCGCGGCCGAGCGTCTGTTCCGTGACGTAGCGGGTCAATCGTCCCCCTCGTCCTTGTCTTTCCCTTTGCCTTTGCCTTTACCCCGGCCCTCGTCGTCGGCGGGAGGAGGAGGAGGCTCGACGCACGGCGGAACCTGGGCCTCGAGCTCGTTCGTGAGGCCGGAGAGGTCCTCGAGGTAGACCTCCGGCACCTTGCCGTCGTTGATCGCCTGAGTGACGCTCTCGCGGAGGCGCGCCGCCGACTGCGAGGCCGCGCAGGAGTCGCCGATCTCGAGGAATCCGGCGAGTTCGTCGCTCTGATCCGCGAGCTGCTCGGCGAGGGCGCGCTCGATTCTCGGCCCGGGCGCCTTGGCGTTCGTCTCCGTCTCGTTTCCCCCACAGCCGGCAAGTGCGACCGCGAGGACACCGCTACACGCCGTGAGCCAGACGCTCCGCCAGCGAATCGGGTAACCCCCTTTCCCGGATCTCGGCCTGCGTTCGGGCGACAGGGTAGGCGATCCGCTCGAAGCGGGCCGCACCCGCCTCCAGGTCGAGCCGGAGGAAGGCGGCGCGCGGGTCGTCGTCCCGCGGCTGGCCGACCGAGCCGGGATTGAGCAGCCAGCGTCCGGTTCCCAGCTCGGCCAAGAAGCCGGCGGGCGCGACGCCGCCCTGGAGCTCGGATTCGGCGAGCTGCACCGCGGTGGCGACGTGGGTGTGGCCGACCAGCACGATCGGCGCTTCAGTGAGGGCGAACGACTCCGCGACCACGAGGTCGTCGATCACGTACTCCCACACGGGATCCCGCGGACTGCCGTGGAAGAGCTCGAAACCGTCTGGCGCCGCTTTCGGCTCGAGCGCGGAGAGGAACTCCCGCGACTCCTCGGTCAGCTGCTCCGTCGTCCAGACCGACGCCGCGCCGGCCTCGGGGTTGAAGTCCTCGACGCCGACGTCAGCCGACCCGAGAGCGACGAGGTCGTGGTTCCCGACGAGCGTCAACGCGCATCGCTCACGGACGAGCTCGCAGCACTCGTTCGGGCGCGGGCCGTAGCCGACGGTGTCGCCGAGGCACCAGATCTCGTCCGGCGGATCCCGGTCGACCTCGGCGAGCACGGCCTCCAGCGCGTAAAGGTTCGCGTGGACATCGGAGATGACGGCGATTCGCACGGTGAGATTCTGGGTGATCGGCGCCCTTGCGGCGGGATGGCTCGCGGCGGCTGCGCTGCTCTGGCAGACGGCGGTACCGGACCTCGACGTCGTCCGGCTCGATCCCGCGCAGGTCTTTTCCGGCGAGCACCTCGAGCGGAGCGAGCGATACGAGGCCTTTCACCTGACGAACTGGGGGCTGGCGGCCCTCGTGGAGATCGCCGTGCTCGTGGCGGTCGTTCGCCTCGCCCCGCGGTTCCGTGGGCGCGGGCTCGTGGGCGGCGTCGCGCTCGGGGTTGGAGCGCTCGGCGCCGGCTGGCTGGCGCGGCTGCCGTTCGTGATTGCCGCGCAGTGGTGGCGGCGCCGTTACGGCGTCTCCGACGCCGGCTACGGGACGATCCTCGTTGACCCGTGGCTCGAGCGGATCGGCGGCCTTGCCGCAGCGGCCGGTGCGATCGGTCTCTTCATGCTGCTCGCCCGGCGGCTGGGCGACCGGTGGTGGGTCGTCGGCGGTCCCGCATTCGCGCTCGTCGGCTCGCTCTTCCTCCTCGCGCAGCCTCTTTTGCTCGCGCCGCGGCTCCAACCGCTTCGAGATCCGGCGCTTGTTGCCGACATCCAGGAACTCGCGCGGGAGCAGGGCGTGGGGGAGGTCGAGGTGGAGGTTCGGGACGCCAGCCGCCGCACCCGTGCGATCAACGCCGAGTTCTACGGGGTCGGCCCGACAAGGCGCGTCGTCATCTGGGACACGGCGCTGGAGCGCCTGAGCCGCCCCGAGCTTCGGGCTCTCGTCTCACACGAGCTCGGCCATGTCGAGGCTCACCATGTCTGGAAGAGCGTCGGCTGGCTCGTCCTCTTCGCGATCCCGGGCGCGTACGTCGTCGCACTCGCCACCCGCCGGCGGGGGGGCCTGGGAGAGCCGGCTGCCGTTCCGCTCGCGGTGCTCACGATCGCCGTCCTCCAGCTGGCTCTGCTGCCCGGCGCGAGTGCGATCTCACGGCGCTACGAGCGCGAGGCCGACTGGCTCGCCCTGCGAACGACCCGCAACTTCCCGGCCTTCGAGGGCCTGACGAAGAAGCTCGCTGAGGCAGCGCTCGCCGATCCCGACCCGCCGCGCTGGGTTCGGATCGTCCTGGAGACGCACCCAACGCCGACGGAGCGGATCAGGCTGGCTAGGACTCTTCGCGCGGAGGGGCTTCCGGAAGGTTCTTGATCCCCTCACGGGTCGACCACTTCGACCAGGAGTCCTGCATCGCCTCGAGCAGTTCCTGCATGAACCGGGACGAGACGTTGACCCGCGAGACCACGACGCCGGGAATGTCGCCCTCCTCGACCTCGTGGTCGATCCGGGCAAAGGTCAGCGTGAACTCGTAGTCCGAGAAGCTGATGTTCGCGAAGTTGGCGTAGACGCCGGCGAGATTCTCCGGGTCCAGGTGGATGTTCAGCTGCCGTGACTGGCCCCCGTCGTCCACGGCTCTACGATACAGCCCGGTGGATCAGGGCTACACGCTGCGTCGCTTGTTGTACGCCCTCGGCTCGGCGGTCGTCGTCCTCGCAATCGGCACGGCCGGCTTCACGGCGCTTCTCGACGAGGATGCAGAGGACGCGCTGTACCGGTCTGTCGTGACTGCGTCCCTCACCGGGCTCGACGACCGGCCGACCGGGACCGGCGCGGAGCTCCTCACGATCTTTCTCGTCCTCTCCGGGCTGACTATCTTTGCGTTCATCGCCTCGATCCTCGTCGAGGTGGTCGCCCGCGGCGTGGTCACGGGCGCCTGGGCCGAGCGCCGGAGGAGGAGAACGATCGAGCAGCTTCGAGATCACTACATCATCTGCGGCTACGGCCGTGTAGGACGCCAGGTAGCCGACGAGTTCGCGGACGCCGGCGTGCCGTTCGTCGTGCTCGACTTCAACAAGGACGCCATCGAGGAGGCGCGTGA
>JBKKAR010000105.1:0-18757 GCA_046714355.1 Gaiellaceae bacterium | reverse complement strand
GGATGAACCCTTCCTGCGCGACCAGGAAATCGAGGCCCTTCGGCGACATCGTCGTCGGGTTCTGCGCCCGCGCAATCTGCGCATCGAGGCGTACGCGCACCGCCTTCGCGGCCTTGTAGGCGTTCAGGGCCTCGCGGAGGCGGGGGTCGTTCTCGGGAATCCGCTCCGCGGCGCGGCGCCAGGCCAGTCGGGCGCGGTGCTGAGCCCGCTTCGCCTCCGTGTGCGCGGCGAGCAGGGCAGCGAGCGTCGGCGTCGGGGGCACGCCCGTCAGCGTAGACGCCTTCCGAGTCTGTCTCCAGTCTGCGCCGAGACTGAGACGATTCGCGCACGCGCTCTAGTCGGGGGGCGCCCGACCCTCTTACCTCCCTCTCCGTCAAGCAACCGAGGGAGGAGCATGAAGACCATTCTGTTGGCCACGGCGGCCGCGGTCCTCTTCGTCGTCGCCGGATCGGCGCTCGGCGCGAGTGCCGGTGACCCGCCGACCGTGATCTACGCCTGCAAGCATCCGTCCGGCGGGTGGTTGCGGCAGGTTTCCGGGCCGGCGCAGTGCCGCCGGCGCGAGACGCCGGTGAGCTGGAACATCGAGGGCGCGAAGGGCGACCAGGGCGATCCCGGTGCGCAGGGCCCGAAGGGCGACAAAGGCGACAAGGGCGATCCGGGAACGGTCGTCTCCGGCCTGAAGACGCTCGAGGGCGTCCCGTGCATCGCGGAGGACTCCGCGGCAGGCGAGATCAAGGTGACGATCGCTGCTGGCGGTGACGCGAGTCTCGCCTGCGAGGCCGCACCCGACGGGCCACCGCCACCTCCACCGCCGCCGCCTGCCGAGGCGGCGAAACTCGTGATCAACGAGGTCGACTACGACCAGGTCGGCGCGGACGGCAACGGCTTCGTCGAGATCCACAACAGCGGCGGGGCCGCAGCGGATCTCTCGAACGTCGATCTCGTAGCCGTGAACGGCGGCGACGGGGCGGAGTACGACCGGGTCGCCCTCACCGGGACTCTCGCGGCGGGCGGCCACATCGACGTTGCGATCGAGCTCCAGAACGGCGCGCCGGACGGCATCGCCCTGCTCGAAGGAGCAACGTTGCTCGACGCGCTCTCCTACGAAGGAGCGATCACGGCGGCCACGATCGGCGGAGCCACGTTCAACCTCGTCGAGGGCACGGCACTGCCGGCCGCCGTCGAGGACTCGAACGCCGTCGCGGGCTCGCTGATCCGCAATCCGAACGGGAAGGACACGAACGACGCCGCTTCTGACTGGGCGTTCACGACCACGATCACCCGCGGCGCGGCGAACGTGATGACTCCCTAGAGCGAGCGATAGATGTCGAGCAGGCGGTCGGCGCCCTTGTCGGCGTCATGCACTCGCTCGACATAGGTCCGAGAGGCGGCGCCGATTTGGCGCCGCCTCTCCGCCGAAGCGGCCAGTTCCGCGATCTGGCCTCGCAGCGTCTCCTTCGTGACTGGGAGGATCGGAACGTCGACGCCGAGCGCCTTCTCGGTCTCCTGCACCGCTTCCGCCCGGAGGTAGCTCAGGACGGGCTTGCCGAGCGCCATCGCCTCGAGCGCGAAGATCCCGTACCAACCGGCGTTCAGCTGGTCGACGACGATGTCCGCGCGCTCGTACCGCCGCCGAGCCTCGTCGTGGCGGAGCCCCTCGACGATGTCGAGCTCGACGTCCAATCCCTCGCAGGCGGCGACGACGTGCTCCGTCCCCTTCCGGCTGCGGCTCGAGGGGGCGTGGAGGACGACGGGCCGGTCACGGTCTGCCGGCGGCGCCGGCGCGTAGTCGCTGAGGTCGAGGCCGGGCGGGACAACGTGCGCGTCGGGCATCCAGCGCAGCGCGTCGTAGGAGCCGACGATCCTCGCGTCCGCGCCGTGCGCGTAGCGGAGCTGCCCCGGCGTCTTTCCGCGAATGTCCGAGCCCAGGAAATGCAGCACGGACTTGCGGCGCGTCGCCTTCAGGATCGGCCACTGGAGCTTCCGGGGTACGAGCGTCCACCCGAAGTAGAAGTGGAAGACGTCCGTCTTCGGCAGCAGGCGCAGGAACGCAGGCCACTGCACCGCTTGCCTCCCCCAGAACCCCGACGGCCGGTCGAGCGACCAGTCCGCCTCGGGATGCAGTATCTGGCGCTCGACGACGACCAGCTTGGCGTCGACGTTCTTGCGCCGTAGCGCCTGCACGTTCGTCCACGGGATCCCTGCCACGTTCAGCGGGGTGTGGATGACTCTCACCTCGCGTGCCTGGGACGGCGCTGGCGGTGCGAGGCCGGAGGGCACAGTGCTTCAGCACGGGCCCGGAGAGCATCGTGCCGTCCAGCGCCGTCAGGCTGCGGCGGAGCCGCGCTCCGCGCGGCGGGAGCCGCTGCCGGCCAGGGGCGCGAGGCTACGCGGAGGGCTCGTCCCACTCGACCTGGTCGAAGTAGCGCAGCGCTCGCCTCGTCGGCCGTACGCGCGCCTGGTGCGCGCCCAGCTCCTCGGCCGAGAGCTCCCCGAGTGCGTGCCTGACACCGAGCCAGGGAAGGTTCAAGTCCTCCTGGTAGACGATCGTCGAGATCCGCGGGTTGATCTCGATCACCTTGTCCCCGACGAGCTGGATGTTGAAGAAATGGTCGAGCGCGAGCGCCTCGACGATCTTCTCCGCGATCTCCATCAGCCAGTCGTCGTCGAGGGTCGCGAAGTACATCGCGAGGCCGGCGCGCATCGACTCGCGCGTCTTCGGGTGGCCGAGCGCGATTCGCCCGCCCTCCGCGATCCCGTCGATCGTCCGCTCGAGGCCCTCGGCGAGCTCCATCACGAGGAGCTGTGTGTCGTCGTCGCCGAGCAGCTCCACCAGCTCCTCGAGCCGGAGCGCTTCCGCCACGCCGGGGCGGTTGGTCAGCAGCTGCTCCCGGCGGTCTGCCTCCGCCGAGATGATCCGGAAGCCGCGGGAGCCTGATGAGAAGGCCGGCTTGATCGCGACGTCCACGCCGGGGTAACCGAGCTCGCGCGCCGCTTCGGCGATGGCCTCTCCGCCGACGACTCGGCGCCAGCGCGGGCCCGGGACGCCGATCTCGTCCAGCAGCGCATAGCTCTCGGCCTTGTCATTCGACCGCCGCACGGCGTCGGGCGAGGCGACCATCACGGCCACGTCGAAGCGGTCCTTGGCGTCGGCGAGCCCGAGCAGGTCGTACGAGGACTGCGGGAGGATCGCGTCGACGCTCTCCCGCTCCACCACATCAAGCATCGCGTCGGCGAAACCCGGGTCGGATCCCGACGGGACGAGGTGAAAGCTGTCGCACAGGAAGCGACCCACCGATCTTTCGGCCATGTCGGTTCCGACCACGCGGACCTTGCGCTCGCCGTTTTCCCGGAGAGCTCGCACGAGAGCGGCGGTCCCGGGAGCACCCACCGCGGACACGAGGACAGTCGTCACTTCACGATCAGCGACAGCTTCGGGCCGAGCGGCTGCGGCCGGCGCGCGACCCGCTGCGTGAACTCGTCCCACGCGGGATTCACGTTCACGTCGTCGGCCACGAGGGCGCCGCCGTCGCGCATCGCCTCCCAGGCCTGCTCGAACTCGAAGCTCATGCACTCGTAGGAGTGCTCGCTGTCATGCATGAAGAAGTCGATCGGGCCGGTGCGTTCGAGAAGCGGTGGCAGCTCCTCCTGGCTACGCCCGAGCACCAGGCTCCAGCGCTCCCGCAGGTTCGGCGGGACCATCCAACCCGGCTCCCGGCCCGGCGGGATCACGGCGCCGCCCTTCCCGTCCCAGAAGGTTCCCGGCTCGTACTCCTCACCGGCGACCTCCGGGAGGTCGATCGAGTGCAGCTCGCCGCTGCCGTTCCGCTCCAGCGCGAGCAGCAGAAACGCGGTCGAGACACCGTTGCAGACGCCGGTTTCGACGGCCACCAGCGGCTTCATCTCGCGGAGCAGCCGGTAGAGGCGGAGACCCTCGTCGTAGCCGTCTCGGCCCGTGACTCGGCCGGTGTTGTATCGATGGCCGCGCTGCGTCTCGCCCTGCACGATGTCCCAGAAAAGCGCCGCCTGATCCTCGAGATGTTCGACGAGCCCGCTCTCGCGGACTTCGTCCTCGGGTGTCGTGGTGTTGGCGGCGTTCATCGGGAGGGCATCGTAGTCAGCCGCAGGCGGCGCAGCTCCTCGGGCAGATAGAAGCCGAGCGGCAGGAGGACGAGTGGGTAGACGGCGACGAGCGCGATCGCCACGCCGAGCGGCACATCCAGCGTTCGCGCCAATACGGTCAGGGCGACCGCGGCGCCGAACGCGGTCGCCACACGCCGCCACTGGTATGGCACCGGAAAGACGCGCTGCGCCTTCCACGCCATTCCGAGGAAGAGCAGCGCGTAGGCGCCGATGGTTGCGACGGCGGCGCCGATGATCCCGTACTCCGGGATCAACACCACGTTGAGGACGACGTTCAACGCCGCGGCGGCGCCGGTGATCCACCAGTTGGAGCGGGTTTGGCGCGCGCGGCCGATCCCGATCACGACGACGATGTACCCGCCAAATGCGGCGGCTGCAAAGGCGAGCGGCGCGACGACGCGCTCGGCGCCGTAGAACTCCTCGGTCGTGAGCAGCTGGACGAGCCACGGCGCGAGCACGCCGAGCGCCAACGCCATCCAGGACGTGATCGCGACGAGGTAGGTGAGGACGTAGCTGTACGTCCGCGCTGCCTCTCTGTCGTCTTCGATCGAGTACGCGAACGCCGGCCACGCCGTCCGGAAAGCGGCAAGGAGCAGGATGATCGCGGAGGCCACCCGGACTCCGATCGAGTAGAGCCCGACCTCCCTCGGCCCGGCCAGCTTCACGAGGAAGAACCGGTCGCTGAAGTTGAGCGCCCAGAGGAAAAGCGCAGAGGGGACGAGCGGCATCCCGAACCGGTTCATCTCCCGCAGCAGCGGCCGGTCGAGCTCGAGCCCGAGCTGCTCACGGCGGTAGGCGAGCAGACCGGCGTAGACGAGCAGCGTCCCCGTGAAGTTCCCGACGATGACGCCGATCGGCCCCTTGTCCCAGACGACGACGAGGAGAATCGTTGCCCCGACGGTCACGGTGAGATTGATGAGCGTCGCGATCAGGTAGGCGACCGACCGCTGCTCGACGCGGAACAGCGAGGTCATCTGCTCGTAGTTCACATGCGCCCAGAGCCCGACGAACGCAGCCCGGACGAGGTCTGCGTGCTCGCTCGTCGCGAAGAGCAGGTCGGAGATCGGGCCGGCAAGCACGAGTCCGGCGGCGAGGCCGGCGGTTCCCATGACCATCGTGAACCAGAACGACGTCCTGATCACGCGGCGCTTCCCATCGTCGTCCTTTCCGTCGAAGTAGAAGCGGAAGAACGCGCTCTTCACGCCGGCAGCGAGCAGCACGGTGAGGATCGCCGACAGGGCGATCAGCGTCTCGATCAGTCCGTAGTCGGCCGGCGAGAGGTAGCGCGTATAGACGGGGAGCAGGAGGACGGCGATAAAGCGCGAGACGAGCGAGCCGAAGCCGTAGATCGCCGAGTGACGCGCCAGCTCCCTCATGCGGGCCGCGATCACGAGAGGTCGATACGGTCTTCCGCGAGCAGCTCGCGGCGCCGGTCCCGCTCGGCGTCCAGCATCGCGTTCATGGTCTCGCCCATGGTCTCGCCCGGGTAGACCCAGATCTCCGGGTGGGTGAGGAGCTGGAGCCACTCGAACTCCGCGCCTCGAAGCTGATCGTGCGGGCAACCGTGTCGCCAACGCTGGTTCGAGTCCGACCGGTAATGATCGGCCTCGAAGTACGGCGGCTCCATGACGTTGACGACGCCGTCGACGGGCTCGGACATGTAGTCGGGGTTCGGGTTGTGCCAGGCGACGACGGGATCGAAGCGGTCGTCGAGTTCGACGTTCGGCCAGACGGCGTGGAGGCCGACGCCGTGGTCGAGCTCCCGGAGCCGGTTGAGCGCCCGCCGACCCTCCGACGAGCCGAGGTTGTAGAAGACGCTCTGCGTCATCAGGAAGTAGGTGGCGCGCGCGCCCAGCTCCGCCTCCAGCTCCGCCATCCGCAGCGCCGCCTCCAGGGACAGATCGACGTCGTGCCGGAGGATGAGGTCGCCCGGCTGCGGCTCCTGGCCGAACATCGTCCACCGATAGCCGCCGTCAAGCGCCGCCCGCAGCAACTCCCGGTAATGCTCGAGCGAGAATCCGCAGCTCACGCCGCCTCGACCTCCACGTCGAGGAGCCGCGCCGCGGACTCCGCGCGCTCGACGGCGTCGAGGTTCGTGGCGCCCAGCGCGATCACGTAGCCGCGCCGGTCGCCGTCCAGCTGCACCGGCCGGATCGTCTCGCCCTCCTGGAAGTAGAGCTCCGCCTCGACGACGCCGGGGAACGACTGCACCCGTTCGAGCCCGCTCACGCGCACGAGCTTGCCGGTGGGGAGCGGGCCCGGGCTGGCGGTCAGGAACGAGATCGCCATCGGCTGCTGCGTCTTCGGCATGACGAGATCGTCGGGCACCGGCCGGCCGAGTGCCTGTGCAAGCGCGATCTCGATCAGGTCGACACCGACGCCGTACCGGGCCACCGAGTCCATCTGGCCGGCCGGGATGCGGGCGGCGACCTCGATCAGCCTGGCGACACCGTCCTCGCTCCAGAGCACTTGCGGGTAGGCGACCCCGTCGCGCAGTCCGAGAGCCTTCACGGTGTGCACGCCGGTTCGCCTCACCTCCTCGAGGGCGTCGCCGAAGAGCGTCGAGGGGTAGACGTGTGCGATCGCGACCCCGAAGCCGAGGCCGGGTGGCCGCCGCCGGTCCGACAGCGTCACGACGACGGGCTCACCGTCGCGGACGACGAGCAGGCCGTTCACCTCCAGACCCTGGTGGTAGCTCTCGAGAATCGCCTCCTGCTCGGTCGACTGGACGAGGGACGCGTGCAGGTGGCGCTCGAGGTCGTCGAGCGACCGGCAGAGGAAGAGCCCGCGCTGACCCGCCGAGTCGGCGGGCTTGAGGACGGCCGGGAAGCCGACAACGCCGGCAGCCGAGCGCGCCTCGTGGAGCGTCCGCACCGCCGCGAAGCGCGGCTGGGGGACGCCGGCCTCGGCGAGCTCCCTGCGCATGGCGATCTTGTTCGTCATCAGGTGGGCGGTCTCCGTTCCGATCCCCGGCAGGTCGAGCGCTTCGGCGACTGCTGCCACGACGGGGACCGCGCGGTCGGCGGCGTATGTCATCACGCCGTCGACTCCGTGCCGTCTCCCGACCTCGACCACCGCTGGCACGTCCAGGGCGTCGACGACCTCGCCCACACTGGCAAGCGCGAGGCCCGGGGCGTCTGGGTTCCTGTCCACGGCCACGAGCCGCACGCCCAGCTCGCTCAGACGGGCCAGGGCACGCCGCTGGTGGCGACCGGCTCCCACGAAGAGCACGGTCGGCGTTCCGTTCTGGTGATTAGCGCTGCTTATCACGTCCAACTGCGTCCTTCGCGCCCAGTCTCACCGGGTGGAGAGATGTTCCGGTATCTCGTCAGACGACTGCTCTGGGCCGGCGTGCTGTTCATCGCCGTGACCATGGTGTCGTACATCATCTTCTTCCTGGTTCCCGCGGAGCCGGCCCGCCTGATCTGCGGTGCGCAATGCCCGCCCGACCAGGTCGCGCGCGTGCGCAAGGAGGTCGGGCTCGACCGGCCCGTGTGGCAGCAGTACGCGAGCTTCGTCGAGGGCATCGTCATCCACCAGTCGCTGGGCCGCTCCTACGCGACGCGCCAGCCGGTCACCGCAATCATCAAGGATGCCGCCCCGATCACTGCGAGCATCATCATCGGCGGCGTGATCCTCTGGATGATGATCGCGCTCCCGATCGGCATCGTCTCCGCGCTGCGCCCGAGGTCGTTGTTAGACCGGAGCGCGATGGGCTTCGTCCTGCTCGGCATCTCCGCACACCCCGTCTGGATCGGGCTGATCCTCATCTACTTCGTCGGCTACAAGGCTGGGCTCACCCCGTTGGGCGGCTACTGCGACCTCTTCAACCCCTCGACAGAGTGCGGAGGGCCCGTGAAGTGGGCGCACTCGCTCGTCCTCCCCTGGGTGACGTTCGCGCTGCTCTACGCGGCCCTCTACACACGAATGATCCGCGCCACCGTCCTCGAGACGCTGAACGAGGACTACATCCGCACGGCGCGGGCGAAGGGTGCGCCCGAATGGGTCGTCATGCGGTCGCACATCCTGCGGAACGCGATGCTTCCGATCGTGACGCTGCTTGGGCTCGACATCGGGCTCCTGCTAGGCGGCGCGATCCTCACCGAGACCGTTTTCGGCTTGCCGGGCCTCGGACGGAGCGCCCTGCTGGCGCTCGACGGCTTCGATCTGCCGACGGTCATGGGGATCACGGTGTTCGCAACGATGGCCGTAATCGTCACCAACCTGATCGTCGACCTGCTCTACGCGGTCATCGACCCCCGGATCCGCCTCGCCTAGTAGTGCCCGTGAAGAGGCACTAGGGCGAGTCGGGCTCGACCGGGAAGAGGAACTGGTGGCGGTCCCACAGCGCGATCTCGCAGCCGTCGCTCCGCGCGAAGGTCGCGTTCACCTCGGTGCCGTCGAAGGTGCCGAGGATCTCGGCGACGGCCGGGCCGCCGTAGATCTCGGTGCAGACGACCTGGCCGCTCGGCCGGACGAACGGGCGCTCCATGCTGTCGAGCCGCCGGCACGCCTCGTCGGCGTCCCGAAGGGTTCCGCCGGCGGGCGAGCAGCGAAGAGTCGCTTCCTCCTTATCGCCTGACCGGCCGCCCGGCCAGACGGTGATGTTGAGCTCGGTCGGGCTCTGCGACGGCGTGGTGCTGCTGCCGTCGCCGCCCCGCCCCCCGCATCCCGCCAGGAGCGCCAGAACCACCACTAGACTCGCCGCGTGCCACTTCAAGGTAAACGCATTGTGCTCACCGGAGGGGCCGGCTTCATCGGCACAACCCTCAGCCGGCGGCTGATCGACGACAACGAGATCCTCGTCTACGACAATCTCCACCGGGACGCGATGGGCGGCACGGAGCTCGCGGAGCATCCCAACCTGACCTTCGTCCAGGGCGACGTCCTCGACGCCGAGCTCGTGACTGAGACGATGAAGGGCGCGACCCACATCGTCCACCTTGCCGCAATCGCCGGAGTTGACACCGTGCTCGAGAGCCCGGTGCGGACGATGCGCGTCAATCTGATCGGCACGTCCAACGTCCTCGAGGCGGCGCACGCGACCAGCGACACCGTCGAGCGGCTGGTCGACTTCTCGACGAGCGAGGTCTTCGGGCGTCATGCCTACAAGGTGGAGGAGATCCACGAGACGGCGCAAGGCTCGGTCGGCGAGGCCCGCTGGACGTATGCGGTCTCCAAGCTCGCGGGAGAGCATCTCGCCCATTCCTACCACGACGAGTTCGGTCTTCCGACCTGCTCGATCCGGCCGTTCAACGTCTACGGCCCGGGGCAGATCGGCGGCGGCGCGATTCGCGCCTTCATCGAGACCGTGCTCGCCGAAGAGGACCTCGTGATCCACGGGGACGGCTCGCAGATCCGCGCATGGTGCTACGTCGACGACCTCGTCGACGCCCTCCTCCTGATCCTCGAGCGCCCGGAGGCAGTCGGGGAGGTCTTCAACATCGGGAACCAGCGCTCCGTCGTCACCGTGTACGACCTGGCGACGCGAATCCGGCGGCTCATGGAGGCCGACTCGGAGATCATCTTCCGCCCGCTCCACTACACCGACGTCGAGATGCGGATCCCGAACATCGACAAGGCCCGGAAGGTGCTCGGCTGGGAGCCGAAGGTGGATCTCGACGACGGCCTGCTCCGCACGATCGCGTGGTACAGAGAGCGCCAGCCGGCGCCGGCGTGATCCGGCTCGCCTGGCCGGATCTCGGCCCCGAGGAGCTCGCGGCCGTCGCAGAGGTACTCGAGAGCGGGCAGCTCACGATGGGGCCGAAGGTGGACGAGTTCGAGGCGGAGCTCGCCGCTGCCTGCGAGGTCGAGCACGCCGTCGTCGTGTCGTCCGGGACCGCCGCGCTCCACCTCTCGGTACTAGCGCTCGGGATCGGCCCGGGCGACGAGGTCATCGTCCCCGCCTACACCTTTCCCGCCACGGCGAACGTCGTTGCGCTCGCCGGTGCCCGACCGGTGCTCGTGGACGTCGATCCCGAGACGATGAACCTGACGGCCGAGACGGTCGCCCAGGCGCTGACCGAACGGACGAAGGCCGTGCTCGTCGTCCATCTGTTCGGCCGCCCGGCGCCCTGGGAGTCGCTCGAGGGTGTCGCGCCTGAGGGTGTCGCGCTGCTGGAGGACGCCGCCGGCGCGCTCGGCGCCCGGAGCAGGGGACGCGCCTGCGGCGGGCTCGGTCGCCTCGGCTGCCTCTCGTTCCACCCCCGCAAGATCGTCACGACGGGGGAGGGCGGCGCGGTGACGACCGACGACGTGGAGATCGCCGACGCCATCCGCCGGTTCCGCCA
This sequence comes from Gaiellaceae bacterium, assembly GCA_046714355.1. Lineage (GTDB taxonomy): Bacteria > Actinomycetota > Thermoleophilia > Gaiellales > Gaiellaceae > JACDAN01. The sequence goes on along the minus strand of JBKKAR010000105.1, from coordinate 8,324 downwards.
CCACGGGATCGAGCCGCGCGGAGACTTCGAGATCAACTCGCCCGGACTGAACTACCGGCTCCCGGACATCCTCTGCGCCCTCGGCAGCTCCCAGATGGGGCGGCTGGAGCGGCTGCTCGAGGAGCGCGAGCGGCTGGCGGCGGGCTATGCGGAGCGGCTGGAGGGCGTGGTCGGGCTTCCGTCCGCCGAGGAGGGTGACCGGCACGGGTTGCAGGCGTACGTCGTCCGCGTCGACCGGCGCGACGAGGCGCTCGCGACCCTCAGAGAGGCCGGGATCCAGGCGCAGATCGGCACCTACGCGCTCCACCGCCTGGCTGCCTACGCAGACCAGGGTCCATTTCCGGGCGCGGATGCTGCCTTCGAGCGGGCCCTCGCCCTGCCGTTCCACAACCGGCTGACGGACGACGATCTCGACCGGGTGGCCGAGGTGTTGAAGCGGAGTCTCGGCGCGTAATGCCTTGACACCGCCGTGGGGCGGGCTGCGCCCGCCACACCCGGTCAGGATCTAGGTCGAGGAAGCGCCGAGAGAAGTCTGGGCCGCGCGATCGCGAAGCGAGCGCCCGGCTTAATGCGGTCGCCGAAAGTCGTGAGACTTTCGGCGAACTAGCCGCTCACGCCGGCCGGGGCCACTAGCTCGTAGCCCCCGACCAGGAAGGGCACGCGGTCGACGAGCGCCGCGATGTCATCCGGGGTGTAGACCCCCTCCTCCGTCACGATCTCGGTGATCAGCTCGGCGGGCACCAGTTCGAATAGCTCCCGCTCGAACTCGGCAAGGTCAGGAGCCTGGGCTCCCGGCACGGGCGCGAGCTTGATCACCTCGGAGGCGACGACGATCGGGACGCTCGCGGCAAGCGCGGCCTTGGCAAGCGGGATCGTCCCGACCTTGTTGCAGATCGATCCGTCCCGGAAGACCGTGTCCGCCCCGAGCAGGAGCACCGTCGTCTCGCTGACACGGCCCGGCCCGTCCGCGTCCTCGACGAGCTCCGCATCGAGGCCCGCCTCCCGCATGTCCACCACGAACTGGCGCCCTTCCTCGACGGGGGCAGAAACGGTGCAGAGAACTTTGCTCGGCGAGCAGTGCTGGAACGCTTCGCGCACCGTCGCTGAGGCCGAGTGGGTCAGCACGGTCGCTCCGTCGAGCCGTTCCCGCAGCTGAATCGCGATCGAGGCAGGGGCGCGAATGCGGCCCTCGGTGAGACCGAGAGCCTCTTCCTGAAGCATCCGTCGGAATTCCTCGGGCTCGAGGTGGCTCTCGTGGCGCCCGGCGGCCAGCAGCCGACCGACGGCGCCGGCGATCGCTCCGACCCCCGGGCGTGTCGCCGCGAGCCTACGGCCTGCCTGGTGCAGCTCGTCGAGTAGCTCCTCGCTGCCTCCCGTGTGCTGCTCGGCCATCTCGGCGAGTGCCTCGACGGCCTGGCGCGCCATCCAGCTGGCTCCGTGCTGACGATCGTCACGGAGTTCGGCTATCCGGGCTTCGAGGAGGGCGTCCACAGGACACCCAATTGTAGTCTCGGTGCCGTGAAACCGGAGATTTCCGTCGTCGTGACGCTCTACAACGAGCGAGGCACCGTTCTCGATCTGGTTCGCAGAACGGTCGAGACGCTGGAGGGCGAGCAGTTCGAGGTGCTGCTCGTGGACGACGGCTCGACCGACGGCACGTGGGACGAGGTCGAGCGCGCCCACGCGACCGACGAGCGGGTGCGGGGCGTGCGGCTCAAGCGGAACTTCGGCCAGCACCCGGCCATGCACGCCGGGCTCGTGCGGGCCAAGGGAGACGTCCTCGTCACGATGGACGGCGACCTCCAGAACTCGCCGGAGGACATTCCCAGCCTGGTCGCCGCGGTACGGAACGGGAGCGACGTAGCGAGCGGCCGGCGCGCCGCGCGGCGGGACTCGTGGGGCCGCACGCTCCCGTCGCGGCTCGTCAACGGGATGCTGCGCCGGTTCACCGGATCGGACATCTCCGATTTCGGCTGCGCGTTCAACGCGTACCGCCGCTCGGCGCTGGAGCCGATGCTCGGCGCGATCGGCCGCCAGAAGTTCACGAAGGCGCTCGTCCTTTCCGGCGGCGCCAGGGTCGTCGAGGTGGACGTCGCCCACCAGGCTCGCGGCGGCGCCTCCCGCTACACGCCGCTCCGGCTCACACGGCTGGCGCTCCACGTCGTCGCCGGTTTCTGGCCCCAGCCGATCCAGTGGATCGGCGTCGCCCTCGGGACGCTGTGCACCCTTGCTTCGGTCGCCCTCGGGATCTACGGGGTTGCGTACTGGATCGTCCAAGCGGATTTCCCGGGGCCCCTCTTTGGTGGAGCGCTCATCGTCTTCGTCCTCGGCGTGCAAGGGTTCATCCTCGCCCTCGTCGGGGAGTACCTCGCGCGAATCCAGCGAGACGTGGAGGGACGACCGCTGTACACGATCGATCGAGAGCTGTGAAACGAGTCCTGGTCACCGGCGGCGCCGGCTTCATCTCGTCCGCGTTCATCCGTCACCTCCTGCGGGCGACGCCGTACGAGGTCGTGTCGCTCGACTCCCTGACCTACGCCGGCAACCTGGAGAACCTGCGCGACGTCCGCTCGCACGAGCGTCTGTCGTTCGTGCACGGCGACATCCGCGACGAGGAGCTCGTCCGCGGCGTGGTGGCCGGTATCGACGTGATCGTCAACGCGGCGGCTGAGTCGCACGTCGAGAAGTCGATCGCCGAGGGCGCCTCCGAGTTCGTCGCCACGAACGTGGAGGGGACGCGCGTCCTCCTCGACGCCGTGCGGAAGGTGCCGGTGGAGCGCTTCATCCTCATCTCCTCGAGCGAGGTGTACGGGACGGCCGAGCGGGAGCCCATGGACGAGGAACACGCGCTCAACCCGCGCAGCCCGTACGCGGCGACGAAGGCGGGCGCCGACCGCCTCGCCTATTCCTACTGGGCCACCTACGGGCTCCCGATCGTGATCGTCCGGCCGTTCAACAACTACGGGCCCCACCAGCATCCGGAGAAGGTGATCCCACGCTTCGTCCTCCAGGCGCTCGCCGACGATCCGCTGACCGTGCATGGCGACGGGACGGCGACCCGTGACTGGCTCTACGTCCAGGACGACGCAGAGGCGATTCAGGCCGTGATCGAGGCGGATCTTGACGCCGTCGCCGGAGAGGTGATCAACGTCGCGACCGGCGTGGACGTGTCGGTTTCGGAGATCGCGGATCTCGTGCTCGAGCTCACCGGCAAGCCCGCGTCGCTGAAGGAACACGTCGAGGAGCGGCCGGGTCAGGTGCACCGCCATATCGGATCCACGGACAAGGCTGAGCGCTTGCTCGGCTGGGCGGCTCAGACCTCCTTGGAGGAAGGGCTGCGCCGCACCGTCGAGTGGTATCGCGACAATGAAGCCTGGTGGCGGGGGCACATCCCGGAAAAAGTCTCCTCGTACTAGGCGCGGGGCCGGCGCAGCTCGGGCTGCTCGAGGCTGCGCGGGCCGGCGGACTCCACGTGATCGCCCTCGACCGCGATCCGTCGGCGCCGGGCTTCGCCCTCGCCGACCGGCGCGCGATCATCTCGACCGAGGACGAGCGGGGCATCGAACGGCTCGCCAAGGCCGAGCGGGTCGACGGCGTCATCGCACCGGGAATCGACTGGCCCGTGGCGATCGCAGCCCGGGTGGCGGAGAAGATCGGCGTTTCGCACCCCCTCTCGCCGTCCACGGCCGGCCTCGCCGTCTCGAAGCCTCGACAGCGCGAGCGTTTTGCCGCAGCGCAGGTCCCGCAGCCGGCCTGGCTCCTGGTGGCCGGCGCGAACGACGGAATCCCGATCCCGTGCGTCGTCAAGGCTCCCGATCGCCAGGGCCAACGGGGGCTCAGCGTCGTCGAAGAGCCGTCCGAGCTTGAAGGGGCGATTGAACTGGCGCTGGCCGAGTCCCGTAGTGGCTCGTGTCTGGTGGAGGAGCTCGTCGAGGGGCCTGAGGTCACCGTCGTCGCTTTCTCCGTCGACGGCTGCTTTCACCCGCTGACCGTGACCGATCGGCTGACGGCCGACCCGCCGGCTTTCGGGGTCGCACTGGCCCATGTCTGGCCTTCGGAGGCCGACGCGGCCGGTGAGGCGGCCGAGGTGGCGCGGCGCGCCGTCGAGGCTCTGGGGATTGACGACGGGCCGACCTACACGCAGCTCCGGATCACTTCCGAAGGGCCGAAGGTGATCGAAGTGGCCGCGCGCCTCGGCGGCGGCCACGACGCCGAGCTCTGCCTGGCGGCGCTCGGCGTCGACCTGAACGGCCTCGCGCTCTCCGCAGCCCTCGGTGAACAGCCCGAGGCGGATGCTCTCCTCGCCGAGCCGCAGGTGGGCGGCGCCTGCACCGTCTTTCTCACCGCGGAGCCCGGCGAGCTCGAGGCCATCCACGGCGTGGAGGCAGCGGAGAACACCGAGGGTGTCTTGCGCGTCCGCGTCTACCGTCGGCCGGGGTTCACCGTCGATGAGCTGCGGCGCGGATCCGACCGCGTCGGCGCCGTTCAGGCGGTCGGAGGGAGCAGGGAGGAGGCGCTCGAACGGGCCAGAGCGGCTGCCGCTCTCGTACGCTTCCGGACGGCCCGTGCCCGAGCTGTCCTCTAAACGCAAGACCATGCTCTCCTTCCAGCCGCCCGCCGTCGGCGAGGAGGAGATCGAAGCCGTCGCGCGGACGATCCGTTCCGGCTGGCTGACGACCGCCGAGAACGCGGCCGAGCTGGAGCGGCGCTTCGCCGAGTACGTCGGCGCGAAGCACGCACTCGCCGTCTCCTCGGGAACCGCCGCCATGCACCTTGCGCTCGTCGCGCTCGGGATCGGCCCGGGCGACGAGGTGATCACGACGCCCATCACCTGGCCGGCGACGGCGAACGTGATCGTCCACACCGGCGCGACGCCGGTCTTCGTGGATGTGCGAAAGTCCGACCTCAACATCGACCCCGAGCTCACCGCCGCCGCCGTCACCGGGCGGACGAAGGCGATCCTGCCCGTTCACCTCGCCGGCCAGGTCTGCGACCTCGAGCTGCTCTGGGGACTCGGCCTGCCCGTGATCGAGGACGCGGCTCACGCCGTCGAGAGCGAGTACCGCGGCCGGAAGATCGGCGCGCTCTCCGACGCCACGTGCTTCTCGCTCTACGCCACGAAAAACGTGGCCGCCGGGGAGGGTGGGATCGTCACGACCGATCGCGACGACGTCGCCGACGCCATTCGGGAACTCCGGCTGATGCGGCGCCAGGGCGGCTCGCTCTACGACATCGCCGTCCCGGGCTACAAGGCGAACCTCTCCGACGTGCTGGCGGCGATCGCCCTCGTCCAGCTCGGGAAGATCGACGCCCACCGCGCGATCCGGGAGCGCCAGTTCGCCGCCTACGACGACGCGGTCGCCGCCCTCGACGGGATCGAAGCACTCGCGCGGGACGAACGGGATACGCACGCGCTCCACCTCTACGTCGTCCGCATCGACCCTGAGGCCGCGGGCGGGACGCGCGACGAGTACAGCGCCCTCCTCGCCGACGAGAACATCGCCACGAGCATCCACTTCCTCCCGGTGCACACGCTGACTGCCTACCGGCGTCTCCTTCCCGACCAACCGGAGCTCCCGGTCGCCGAGCGCGCAGGCGCCGAGGTGCTCTCGCTGCCCCTCTCCCCGGCGCACTCGGACGAGGACATTGCGGACGTGGTCGACGCGCTCCGCCGGGTCCACTCGCGACTGACATGAAACGACCTCTAAAGGTCGGCCTCACCCTCCTCGTCACCGCGCTGTGCACGGCCTACGTCGTCTGGAAGATCGACGTCGGGCGGACGGTCGACATCCTGGCCGAGACACGCCTCGGCTACTTCCTCCTCGCCCTCGGCATCACTCTTGCGACGACATTGCCAATGGCGCTGCGCTGGAAGTGGCTACTCGACGCCAAGGGGATCCACGACGGGCTCCCCTGGCTGACACGTGCCTACTTCGTCTCGTACGCGGCGGGCCAGGTGCTTCCAACAGCAGTCGGAGGAGACGCTGCCCGCATCTACGAGACGACGAAGCGGCATCCCGGGAACACCGGGACGATCGCCGGCTCCGTCCTGCTCGAACGGGCGATCGGCGGCGTCGCGACGCTCCTGCTCGCCGCCGTCGGCCTGGCGCTGGCGGTCGGCGAGTACGACGTTGACGTCTACCTCTGGATCGAGGGGTTGTTCGTCGTGGCGACCGTCGTCGCAGGGTTCGTCATCTTCTCTCGAAGCCTCCGGAGCCGCCTTCGGCGCTTCCGTCCGCTGCTGGCAAGACTGCGCATCGAGCGGCCGGTTCGCGGGCTCTACCGCGGGATGCACGGCTATCGCGACCAGGTTCCGGTCCTCTTCGCCGTCTTCACATTGACGATCGGGATCCAGGTCGTCCGAATCCTCGCGATCTGGCTGTGCGGCCTGGCACTCGGAGTCGACCTCTCGCCCCGGCCCTACTTCGTGCTCGGCCCGTTGCTCTTCCTCGTGATGCTCGTCCCGTTCACGATCAACGGACTCGCGGTGCGGGAGGCGTTCTTCGTCAGCTTCATGACGAGGCTGGACGTCAGTCCCGACGCCGCCGCGGCGACCGGCTTCCTGTTCTTCGCGACCACGATCGGGCTCGCGCTCCCCGGCGCCGCGATCTTCGCCTGGGAGGCGATCCGCTCGCCTGCGCGGCGGTCCGTTCCGGATGCCTAGCCTCCCGGCCGTGGGTCGCCTCTGGCAAAGGAGGCAAGCGGCCGAGGCGCAGGACAGTGCGGATGGGCACGGACAAGCCTCGGCCGCGCAGCATCCTGCGGCCAGAGGCGAAAGCGAGCCGCGGAGCCGGGCTTCGCCCGGCGGGAGCGGCTCGCGTCCACGAGCGGGAGGTACCGTCTCGGCCGTCGTCGTGACGTACAACGGGCTGCCGCACGTCGAGCAGGCGCTCGGGAGCGTGGCCGGCCTCGAGACAGTCCTCGTCGACCACGGCTCGACCGACGGGACGGTGGATCTGGTCCGCGAGCGCTTCCCGGCGGTGACGGTTATCGAGCAGGAGAACCGTGGGCTTGCTGCCGGCTGGAACCGCGGCATCCGTGAGACCTCGTCGCCGTATGTCCTCGTCCTCAACTCTGACGCCTGGCTCGTCGAGGACGCCGCCGAGCGATTAGTCCGTTTCGCCGAGGGGATTCCTCGCGCGGCGTGGGTCGCGCCGCGCCTGCTCAACCCCGACGGCTCGCTGCAGCCCTCGGTGCGCGGCTTCCCGACGCCCTGGCGCCTCGCGACCGAGTACCTGTTCCTGCGGAAGCTCGCGCCCCGGTCACGCCTGCTGAACGCGTTCTACGGTGGCGGCTTCCGGCACGACGAGGTTCGCGAGGTCGAGTTCGCCAAGGCGGCGGTCTTCCTGATCCGGCGTGAGGCGTTCGACGACGTCGGGCCCTTCGACGAGGAGTTCTTCCTCTTCAGCGAGGAGACCGACTGGTCGTACCGCTCACGGAAGGCCGGCTGGCGGACGCTGTTCTTCCCGGAGGCGGAGGCCGTCCACGTGGGCGGCGCATCGTGGCGCCGCGAGTCCGCGATGCTCTTCCGGGAGCAGGTGCGCGGCCACCTGCGCTTCCTGGTCAAGCACCGGGGCGAGACGGCCGCCGAGCGGGCGCGGCGCGTGATGCTGGCCGGCCTGCGGCTCCGCTCGCTGATCTTCCGCGGCGACCGGCGGGCGGTCTACCGGGACGCAGCGGAGTGGGTGGCGGGCGCCTCGGCGACGAGCCTGGTCGAATCCGCGCGGTGAACCGGATCCCACTCGTCCTTGCGGCGGTCCCGCTGCTGGTTTTCGCGCGCTTCCTTCCAGATGACGGCCTCGGCCTGGCGTTTCGATTGGCGGCGGCTTCGGCCTGTCTGTTGATCCCCGGGGCGCTGCTCGCCCGGGCGCTTCGCCTACCCGCAGTCGCTGAGGCTGCCGCGCTCTCGCTCGGCGTCCTCTTTCTCGGCCTGGTGGCGACCTTCGCGCTCGGCACCTCGATCCTGTTGGTCTTGATCGTCATGGGCGCCATCGCCCTGGGTGCTCTGCCGTTCGCCTTCCGCGTAGACGAAATCCGGCTGCACTGGGCGACCTGGGCGGTCGCCGGAGCAGGAGCGGCGTTCGGCGCCTTCATCTGGCGCTTCGGGCCTGCGCTGGGCGGCGACGCACTCTTCCACCTGGCCCGGGTCCGGAAGCTCGAATCCTTCGACGAGCTGTCGCTCGGCGCCGTGGCCGAGTTCGCCGACGGCGGCCCGCACCCCGGCTACGCGTTCCCGCTCTGGCACGGCTTCCTAGCGGTCGTTGCGAAGCTCGCTGGCGTCGACCCCACGGACGTGGTACTCGACGAGGCGGCGATCCTCGTGC
>JBKKAR010000104.1:0-17078 GCA_046714355.1 Gaiellaceae bacterium | reverse complement strand
CATGGTGCGAGTCCCGCCTGACGACGACAGCGCAGAACGGCCAGTACCTCGGCCTCTTCCAGATGGGCTCGTCCGAGCGGCGGCTGTTCGGCCACGGCCCCACGGCCAGGGAACAGGCGAAGGCAGCGCACGAATACTTCGTCCGCTCCGGTCGCGACTGGAGTCCCTGGAGTTGCAGGCCCGGATACGCGATGTAACGCCGACGCGGGGGCGGCTTTGCTCCGCAAGACACTCGTTGTTTTCGTCGCAAAGTGCGACACGGCTCACCACCCGCGGGTTTCCTTCCAGGCGTCCTTCTGGTTAGGTGTCCGGATACGTGTGGGGACAGCGGAAGCGCGACCGCCTTCGGCCCCTAGATGAGGCTGCCGCATACGCTCGCTGTCACGGCGACCGCGACGAGAACGTGCGGCTCGTGAAGCTCCCTCCCCGTCGTGTGCGGTACGAGACCGTGCTCGCGAGCGGCGAGAGCATCCGCCGCGACTTCGAGGAGCGCCTCGACACGCGCGACCCCGAGGCAACGGCCTAGCCTCGACCGAGCGCAAGACCACAATCCGCTCCCGCGGATTCCGGTCGCGCGAAGATCTCTGAAGGCGGCAGCTTCGCTGCCGCGAGGTTTGTACATCGGCTCATCGACCGGCGGCCGCTCAACGCCGGACCAGGATCTCATCGAGCGGCTTGCGCTCGAGATCCGGAACGACGCAGCCCTCGGCCGGGTAGCCGATCGGGATCAGGACGTACGGCCGCTCGTTCTCCGGACGCACGAGGATCTCGCGGAGGAAGCCCATCGGGCTCGGTGTGTGTGTCAGCGTGGCGAGGCCGGCGCGATGGAGGCTCGCGAGCAGGAATCCGACCGCGATCCCGACGGACTCCTTGACGTAGTAATGCTTGACCTTCGAGCCGTCGGGCCGGAGCCCGAAGGCCTGCTCGAAGACGACGACCACGTACGGCGCGTCCTCGATGTGGGGTTTGCGCCAGTCGGTGCCGAGCGCGCGCAGCGCCTCGAGCCACTCGTCCGGCATGCGACGCTCGTAGCTTCGCCGCTCTTCCTCCTCGGCCGCCTCCCTGATCTGCCGCTTGACGTCCGAGTCCGAGACGACCACGAAGGTCCACGGCTGCTGGTGCGCTCCCGACGGCGCGGTGCCGGCAGCCGCAACCGCGTTCTCGATCAGCTCGTACGGGACCGAATCGCGCGAGAACTCACGGACCGAGCGACGCCGCCGAACCTCGTCGAGGAAGGCCCGCGAGCGCCCCGTTTGCTCGCTCTCAGACAACCGCTCGAACTCGAGCGGAACAAAGCGCGGCTCCTTCGACACCGACGTAGCCTACTGCGACAGTTTCGCTACCCTTGCCCCTCGCACGGCCCATTCGTCTAGTGGCCTAGGACACCGCCCTCTCACGGCGGCGGCACGGGTTCGAATCCCGTATGCGCCTTCTCAGGCTGCACGCGGATAGGTGGATCGCTCAATAGAAGGTGGGGCGGCCGGCGAGGGCCGCCCCACCCAGTGCCGATGCTTACGCCTGGCCCCTCCGGCAGAGGCCGGGCTTGTTCTCGGTCGTGCCCTTGTCGTTGATCCACTCGTTTGCGACCAGACCCGGGAATGGCCCCGTCGAGTCGTCCCGGCAATCGAACGTCCCGTTGGCGCGCATGTGGTTGAGCAGGATCGTGTTCCCCGCCGTATCCGCGTCCATCCTCAGGCCTGCCTGGATATTCGAGTACGCGCGATTGCGCTGGATCAGAGCGTCGACCGCCTGACTGACGCGGATTCCGTTCAGGCTGCCCTCGATCCGGTTGTTCTCGATCGTCAGGTCGGTGTTCGGTACGCCCGCGATGTCGGTCACGCGGATCCCGCTGCCGGTCGCGTTCGAGATCAGGTTCGTACCGACGTGGGCCCCGGCGACGCCGCCGCCCAGGAAGATGCCCGAGCCCGAGGGCCGGACGAGGTGGTTGTGATCGACGACGAGATCCTGCGTCAGGAACGCGACGATGGAGCTGTCGTCGACCACGTCGTTGTGTGTGACCTGCACGTTTTCGAGCGGCGCGCCGGTCGTCGTCAAGACGATCGAGGCGTTGGTGTGTCCGCCGGTGAAGTAGTTCTCCGTCACGAGCGCGTTCCGCAACCCCTGGTCGGTGTAGACGCCGTTGCCTGAGGCCGCTCCCCGCCGGTTATTCGCGCGGAAGCAGTTGTGGCTGGCGACCGACTCTGTTGTGCCGCTCGCGTTGAAGTAGAGCCCGAAGACGTTGTCCTGGACGACGTTGTGCCGGATCAGGTAGCCGGAGAACAGTGGGCTCGTGTAGATCCCTGGCCCGTCCGTCCGGCCCTCGACGGTGAAGCCCTCGAGGACGATGTCGTTCGCTTGTAGGTTGAAGCTGAAGAACGCGGCGCCGCGGACAATCGCGGCGCGCGTCGGGTCGGAAATCGGATCGGCCTGGCACTGCGTCGCCTGACCCTGGTGGCGCGGAGCCTGAAGAGTGAGCGTCTTTGGGACGGTGACGGTCTCGTTGTAGAGACCAGGGCAGACGCGAACTGTGTCCCCGGGCGCGGCAGCTGTTACTGCCGCCTGAATCGAGGTGAAGTCGGCCGTGGGACACTGGACGAGGTCATCGTCGACGACCAACGTCCCGTCGAGCAGCAGCGGAGCTGCGACAGAGCTCCCGGCGGCGGCAAGCTGGTCGTCAGCGACAGCGAGTAGCTCGGCATCTGGATCACCGAGGGCAAGAGGCACTGCGAGCAGCGGCTGGAGACCGCTGATCGGCTCCGGCTGCTCGAGCGGTAGCGTAATCGGGTCGGCCGCGGCAGGCGCGGCGGTAAGGGCGAAGGCGGCGAGCGCGAGTCCGATCGGCCGCAGGAGGCGTCGTCCCATTTGGTGCTCCCTTCGTAGTCGAGTTCCGACGGTCTCTCAACGTATGAGGCGTAATTCAGATACGCATCATTTGAAAAGCTGATTGACGAGTCGGTCAATGGTCGACCGGTCGGAGGGTCGTCTCCCACGCCGCCCTTCGGAAGATCCAGAGGGGCCCGGGCAACTCCGGGCCCCTCTGTCGCGCTTGCGAGCTAGAGCTGGCCGCGGATCGCGCCCGCGGGGAAGTCCGACGTGTGGATGTTCACGTAGTAGCCGGACGGGTTCTTCAGGATCGCCTTGATCACGGCGCGTGAGGCACTGACGCAACCGCTCGAAACGCCGGTGGCGTCCGGCGGCGACAGCCCAACGACGACCGGGCCGGGCGTTCCGGCCGGGGCGACATGAATGTGCGCGCCGCTCGCCGGCAGGGTGATGTTCGACGCCGTCAAGACGAAGCAGACCCTTCCCTGACCGGGGTTGAGCCTGATCGTGGCCGTGCCGCTTCCGTCAGCGTCACCCGGTCCCGGCACCTCAGTCGCGCCGGTCAGCGTCGCGGTGAGCGGACGCCCACCCGTCCGCGCCGCCGCCAGCGGCTGCGACGGGCACTGCGCCGGCGCCGGCATCACGTCGCGGCCATGGTGCATATGCCCCTTGAGCGCACGAGCGCCCACGCTGACCTTGACGTACTTCTTGCCTGCCCAGTGACAGATCGTGGTCTTCTTCGGGTTCGGCGGCGCACCTGTGGCAGCGACGCCTCCGACGACGAGCATGCTCGCCACGAGCGTGACGAGCATCAGCATCAAACGTCTCATCCTGTATTTCCCTTCTTTGGACAATCTACTAGGAAGAGCATCCCCCGAATCCCGCCGCCGTACGCCCCCCTTTACGGCGCTTTACAGAGGTTTTACACCTCTCTGGGGCACGCCCAAGCACTCCCGCCTCGCCGGGCCGTTACTGCAATCTGAGCTCTTCCCGGACGGTTCCGGCCCGTTGGTGTCTCGCCTCCACCTGGACGACCGACCCCGCCGGCGCTTCCACAACCCACTCCGCCTTCGCGCGATCGCTCGTCGCGTCATTCGAGGCCCACCACAGGAGCGAACGGCGGTGGACTCGCCCGTCCAGCTGGCCAAGCTCGACCTTCTTCTCGCCGCCCACGACTCGCCCGCCTTCCGGAGGTGTGATCTCCGCCTCCAGCGGCCGCACGGCCTTCCGCTCGACCGCCTTCTGGCTCACGCTTGTCGGGAGCCAGCCAGTGTTCTCGACGACGAGCCGGACGAGCCAGCTGGAATCTCCCAACGACTCCGCCTCCAACGACCGGATCTCCAGCCTCGGCGAGATGAGCAGCTGCCAGATCGCGAGCTCCGAGTGCGGCGCGATCTCGCGCTCGAGGAACTTCGGCGGGACGTTGCCCCAGGCGTACATGAGATCCCAGCCGCCGAGCTCAACCTGGCCCAGCTGGTCGTGCTCGAACGGGTACCAGTCGATGTAACCCTTCCCGTCGAGCTCCTCGTCGCTCCAGCGGAGGAGCTTCAGATCGTCCTCCGGCGGGTGATCCCGGAGCCAGTCGATGTACTTGTAGTTCTCGATCCCGGCCTCCCGCTGCGGGCTCCAGAACTCCGTCGTCCACGAGAAGAGGCCGAGGTGGTCGTAGAGCCAGTCGTTCGCGCCGCCCTTGACCGTCTGCTTCGGGTCGTACTTGAAATCGTGGAAGATCGAGATCGCGGGGTAGCCGGTGATCTCGGTCGCTTTCGCCCCGAGCAGCTCGTACGTGCGGAGGTCCGGCGTCGGGAACTGCTCGTCGGGATAGCTCGAGTACGGCCGGAGATGGACGCCGCTGAAGGTGTGGTAGGCGATGTGGCCCGTGATGTTCGGCCGGTCGACGATCGCCTGGACGATGGTTCGGATCTCCGGCTCCGACGTCGGGTAGGGGCCGGCACCGTGCTGATCCGCCTCGACCGCCCACTCCATCGGGAAGTTCCGGTTCAGGTCGAGGCCCTCGAGCGGTGGCGCGATCTTGATCGAGACGCCGTCGTAGTTCCGGATCCGGCCCTCCCAGAGGACGCGGTAGTACTCCCCGCCCGCGTCGTCCGGCTCTCGCCGCACGAGCAGCCGCGGCTCCTCCGGGTGCGGCTTCCAGGAGCCGTTCGGATCGCGCACCCGCATCATCAGGATCCGCCCGTCGCCGTCGAGATCCTCCTCGTAGAGGCCGTCGACCTCCTCGGCGAGCGGCCAGGGGCGGGTGCTCGACCGGATGAACCGGGGCCGATCGGCGAGCGCAAGCTCCGGCCCGTCGGGGTTCAACCGAGGGACGACGTAGAAGGCGCGCGTGTCGAGAACGCGGGTGACCCGCTCGTCGGTGCCGTAGCCGGTCAGGAGGCGATTGATCAGATGCAGCGCCGCCGTGGCGCCTGTCACCTCGAGAGCGTGAATGTTCGCCTCGATCATGAGCGCCGGCTTCTCGAGTGCCGGTCCGGTGGCTCCGTTCGTGATCGTGGCGAGCCAGATGTCGCGGCCCTCGTAGCTCTTTCCGATCGACTCCAGCGAATAGAGCTCAGGCCGCTCGTCGGCCCAGCTCCGCAGGATCTCCGTTAGCTCGTCGTAGCGATAGAACCTATCGAACGCCGGTCTAGGCACCAAGCTCGGCCAGCAACGGCCCGGTGTCGTGCGGGTCGAAGCCGAGACGTCCGGCGATGTCTTCGCTCGACGGGCGCGTCCCCTCGGCGAAGAGCGACCGCAGATGGTCGCCGGTCGCCTTGTTGCGCCACCAGTCCTCGCCGACCTCCTTCGACAGCCACTGGCGGAGCTGCGCGGAGCGGATCCATGCTCGCAGGTAGTCGGCCGAGTAGAAGCCGGCGTCCATGTCCGCCAGATACGCATCCGGCCGATACGAGATCCCGGTCGCCGAAGTCAGCAGCCGGTGGTACTTGTCCTGGCCCGCGCCGCCGTCGCCAAAGTTCCCCCAGAACTCGATCTCGAACTTGAGCTTCGCCGTGTAGCGGCGGTAGAGGAGCGCCTCGAGGAAGACGGTCGCCTCGGCGTTGTCGCGCGCTTCCTCCTCCGAGAGCTCGAAATGCTCGGCGTGCCAGCCCGGCTCGCGCGAGATGGCCTCGAAGATGTACGAGTAGATCTCCGTCAGCGCGTGGTCGCGGGAGAGGTTGCGGAAGGTGTAGGGCAGCGCGGGGTCGCAGTTCCCGTAGTGCAGCGCATGGCCCGCCTCGTGGAGGAAGGCCTGGTAGTCGTGCAGCCCGCCCTGCGCGCGAGTGATCAGGTGGACGACGCTCGGCGGGTCGGCCGCGATCACACAGGCCCTCGGTGACTTCTGCGGCCGGTCGTCGAGATCCATCCTGATGTTCGTTTCCTCGTCCATGTTGAAGCCGAGGTACCGGAGCGTCTCGAGGCAGACCTCGGTCGCGCGCTCCTTGGTGTAGGTCGATTCGAGCGGCGAAAGGCGCCGGAGCCAGGCGACGTGGTAGGAGGTCGGAACCTCGGGCCGGCCTTCCTCGATGAGCTTGTCGAACCACTTGGCCGAGAGCCGGCCGTAGACGTCGTCGGCGGCGCGACTGGCGTCCGTCAGCACGCGGGAGAGCTCGCGGAGGGAGATGCCCTTCTCCTCCTCGTTGCGCGCGACCGCGTCGGGTTCGCCCGAAAGCTCGGCGTCGAGTTCCTCGCGGGCCTGCAGCATCTCCATCCGCTGGTCGTTGAACGCCGCGGATGCGTCGCCCTGGAGCACGCCGAGCTCCTCGCGCTCGGCGTAGCTCGGGATGATGGCCAGCTGGGCCTGCGCCGATCGAAGCGGCAAATCTTCCCCGCGGTACTGAACGCGCGCAGCGAGGATCGCGTTCTCGAGCGTGTCCTCGCGCTCGCTGAGCTCCACCTCGACGAGGCCGGACTCGCACGTCTTCCGGAGCCGGTACAAGCGCTCGCGCTCGTCAGTATCCGCGCCCGCCTCGGCTTCGTGCAGGGCTTCGAGCTGCTCCCGCGTGAAGAGCTCGCGGTACCGGGCGACGATCCCGGCGCGCTCGGAGACCTCTTTCTCGCCGACGCGGACGGCGCGCCCTTCCTCCGCGCGCTCGAAGAGGTAGCGCTGGAGCTCGTCCTCGAATTCCGCCGGGGTCCTGACTGCAGTGACGCTCATGCGACTGGGGAATCTACCCGAGCAGGTTCGCCTACGAACCGGCGAGGCGTCGCACCGTCTCGCAGAGCTCGTCGATGGAGAACGGCTTGCCGATCACGGTCGCGCCTTCGGGGAGATGCACGCCAGGGCTGCCCGTCAGCAGTGCGACGGCTCGCCCTTGCTCGCCGATGGATGGAAGCAGGGTGAGGCCGTCCTGGTTTCCCAGATGCACGTCCAGGAGGATGACGCGGACGTCCTCCTCCTCGAGCGCCTTCTCAGCCGCGTCGACGCTCTCCGCCTCGAGGACCCGATATCCCTCGAGCTCCAGGTTGACCCGGCAGAGGAGCCTGAGCGAAGGATCATCGTCGACGACGAGCACAGTCGCCCGTTCTCCTCCCACCTGGCCGAGTGTAGCCCCAGGTTCGGCCGTATCCGGATCGGGCGTATTGCCGTTACCCCTTTGAAGTGGCAAAGGATAAGGGTCAAGCATGAGCAGGACAGTTCGAAGACAGGAAGTTCCCCGGCCCACCGCCAGTTTCCGGCGCCGGGCGTGGCTGGAGTTCCAGCGCGCGCTGGACCCGCTCGCGCCGCCTAGGCCGCTGCGCCGCGGGCAGCCGCGAGGCGCCTGAGCGTCTCGTCCCGCCCGACGAGCTCGAGGCTCTTGAAGAGCCCCGGTGAAATCTTCGACCCGGTGACGGCGATCCGGATCGGCTGAAACGCCTCTCTCGGCTTGAGCTCCAGCCGCTCGGCGAGCGCCCGGAGCTCCCGCTCGATCGGCTCTGCCGTAAAGGGCTCGACGCTGGTCAGCGCCCGCTCTGCCTCCTTCAGCACCGGCGCACCGCCGTCCAGTGGCGCTGCCGGCTCTACCTCCTCGAAGAGGAAGCGGACGTAGTCCGGGAACTGGTTCAGCGTCTCGATCTTGTCCTGCACGAGCGGCGCGGCCTTCCGCACGAGCTGGTCGTCCCAGTCGACCCCCTGCTCGCCGAGGTAGGTGACGACGCGGTCCGCGTACTCCTCCGGGGGGAGGTTGCGGAGGTGCACGCCGTTGAGCCACGCGAGCTTCTGGTAGTCGAAGACCGCCGGGCTCGCCGAGACGCGGTCGAGACTGAAGAGGCGCAGGAGGTCGTCGCGCGAAAAGACCTCCGTCTTGTCGTCGTAGGCCCAACCCAGCCGGGCGAGGAAGTTGATCAGCGCGTCGGGGAGATAGCCCTGCTCGCGGAAGTCCTCCACGGACTGCGCGCCGTGCCGCTTCGAGAACTTCTTGCCGTCGCCGCCCAGGACGTCCGGGGCGTGGGCGTAGACCGGTGCGTCGGCGCCGAGCGCGCTCAGGATCTGGATCTGCTTCGGCGTGTTCGAGATGTGGTCCTGTCCGCGGACCACGTGGGTGATCTCGTCCAGCATGTCGTCGACCGGCGAGGCGAAGTTGTAGGTCGGCCTACCGTCGGCCCGCAGGATCACGAGGTCGTCGAGATTCTCGTTCTCGACCTCGATCCGGCCGCGGATGACGTCGTCCCAGCCGGTCCCCCCTTCGTCGGGCATGCGAAACCGGATCGCTCCCTCGTCTTCGTAGGCCTTGCCCTCGTCGACGAGTTGCCGGGCCAGCCGCTGCGCATCCTCCATCCGGTCGAGCTGGAACCGAACGTCGCCGTCCCAGTCGATGCCGAGCCAGGAGAGCGAACGCTGGATCTGCTCCGTTGCTTCGGCGACCTCGCGGCTCGTGTCGGTGTTTTCGATCCGGAGCAGCGACTCGCCGCCCTGCGCGCGCGCGAACAGCCAGTTGAAGAGGAAGGTCCGGACGCTTCCGATGTGCAGGAAGCCGGTCGGGCTCGGAGCCATGCGGACGCGGACGGACATCGCCTCTCTATCGTAGGGCCATGCTCTTCGGCGGCCATGTTTCCGGCGGCATCAAGGCCGCGCCGGAGCGGGCCAAGGAGATCGGCGCCGAGGCGCTTCAACTCTTCGTCCAGAGCCCGAGGGCGTGGCGGTTCCCGGAGCACGACCCTGAGGTGCTCGCGAGCTTCGGCGATCGGGCGCGCGAGGCCGGCGTCAAGTCGGTGCTCGTTCACGCGATCTACCTCTGCAACTTCGCGAGTCCCGACGAGGAGATCTACGGGAAGTCCGTCACGACGCTCCGAAGCACCGTGGACGCCGCTTGCGCGATCGGGGCGGACGGGGTCGTCTTCCACGTCGGCTCGCATCTCGGCTCGGGGTTCGAGGCGGGGCTCGAGCGCGTTCTCCCGGCCCTGGAGCAGGTGCTCGAGCACTGCTCGGAGACGACGTGGCTGCTTGTCGAGAACACGGCCGGCGCCGGCGGGACGATCGGGCGCTCGGTCGAGGAGCTCGCGGCCCTCGTCGATCGCGCCGGCCACCATCCCCGCCTGGGACTCTGCCTGGACTCGTGCCACCTCTGGGCTTCCGGCTACGACGTGACTGACGAAGCGGCCCTCGACGCCCTGCTGGACGAGGTGGACGAGACGATCGGGCTCGACCGCCTCCGCGCCCTGCACGTGAACGACTCGGCGACGCCGCTCGGTTCGAATCGCGACCGCCACGCGAATATGCTCGAGGGCCTGATGGGCGAAGGCCTTGCGGTCTTCCTCGGCAACAAGCGGCTGCAGGGTCTGCCGGCGGTGCTCGAGGTTGCGGGGACCGAGGGCCGGGGCCCCGACGCCGCAGAGGTTCAGAAGCTGCGGAAGCTCTGGGAGGGCGCGCGCCAACCAACCGGGTGAACCTCCCGGTTCCCCCAGACCCCCTCCACCGGTCCGCTCCGCGGACGGGCGCTAACGCGCCGGCCGGACCTGCGCGAAGACGCGGAAGCTCGGCTCGCCGAGGGGCAACTCGCTGAACTCGGGGTTGACGCAACCCAGTTCGTCGGCGCGACCCGCGTAGGTGCTCTCGATCTCGGTGCGGCACATCGGAAGCGGCTTGCGGTTGGCCCGAACGGCACCGAAGCCCGGGGCCTGGGCTTCGGCTTCCTGCAAGAGCTCGAGGTCGATCTCGACCGAGAAGATCCGTTGCATGCACCCGACGTAGGTGCGACCGACCTCCTCGAATGCGTAAAGGAACGGACACGACCGGGCCACGCAGGCCGCCGGGTAGACCACCTTGTCGCAGTGGATCCCGCACCGGCGGCACTCGACCTCGTCCTGAGGACGGAGCGGGAGGCTCCGTGGACGGGTCGTTGCCTGTGACGCCATGCCCTGATTGTGGGTGACGGGTCTTACCCCGCGCAAGACTTGACAGAGCAGGCCGCTCGCGCTAGTCGCGAGGGCCGATCAGGCGATCCACGACGTTCAAGACGTCCATCTGGGTGAACGCCTGAAAGTCCGGCTCGGTCTCGATCTGGACGTCGTCGGCCCGGAACCAGAGCGCCTGGACCGTCTGCATCCCGACCCGCGAGGCGCCGAGCACGTCTGCATCGAGACGGTCGCCGACGAAGAGCGCCTGCTCCGACCGCGCCTCCAACTCGGCCAGCGCGCGCTCGAACATCTCCGGGTGCGGCTTGCGCTTCCCCACCTCGGAGGAAAGGACGATCGCGTCCACTCGCTCGACCAGGCCCTGCCGCTCGAGCACCGGGCGCAAGAGCCACTCCGGGCTCGCGGTGTTGGAGACGAGCGCGAGCCGGAGGCCGCGATTCCTCAGCGCCTCGAGCAGGGCGTGCGTCGAGGCCGCGAGGGAGTAGTACGAGGCCCAGACGTCGTGTGCGGACCGAAGGAAGAGCCGGAGGTCGTCGTCGGTGAGATCCGCACCGAGGTCGCCGAATGAGCTGTGCATGACGGCCGCGATGTCGATCTCGTCCTCACCTGCGATGGGGAAGTTCTCGGTGAGGTGGAGAGTGAGCTCCTCCGCCGTCGGGAGTCCCTCACGGGAGAGGGCCGCAATGCCCGCGACATGCCCTTCGAGAGCGATCTCGTCGCTCCACTCGTCCTGCATGAGCGTCCCGCCCCAGTCGAAGAGAACGGCCTTCAACACGCTGGGTAGGGTAAGCGCCCAATGGCGCGTCGCATCCTCTGGGGCTCGCTCGCGCTCGCGCCGCTCTCGATCGTTCTGCACTACACGGCAGACATCGGAGACACGGCCGAGTTCATCCTGGCGGCTGCGGCGCTGATCCCACTCGCCTGGCTGATCGGCGAGGCGACCGAGCACGCAGCGCACCACACCGGGCCGGGGATCGGCGGCTTCCTGAACGCGACGTTCGGGAACGCGCCCGAGTTGATCATCGCGCTCCTCGCCGTCAACGAAGGCCTGACGGAGGTCGTCCGGGGTTCCTTGACGGGAAGTGTCGTCGGCAACCTCCTGCTCGTCCTCGGCTTCTCGCTCCTGTTCGGAGGCCGCGGCGAGCTGGACCGCGAGTCGAGCATGCTCTCGATCGGGCTCGTCGCGCTGGCGGTCGGCGTGTTCCTGATCCCCGCAATCCCGGGCTGGGACGGCGACCCGGAACGCGACTCGATCGTGAACCTGTCGATCCCGATAGCGATCGCTCTGCTGCTCGTCTACGTGGGAGCCACCTGGCTGTCGCTACGGCGACACCGGAGGATGCACGTCTCGGACGAGCCGGAGGAAATGCTCGGCTGGACGTTCAGAACTGCGCTCATCGTCCTCGGTCTTGCCACCGTCGTCACGGCGCTGATCGCGGAGATCGTGGTCGGCTCGATCGAGACATTCGCCCACAAGGCGAACCTGTCCGAGTTCTTCGTCGCCGCCGTGATCGTCGCGATCGTCGGAAACGCCGCCGAACACGGCGGGGCCGTGGTCGTGGCGGCGCGGGGCCAGATCAAGCTCGCCGCCGAGATCGCCCTTTCATCGGCCGCCCAGGTCGCCGTCTTCCTCATCCCCGCCGTGACGCTGCTCGCCCTCCTGATCGACCCGTTAGCGCTTTCGTTCCGCCCGGTCGAGATCGCCGCCCTCGCCTTCGGCGTCGGGATCACATTCGTTCTCCTCGTGCAGGGACGGTCGAGCCGTGGACGAGGCGTCATGCTGATCGCCGCGTACGTCGGGCTGGCCGTCGCCTTCCTGCTCGTTGGCGACCGCTAGAGAGACGACGGGGTCTAGCCGAACGTCTGCGGCTCGCGCGTGAGCGGGTAGGTGGCGAGGTAGAGCTTCACCGGGACGCCGCTCTCGTCCTTGACGATCCGCAGGAGCTCGCCGCGCTCGTAGCCCTGCGCGACCCGGTAGAGATCTTCGCCCTCCGGCTCGTACACCGACCGGCCGAGATCGAGACGGGCCTCCGGGAACATCGACTCGAGCTTCCCTTGGCGGAAGGAGAAGACGACCTGGTGGCCCTCCATCCACCACGGGCCAAGCACACCCTCCAACTCGGGCGGCGGGCCGTCTCCTGGACGCCATTCCTCGGTGGTCGGCGGATAGGCGTCCGCGACGGCGCGTGAGAGCTTGATTCCGAGCTCGGAGATCGTTACGCCCGCGCCCTCGTTCGTCAGTACGGCCGCGCCGGTCCGCTTGGGCGGCAGAGCCGAGACGTGCGCGAGGTAGCCGGCGTGCGCGCCGTCGTGCCCGACGAACAGGTCGTCCTCGACTCGGTAGAGCGCGAAGCCGAGCCCATAGCCGAGCCGCCACTTCGTCAGGTCGACCATCGACTGGAACGACCGCATCTCCTCCATCGTCCCGGCTGACAGGACTGACGGATCCGGGTCCGCGATGAACGCCGCCCAGCGGCAGAGATCCGACGGCGTGCTCCAGAGCTCCGCCGCCGGCGCAACGGCCCGCCCCTCGATCACGGGCTCGCGCCTCGGGACGTCGGCGTACGGATGCACGAGGTAGCCGACGGCCGCGGGCTCCTTGGCCGTCCAGGTTGTCCTCGTCATCCCGAGCGGGCCGAGGACGTTCTCGTCGAGGTAGCGCTCGGCCGCTTGCCCGCTCACCTGCGCGACGACCTCGCCGAGGAGCGCGAACGCGAGATTCGAGTAGTGGAAGTACGCGCCCTGCGCCAGCACCTGCTCCGCCTCCGACGACCGGGGCAGGAGCTCCTCCCTGGTCGGCATCTCGAGCGTCTCCCAGACCTCCCCCGGAACCTCCCGCTGCAGGCCCGAGAGATGCGACAAAAGGCTCCGGATCCTTGGGCCATGCGCCGCTCCGGAGAGATGCTCGTCGAGCCTGTCGTCGAGCGCGAGCTTGCCCTCGTCCCGGAGACGCATGACGCCGACGGCGGTGACGGTCTTGGTGATCGAGGCGATGCGGTACTGATGATTCGGCGTCGCGTGCTCCCCGCTCTCGGTGTCGGCGAGCCCCACCGCCTCACTCCAGACGATCTCGCCGTCGCGAACCGCGGCGGCGCTCACGCTCGTCAGCCGCTTCTCTGCCTGGGCCTCCCGGATGATCTGGGAGAGCTCGGCGGCGAGAGACTCAGGCGAGGGCAAGCGAAGCCTTACTCGGCCGCGCCGGCCAAGCCGGCCCGGCCTCCTCTGACCGGCGCCGCCAAGTCGGCGCCTTGGAGTGCGCGCGGGAGCAGCTCGATCGCCTGCTCGATGTCGTCGTCGTCCACGTCCAGGTGCGTCACTGCGCGAAGGCGCGCCCGGTGGACGGTCCCGGAGATACCCACACCCGCCTGATGCGCGCGTTCGAGCGCCTCCGGCTTCGAGAGGCCGAGCGGTTCGACGTCGATCTGGACGAAGTTGGTCTCCACGTCGTCGGGCTCGACCGGGAGCCCCGCTGCAGCGAGCCCCTCGGCGAGCCGTCTCGCCCGAGCGTGATCCTCCGCGAGGCGGTCGATGTTGTGCTCGAGTGCGTAGACGCCGGCGGCAGCGACGATCCCCGCCTGCCGCATCGCCCCGCCGAACATGTGCTTGAGCCGTCGGGCGCGAAGCATCAGGTCCGCAGAGCCGGCAACGAGCGCACCGAGCGGGCAGCCCAAACCCTTCGAGAGGCAGATCGTCACCGTATCGGCCCCACCGGAGATCCGGGCCGCCGGGACCCCGAGCGCAATCGCCGCGTTGAACAGCCGCGCGCCGTCGAGGTGCAGCTTGAGGTCGAGCTCGCGGCAACAGTCGACGACTGCGTCGACTTCCTCCAGCGGCCACACCCGCCCCCCGGCGCTGTTGTTCGTGTTCTCAATCGAGACCACGCGCGTCCGGGGCGTGTGGACGTCCAGGATCGGGTTCGCCGCCGCGCGAATCTGCTCGACGGTGATCCGGCCGGCTTCGCCGACGAGAGGCCGGGTCAGCAGGCCCGCGAAGACGGCAGGCCCGCCGAGCTCGGAGATCAGAACGTGCGAGTACTCCTCGGCGAGGAGCTCGTCCCCGGGCTCCCCGTGCAGCATGAGGGCGATCTCGTTCGCCATCGTCGCGGTCGGGAGGTAGACGGCCTCCTCGTGCCCGAGGAGCTCTGCCGCGCGCTGCTCGAGCAGGTTGACAGTCGGATCCTCCCGCTTCTGTTCGTCCCCGACCTCGGCCGAGGCGATCGCCTCGCGCATCGCCGGGGTCGGTCTGGTCACCGTATCCGAGCGGAGATCGACCACCGTCCTATTGTTGCTGGCGGAAGTCGGCGACGGTCCGCCCGTCGTCGGTGACAGCCCTCTCGTCGGCCCCGCGCTCGACGAGCAACGCGCAGAGCTCCTCGTTCCCGTTCTGCGCGGCCGCGTGGATCGGGGCGAATCCGCCCTCCTGCCTCGCACTCGGGTCGGCTCCGTGCTCGAGCAGGGCTCGGACGACGTCGGTGTGGTTGCCGGCCGCTGCGCTGTGGATCGCCTGAACGCGAAGCGGATTCCTCGCGACGGCCTCGACGTCAGCACCCCGGTCCAGCAGCTCGGTGGCGACGCCGGCATGGCCGAAGAATGCGGCAAGGTGGAGCGCGGTGAAGCCGTCGGGCGAGAACAGATCGACGAACCCGGCCTCGAGGAGCAGCAGCTCGTGCACGCGCCCGTCGTCTCCGACGGCGGACGCCTCGAAGATCGTCAGATCGCGGTTGTCGGCCAGCCTGGCGTCGACGGTGTCCTGATCACCGCGATAGAGCGCGTCCAGGATCTCCGACCCCGGGCTCGGCATCTCGCTCATGCGCTCATTCTCACCAGATGAGGGATGCGCGGCGGGCGGCAGCAGCCGATGGACTCGGGAACGAAAGGAGAAGCGGCATGAACACCGCAGCAGCTTCTCTGTGGCAGCTTGTCAGGGACGACTATCTCGTCCGTCGCGGCGCATGGATCGCCCTAGGAATCGTCTGGCTCGCAGCTGCCTGGGCGGATCTCCGCATGCTGGTCTTCATCCCCGCTGTCGCCGGCGTCGTCTGGCTCCTGATGCAGCGGCGCGGCGAGCTGCCGGACGACACTGATTTCCTCTAGGGGCTAGACGCCTTTCGGTGCCTCGGCTGCCGTAGCTGTAGTCGGTTCGTCGGTGAGGTCCGGATGGTCCTCGAAGCGGTAACGGAC
The DNA here is from genome assembly GCA_046714355.1 of Gaiellaceae bacterium. Taxonomy (GTDB): domain Bacteria; phylum Actinomycetota; class Thermoleophilia; order Gaiellales; family Gaiellaceae; genus JACDAN01. The sequence continues at coordinate 1,746 of JBKKAR010000104.1, read as the reverse complement.
GATCGCCCGCTTCGCCGCCTTGACCTCGTCGAGGCGCCCGACCGGACGGTCGTGCGGGGCGTTCTTCAGCGTTTCCGGCTCCTCCGCGGCCTCGCGAGCGATCGCGAGCATCGCGTCCGAGAAGGCGTCGAGCGTCTCCTTCGTCTCCGTCTCGGTCGGCTCGATCATGAGCGCCTCCGGGACGATCAGCGGGAAATAGATCGTCGGCGGGTGGAACTTGTAGTCCATGAGCCGCTTGGCGACGTCGAGCGCCGTGATCCCGTGCTCGCGCTTGAGGTTGCGGGCCGAGAGCACGAACTCGTGCATGCAGAGGCGGTCGAACGGGAGCTCGTAGGCCTCCTTCAGCCGCGCCAGGAGGTAGTTCGCGTTCAGAACCGCGTCCTCGGACATCGTGCGCAGCTCCCGCCCCCACGCCAGCATGAACGCGTACGACCGGACGAAGACGCCGAACGGGCCCGTGAATGCTCGCACCTTCCCGATCGACTTGGGCCGGTCGTAGTCGAGCCGGAACCTGTCCCCGTCCCGGACGACGGCGGGCACGGGCAGGTATGGCTCGAGCCGGTCGCGCACCGCAATCGGGCCACCCCCCGGACCGCCGCCACCATGCGGCTGCGAAAAGGTCTTGTGCAGGTTGATGTGGACGATGTCGAAGCCCATGTCGCCGGGTCGCGAGATCCCGCAGACCGCGTTCAGGTTGGCGCCGTCGTAGTACATGAGCGCGCCCGCACCGTGGAAGATGTCGCGGATCTCCTCGATGTTCTCGTCGAAGAGGCCGAGCGTCGACGGGTTGGTCAGCATCAGACCGGCGGTGTGCTCGTCGACCTTCGCACGCAGCTCGTCGACGTCTACGTTGCCGCGCGCGTCGGTCTGAACCGGCGTCACCTCGTAGCCGGCCATCGTCACCGAAGCCGGGTTCGTACCGTGCGCCGTGTCCGGGATCACGATCTTCCGGCGTCGCTCGCCCTCGCCCTTGCCGGCGAAGTACGCCCGCATCAGCATCAGGCCGGTCAGCTCGCCCTGGGAGCCTGCGGCCGGCTGGAGCGAGCACGCGTGAAGCCCGGTGACCTCGAGCAGGATCTCCTGCAGGTTCCACATCAGCTCGAGCGCGCCCTGGATCCCCTCCTCGTCCTGCAGCGGATGGAGGTGGGCGAAGCCCGGCAGCAGCGCGAGCCGCTCGTTGACGCGCGGGTTGTACTTCATCGTGCAGGAGCCGAGCGGGTAGAAGCCCGTGTCGACGCCGAAGTTCCGCGTCGAGAGCTCGGTGAAGTGGCGAAGCACTTCGGGTTCGGAGAGCTCGGGGAGCCGGGGCGGGTCGAGCCGGACGAGGTCGGACGGCGCCTCGACCGGTGCCAGCCCCTCGTAGCGGGGCAGGCTGTAGCCGGTGCGGCCCTCGTGCGACTTCTCGTAGATCAGCTTCATCGGCCCACCTGCGCGAGCACCTCGGCGAGCCGATCGATGTCGGCGGGGCTGCGCTTCTCGGTCACGGCGACGAGCAGCACGTCGTCCATGCCTGGGTAGTCGCGGCCGAGTGCGTAGCCCGGGTGGACTCCGTGTGCGCGCGCGTCGCGGATCACCTCGCGCGCGGGCCGTCCGACCCGCACGGCAAACTCCTTGAACGTTGTCCTTTCTGGAAACACAACCTCGAATCGCTCGCCGCCGAGGCGCGACTTCGCATACCCGGCGAGGCCCATGCAGGTCTCCCCCACCTCGCGCAGACCCTCGGGCCCGAGCCACGACAGGTAGACG
>JBKKAR010000103.1:0-3308 GCA_046714355.1 Gaiellaceae bacterium | reverse complement strand
GAGGGGCACTACGCCTGGGCGCCGACGGCTTCACCGACGGAGGCCGCGATCTTCTCCGTGACATCAGCGAGGCGGCAGCTGTAGCCCCACTCGTTGTCGTACCAGCCGATCACCTTCGCCATCCGGCCGCTCGCCATCGTCGAGAGGCCGTCAATGATGCAGGAGGCCGGGTTGCCGACGATGTCGGACGAGACGATCGCGTCCTCGGTGAAGACCATGATCGGGCTGAGCGCGCCGCCGGCCGCCCGGCGGTAGGCCTCGTTGATCTCGTCCGCGCTGGCCTCGCGTTCGAGGATGCAGACCAGGTCGGTGACACTGCCGTCCGGCACCGGCACTCGCATGGCCATCCCGTCGAGCTTGCCCTTCAGCTCGGGGATGACGAGCGCTGTCGCCTTCGCCGCGCCGGTGGTGGACGGGATGATGTTCTGCGGCGCTGCTCTCATCCGTCGGAGATCCGGCTTGCCGCTACGCGTCATCGCGATCTGATCCTGGAGCTGCTGTTCCGTCGTGTACGCATGGATGGTCGTCATGAACCCCTGCTCGATTCCGAACTCGTCCAGCAGCACCTTCGCCATCGGCGCGACCGAGTTCGTCGTGCAGGAGGCGTTCGAGATGATGTTGTGCTGCTCCGGGTCGTACATGTCGTCGTTGACGCCGAGCACGACGGTCACGTCCGGGTCCGTGGCGGGCGCGGAGATGACGATCTTCTTGGCGCCTGCGTCGAGATGCTTCTGCGCGCCGTCTCGTGCGGTGAAGAGACCGGTCGACTCCACCACGACGTCGATGCCGAGGTCGCCCCACGGGAGCGCTGCCGGCTCGCGCTCCGAGAGCACGCGCACGGACTTCCCGTCGACGATGAGCTCGCCTTCACCGTGGCTGACATCGGCTTTGAGCACGCCGTGCGTCGAGTCGTACTTGAGCATGTGCGCGAGCACGTCGTCAGACGCGAGGTCGTTGATCGCGATCACCTCGAAGGCCGGATCGCGCTCCAGGTAGGCCCGAAAGAAGTTGCGGCCGATGCGGCCGAATCCGTTGATCGCTACGCGCTTCGCCATGAGTCCCCCTTGTCGCTGAGGCGAGTCTAATCCCGCTCCCCCGCGCGGGGGATGAGCCCATTCTCCCGCCCGCCGAAGCAGAGGAGGAATGAAGCGCCTCGCCGTTTTCCTCGCCATGCTCGTCTCCGCGCTCGCGCTCGTCGGTGGCGCGTCCGCCACGCTCCGCGTCGGCGTCGCGGACGACTTCGGGCTCGGCGTCGAGCAGACGCCTTGGTTCTTCGACAGTCTCGGCGAACTTGGCATGAGCGAGAACCGCGTCTCCGTCGACTTCGACCCCAGCGCGCCCACGACGATCCAGAACCGCGCTGCGCTCGACCTCTATGTCCCGCTCGCGACGCTTCGCGGCGTCCGCGTCGTCTTCTCGGTGGCACCGACGAAGGCGAAGGGCATCACCGAGACGCCCGGTGCCGAAGAGCTCTACGCGAGCTATGTCGAGCTCCTCGCTCATACGTACCTGCCCGTCAAGGACTTCATCATCGGAAACGAGCCGAACCAGCCTCGCTTCTGGCAGCCTCAGTTCGGGAGCGCCGGCGAGAACGTTTCTGCAGGTTCCTACTTCGGGATGCTCGCCGCGGCGTACGACGCGCTCAAGGCCGTCGACCCGGCGATCAACGTGATCGGGCTCGGACTTTCTCCGCGCGGCGGCGACAAGCCGAACGCGCCAAACAACGTCTCGACCTCGCCCGTTCGTTTCATCCACGGCCTCGGCAAGGCATACCGCGCCAGTGGCCGGACAAAGCCGCTCATGAACGAGCTCGCCTTCCACCCCTATCCCGATCAGGACACGGACTCGCTGCTCAAGGGCTACCGCTGGCCGAACGCCGGGGTGCCGAACCTGGGGCGAGTCAAGCAGGCCTTCTGGGACGCCTTCCAAGGAACGGCCCAGCCGCTCTTCCCCGAGGGCACCGCCTCGAACGGTCTCACGTTCCGGCTCGACGAGCTCGGTTGGCAGGTGGGCATCGTGCCCGCGTCGGCCGGCGCGTACTTCGGCGAGGAGAACGTGAGGCCCACGGACGAGAACGCCCAGGCGGGCATCTACGGCGAGGCGATCCGCTATCTCGCGTGTGACGCCTCGGTCGGGTCGATCCTCTTCTTCCTGCTCCGCGACGAGCCCAACCTCGACCGGTGGCAGGCAGGCCTCGTGCGGGCCGACGGAAGCCGGCGGCCGTCCTTCGACTCCGTCAAGGCCGCCACGGCCCAGACGAACGGTCGCTGCCAGGGCGAGATGCGCTCCTGGAGGCACACGACGCGCGTCGAAGGCGTTCGCGTCAAGTGGCCGCGCCAGCTCAGGCTTCCTGCCCGGAAGCTGGCGCTCGCCCTCGTCCTGAACGCCGAGGAGGACGCCCGCTTCGAAGCCGGCCTCTTCAACGCCCGCGGAAAGCGCATGCTCAAGCAGGTCGGCAGGGTCGACGCGTACCGCTCCAGGATCGTCCGCTTCTCGAAGCGCTTCCGCCCCGGCCGTTACACGCTCCGCGTGACGGTGAAGGCGGATATGAACGTCGCCCGCAAGAGCTCCTTCTCCGCGCCGCTCCGCATCACCGGCCGCCGCTAGGCCGCAGTCGGTTGAGGCCGGCATAGCCTTTCGTCATACTCACTGGACGGCGGGTCTGCGCTCGTCCGGCGTCGAATTCAGACCCCGTTCGGCGCCAAGGTCCGGAGCGCGGTTTCAACTGGAGGGGGAGGTCGTCCTCGGAGCTTCCCCTCCGGCCCGCCGCTTTCGCAGCGGGCCGTTCGTACCACGGTCGCGCCGGCAAAGCCGGTACGACCTCTAATCGGCGTCGCAAGCGACGCCTCGGCGGCCCGCCGCTTACGTCGCTGCCAAGCGGATGAGCTTCTGGAGCCTTCGGTGAACCGTGGCCTTCGTGGCGGGCGGGTGGCACTTGAGACCGAGCTCGCGGAGTGATAGCGCCGGATGTGCGAGTCGCAGCTCCGCCAGCTCCCGAAGCTCTTCCGAAAGGCGTTCGAGGCCACCACGTCGGGCGAGCCGCTTCAGTGCGCGAAGCTGTACGCCCGCGGCGCGGCTTGTTCTGACGAGGTTCGCGTGGTCGGCGTTCGCGAGCCGGTTCGCGCGGGACTTCGCGCCGCCGACGACCGCACGCTCGGCAAACGTCAGCACCGCGCCTGGGGCGCCGGCCGCCGCCAGCACCTCCGCGATCGTCTCTCCGCTCTTCGCGTACGCGATCACATGCCCCGGCCGCTCCTGGAGCCCGAGCTGGATGCCCTCGGCCGCAGCAACCGCGACGATGAACTCGG
>JBKKAR010000102.1:0-4548 GCA_046714355.1 Gaiellaceae bacterium | reverse complement strand
CCGGCGCTACAAGCCGATGCTGGCGACGCTCGCCGCCGAGGTTCCGAACGGCCCTGGCTGGCTGTTCGAGGTCAAGTGGGATGGCTACCGGGCGATCGGCGACGTTCGCGGCTCGGAGACGACGCTCACGAGCCGCAACGACAACGATCTCACGGGTCGGTTCGAGTCGGTCGCCAAAGAGATCTCGAAGGCGGTGAAGACGACTGACTGTGTCCTGGACGGTGAGGTTTGCGCACTCGACGAGGAGGGGCGCGCGACGTTCTCGGCGATGCAGCAGGGCAAGCCTGGCACCCGCCACGTCTACGTCGTCTTCGACCTCCTCGAGGTGGAGGGAGAACCGCTGGTCGGCCTGCCGTTGGTCGAACGCCGAGAACGCCTCGAGGCGCTCCTCGACCGGGGGAACCAGGTCGTCCAGCTGTCCGAAGCCTTCGACGACGGCGAGGCGCTCTTCCACGCCGCCGAGGAGCAAGCCTTCGAGGGGATCGTCGCCAAGCGGTCGGACTCGCGGTACGAGCCCGGCAAGCGGAACAGGAACTGGTTGAAGATCAAGACGCACGGCCGGCAGGAGTTCGTGATTGCCGGGTACACGAAGGGCCAGGGGCGCCGCTCGGGTCGCTTCGGGTCGCTCATCCTCGGCTACTACCAAGCTGATGGGGACAGGATTAATCCTGTCCCCATGAACAATCCAATGGCGCTGGTCTACGCCGGCAATGTCGGCACCGGGTTCACCGACGACGAGATCGACGCACTCCTCGGGAAGCTTCGGCCGCTCGAGCGAAAGGACACGGCGTTCCCCGCCGTCCCGAAGATGCCCAAGGTCCGGAAGGACGCGATCGTGTGGGTCGAGCCGAAGCTCGTCGCCGAGGTCGAATTCGTCGAGTGGACGCACGACGGGCGGCTGCGGGCGCCGTCCTACAAAGGGTTGCGTGAGGACAAGTCCACGACCGACGTGCGCCGGGAGGAGCCGATGGAGTCCGAGATCAAGAAAGGCAAGCGCATCCTCAAGCTCTCGAACCTCGACAAGCCCTTCTGGCCGGACGAGGGCATCACCAAGGGCGACCTCCTCGCCTACTACCGAGCGGTCGCGCTGTTCGTCGTCCCGCACCTAAAGGACCGGCCGTTCACGATGAAGCGCTACCCCGACGGCGCCTACGGCAAGTTCTTCTTCCAGAAAGACGCGCCGAAGCACATGCCGGATTGGGTCCGGACGGTGGAGATCATGGTCTCGACCAGGGAGAAGCCCCGTGAACGCCGGAAGATCCAGGCGCCGCTCGTGAACGACGAACTGGCGCTCCTCTGGATGGTGAACATGGGCTGCATCGACCTGAACACCTGGTACTCACGGGTGGACAGGCCAGATCGTCCGGACTGGGTGCTGTTCGACCTCGACCCGTCCGACGACGTCGGGTTCAAGGAGACGATCCAGGTGGCGCTCCTCGTCAAGCAGACACTCGAAGCGCTGGAGCTGGAGAGCGTAGTCAAGACCAGCGGCTCCGACGGGATCCACGTCCTCGTCCCCATCGCGCGGCGGCACACCTACGAAGAGACGCGGGAGTTCTCGGAGATCGTCGCCGGCGCGCTGGCGCGCACTCATCAGGGGCTCGTGACGACCGAGTGGTCGAAGAGGAAGCGGCGCGGCGTGCTGATCGACTCGAACCAGAACGGTGAGGGGAAGACGATCGCCTCTGTCTACTCGGTCCGGCCGCGGCAGGGTGCGGCAGTGTCGGCACCGCTCCGGTGGGACGAGGTGAACGAGAAGCTCGACCCGACGGACTTCACCATGGATGTGGTGCTCGGCCGGGTCGAGCAGCACGGCGACCTCTTCGAACCGGTGCTTCACGGGAAGCAGTCGCTGACTGCCGCGCTGAAGGCGGTGCGGAAGAGCCGCTAGACCGCGACGGCGCCGCTATCTCAAACGCGGCTGACTGCCCGCCGAAAGCGCCGGCTGCTCCTCGCTCGCCGGTGGCAGGCACGTCACTCGGGCACCGCCGAGCACGGCGTAGCTGCGGATGCGGACTCGCGGGCCGGCGGAGGTGCGCGGCGCGCCGCTGCCACCGCCGAAGACATCGTTGCCGCCGATGAGGGCGAGGCCGCCAACCTCGACCTCGACGCCGGCCGGGACGATCGCCGTCAGCGCGCCGATGAGGGAGATCGAGGTGATCCGAACATCGCCGGCGACCGATGCCTGGCGGAAGTCGAAATCGGGGGCGCCGATCAGGCTGAAGGCGAGGATCCGGCGCGGAGCTGCCCACCGGCCGCGGCGCTGCACCGAACCGAAGAGCGTCACGAGCCAGGAACGCCCCTTCCTGGCAGATGGCTCGGCGGGCCGGTCCGGTAGCTCCCGCAATGTCGCGAGGAGCTCACGCTCACTGGTCGCCGAAAAGACTTCGTCGAGCCTCGCGACGTATTCCTCGAGCGTCAGCCGTCCCTCGACGGTGTGCTCGAGGAGCAGGCTGGCGATTCGTTCGCGGTCGTCATCGCCGACCCGGACGGTGATGGTCCCTTCCACGGTGTCGAGTCTAGGGCTGCGCGCGCCTTCTGCCCACAGCGCGGTTCTACCCCGTCAGGAAGAACTTCGTCAAGCGGCCGAGTGTGTCGAATCCGAGCCGCTTGTAGAGCTCTTTCGGCCAGTCGTCCTCGTCCGCGACGAGGAAGACGAGATCGGCGCCGGCCGTTCTCGCCTCGTCGGCGGCGCGGAGGACGACGGCGCTCGCGTAGCCCTTGCCTCGATGCTCCTCCTTCGTCGCGACGTCCTCGACCTGGCCCACGCCCTGCGCGACGTACAGGTCGGCCCAGCTGACGATCTCACCGCCGGCCCGGACGGCGAAGAAACGCGTGTCGGCCCGTTCTCCGAGCAGGAGCTTGGCATCGAGGAGCTGCTTCGCTACCTCCTCGGTCCCCCAGGGATACCGAATGATCTCCGCGGTCCGGCCTGCGCGGAGATCGGCTTCGCCGACCTCCTCGACGACGGAGAGGTCGGTTCCGCGCTCGGGTTCGCGGAGCTGCGCCATCCAGATGTGCCGGCGAACGTTCCAGCCCAACTCGCGGAACTGGGGCTCGAGCCTCTCTCCGAGCTCCTGGTCGAATGTGAACGCCGCCCGGTGCGCGAGCCCGGCGCCGCCGAGGATCCGGTCCGTCTCGGCCGCGATCTCCTGCGCGCCCGCGCTGAGTGGAGCCCGCTCCAGGAGCAAGTAGTTCGAATCGTGTCGCCGCGGAAGAGTGGGCTCGAGGATGGCGACGCCGAACGGCGACTCGACGCTCTCCGACCCGGCCATCTCGATTTCCTGCTCGAAGCGCTTGATGCGATCGAGCGCGTCAGCCATCGGGCGGGTTCTAACAGCTACGAGACTTCGGTGAGTCGCCGCTCGAGGAAGGCGCGCTCGACCGGGTTGGTCGCCAGCGCCAGGGCCCGCCTGTAGGCCGCCGCAGCCTCCTCGCGCCGGTCCAGCCGGCGGAGGAGATCTGCCCGGGCGGCGTGAAGGAGGTGGTAGTCGTCGAGGCCCTCGATCTCTGCGATCAGGTCGAGGCCCTCTTCCACGCGTCCCGCCATCGCGACTGCGACGGCTCGGTTGAGCTCGACGATCGGCGACGGCGTCACCCGAGCGAGGTGCTCGTAGAGCGCGGCGACCGCGGACCAGTCCGTCTGTGCCTCGGCGTGCGAGGCGGCGATGGCTGCCTGCAGCTGGTACGGGCCGACTCTCCTCAGCCCGGCCGCCCGCTCGAGCACCCGGCGTCCCTCGCCGATCCGCTCGCGGTTCCAGAGCGAACGATCCTGGTCTTCGAGCAGGATGAGGTCGCCTCCGGGCGCGGTGCGCGCTTCGCGCCTCGAGTCGTGGAAGAGCATGAGCGCTACGAGCCCGAGCGCCTCGGCCTCGTCCGGCATGAGGACAGCGAGCAGTTTCGCCAGCCGGATCGCCTCGTCGCACAGCTCTCGGCGCACGAGGTCGTCCCCGCCCGTCGCCGAGTAGCCCTCGTTGAAGACGAGGTAGAGGACGGCGAGCACCGACTGCAGGCGGTCGGGCAGGACTTCGTCGGGCGGGACACGGAACGGGATGCCTGCGTCGCGGATCTTCCGCTTCGCGCGCACCAGCCGCTGTGCCATCGCCGGCTCGGCGGTGATGAATGCGCGGGCGATCTCGCCGGTCGTGAGGCCGCCGACCTCGCGGAGTGTCAGCGCGACGCGCGCTTCCGGCGCGAGCGCGGGATGGCAGCAGGTGAAGACGAGGGCGAGCCGCTCGTCGGGGATCGTGCTCATTTCGTCCTCGCTCTCCGGAATCTCGGCGAGCCGGCCCAGCAGCTCCGTCTTCCGCTGCAGCGTCTGGTCGCGGCGGATCCGGTCGATCGCTCTGTTGCGCGCGGTCGTGACGATCCAGGCACCCGGATTTCTCGGCATGCCGTCGGTGGGCCAACGCTCGAGCGCCGTCGTGAACGCGTCCTGCACGGCGTCCACGGCGCGGTCGAAGTAGCCGAGGACCCCGATGAGGATCGAGACCGCACCCCCCCACACCACCCGGAAGACCCGGTCAATCACGGTCAGGGGCGCTCCCC
>JBKKAR010000101.1:0-25972 GCA_046714355.1 Gaiellaceae bacterium | reverse complement strand
TTCTTGATCACGCGGTAGGGCGTGGTCACGAAGCCGTGCTCGGAGACCTGCGCGTAGGACGACAGGGAGCCGATCAGCCCGATGTTCGGCCCCTCCGGCGTCTCGATCGGGCACATGCGCCCGTAGTGCGTCGGATGGACGTCGCGCACCTCGATCGGAGCTCTTTCCCGAGTGAGACCGCCTGCACCAAGAGCACTCAGGCGCCGACGGTGGGTGAGGCCGGCGAGGCTGTTCGTCTGGTCCATGAACTGCGAGAGCTGCGAGGAGCCGAAGAACTCCTTCAGCGCCGCCACGACCGGACGGATGTTGATGATCGTCTGCGGCGTGATCGTGTCGACGTCCTCCGTCGTCATCCGCTCGCGGACGACGCGCTCCATCCGGTAGAGCCCGACGCGGAACGCCTCCTGAATCAGCTCGCCGACCGTGCGCAGCCGCCGGTTCCCGAAGTCCTCGTACTCGTCGAGGTCGCCGCGGACAGGCTCACGGGGGAGCGTGATCGCGTCGGCGGCGTAGTCCTTCGAGTCCTCGGGGACCCCGAGCTTCGTCGGCAGCTCCACGAGCCGGCGGACGAGCGAGAGGATGTCCTGCGTCGTCAGGACGCGGGTGTCGTCGGGCACGTCGACCTCGAGGCGCTGGTTCAGCTTGTAGCGGCCGACCTTCGTCAGGTCGTAGCGCTTGGGGTCGAAGAAGAGCGAGTTCAGGAGGTTCCGGGCGTTCTCGACCGTCGGAGGCTCGCCGGGCCGCTGCTTCTTGAAGACCTCGACGAGCGCCTGCTCCTCGCTCTCGGTCGTGTCCTTGTCGAGCGTGAGCTGCATGAAGATCGAGTTGCCGAAGAGCTTGAGGATCGCCTCGTTCGTGCTCGTGTCCAGCTCGAAGCCCGTGTTCGGGTCCTGCGCCGGGAGTGCGCGGAGCAGGGTCGTGATCGGAAGCTTGCGCTTCCGGTCGATGCGGGCGTAGACGATGCCCTTCTTGTCGATCTCGAGCTCGAGCCAGGAGCCGCGGGACGGCATCAGGTTCGCGATGAAGACCTGCTTCGCCGCGTCCTTGGGCTCCATCAGGTAGGCGCCCGGGCTGCGAACGAGCTGCGTGACGATCACGCGCTCGGTGCCGTTGATGATGAACGTTCCCGAGTCGGTCATCATCGGGAAATCCCCCATGAAGACCGTTTGCTCCCTGATCTCGCCCGTCTCCTTGTTGACGAAACGGACCGTCATCGACAGCGGGACCTGGTAGGTCAGGTCCTTCTCGCGGCACTCCTGCATGGAGAACTGCGGTTCGCCGAACTTGTACTCGCCGAACTCCACCGCAAGCGTGCCGGTGTAGTCCTCGATGGGCGAGATGTCATCGATCGTCTCCCGAAGACCTTCGTCCAAAAACCACCGAAAGGAGGCCTTCTGGATGTCGATCAGGTTGGGGAGGTCGAGAACGTGCTTCAGGCGCGAAAAACTCTTGCGCGCGCGAGGCGCAACAACCCCTCTATTCAAGTGTGAAGCCTCCCTTGGAAACGGCGTGGGAAATGCGTGGGGACCTGCGGCGGTCTGCTTACGGCCGGAACCGGCCAGCATACCGAAACAGGACAAGCCTGCGCTAGGGCCGGGCAGCCCTTGGCGCAGTGCGGCCAGTGTAGCAGTGGGGATCGAGGCTCCGCACTGGAGTTTTTCCTCGCAAAGTGGAACACTTCGCGGGCCGTTAGTTCCCTAGTCGAAGGGAAACATCATGAGGTCGCTAGCCATCATGGCCACTGCGGCGGCCTTCTCGCTGGTGCTCACCGCGGCAGCACCGGGAAAACCCACCGTCCGCAGCGCGCTCGAGCGCTCCAAGACGCCACTGACCAAGGTCAAACGCGGCCCACGCGGTCCTCAAGGCCTGCCCGGCAAGGCGGGCCCTCCCGGCCCCGCCGGACCGATCGGACCCGCAGGACTCACAGGGCCGGCAGGACCTACAGGGCCCGCGGGACCGCCTGGCCCCGCGGGACCCGCCGGGCCGACCGGGTCTGCGGGGATTGAGGGTCCTCAGGGCGAGCAGGGCATCCAGGGCGAGCAGGGGCCGGAAGGCCCTCCAGGAGCCGAGGGACCGATGGGCCCGCCAGGGCCCGGCACCGAGCTCACCGCTGCCCCGCCGCTCACGCGCTCCGGCACCGAGTTGGGGCTGAGATCGCTGGGCTGCCCCGTCGGTGGCATCTGGAAATGGGGTGGCACCGGCTGGGTGTGCCACCAGGATGTGGACACGAACAGCGGCGGCGACATCACTGGTGTCATCGCCGGGACCGGGCTCACCGGCGGCGGATTAGCCGGAACGGCGACGCTCTCGCTCGCCGCGACGCCGGTCACGCAGGACGCCGCCGGCTACGCGCGAATGCCGGTCGCCGCCGGCGAACCGCCCGCGGCCGACTGCGACACAGCGGCAGAGGCGGGACGGCTGACGTTCCAGGCCGCGACGAACACGCTGTACGTCTGCGACGGAACCACCTGGCAGCCGCACTAGCAACATCCGAGTTGAAAAGAAACGAGGGGCCGGCGGCCCGGCCCCTCGTTGTAGCTCTCGATCTATTAGTCGGAGTCGGGTGTCGACTCGGCCGGCTTGGCCGGCTTCGCCTTTACGTGGCGCGCGAGCAACGTGAAGCTGCCCGCGGCTTCGCCCGGCATACAGCGGGCGTGGACGAGAAGCCGGTCGTCTTTCACGAGATCGGCGAGGGTGGCCTGGCCCTCCTTGCCCTTGCGCCGCATCTTCGTCTTGTCGTCGACGTTGACGGTCTGCTCGCCCTTGAGCTTCCGGCCGGACCGGTTGCCCTTGAGAACGTTCATCGTGAACGAGTCTGTACCGGCAGCCATGAACGTGCCCTTGAGCAGGACGTTCTTGTGCCGACACGCTGCCGAGCGGTCAGGCCGGGTGTTCTCCGGCTTGCCGGGGCCATTGCTCGCAAACGCGGCGGCCGTAACGGCCATTGCCACGACGAGCACCATGAGGAGTGAGGTTTTGAATCGCATGCCCAAAGCGTCGGTGGAATAGCCGCGTACGCCAAGCCCCGGACGGGTGGGGCAGCCAGCTTTTACAGAGTTCTTACAACGCGAGGAGGCCGCCTCTCGGCGGCCCCCTCGCACTTCCAGCCTGGGTCGGTAGCTACTTGATCTCGACCGTGGCGCCGGCCTCTTCGAGCTGGCCCTTGACCGTGTCCGCCTCGTCTTGCGGCACGCCCTCCTTGACCGCGTTGGGCGCTCCGTCGACGAGGTCCTTCGCCTCTTTGAGGCCCAGGCCGGTAACGGCTCGGACGACCTTGATCACCTGGATCTTCTGGCCGCCCGCAGCCGTAAGGACGACGTCGAACTCCGTCTTCTCCTCGACGGCGGCGTCGCCTCCGCCGGCCGCAGCCGGTGCGGCGACGGCCATCGGAGCGGCGGCGCTGACGCCCCACTCCTCCTCCAGCTTGTTCTTCAGCTCGACGAGCTCGAGGACGGTCATCCCGCCCAGCTGCTCGACGACCTTGCTCGTATCTGTCTTGGCCATGCCTATTCCTCCTGTGCTTCTTCGGTGGTTTCCTCGGCGGGCTCCCGGTCGCTCGCTTCGGCAGCGGGCGCTTCCGGACTGACTTCCTCGGCAGGAGCCTCTTCGGTCTCCGCCGCCGGCTCCTCGGCGGCCGATTCCTCGGCGGCCGGCTCCTTGACCGCGGCGTGCGGCTCGGGCTCGGACTCGCCCTGCTCCTCGAGCTGCTTGATGCGAGCGTCGAGCACGCTCACGAGATCGCGGAGCGGCGCCGTGAACAGCCCGACGACCATGATCAGCGGCCCGGCGACGGCGCCCACGACCTGCGCCTGCAGGACGTCGGCCGGCGGAAGCGTCGCGAGGTTCTTGATCTCGGCCTCGCCGATCGCCGTCCCCTCGAGGATGCCGCCGCGGATCGTCAGCACCTTGGTGTCGCGTGCCGCGTTGCTCAGCGCCTTGGCGACGGCTACGGGGTCGCCGTCCGTCTCCAGGAAGGCGATCGCGGTCGGGCCGTCGAGCAGCGCGAGCAGCGCGTCGGCTCCGGCCCCCTCCGCCGCCCGGCGGGTGAGTGTGTTCTTGACGACCTGGAAGCGAGCGCCGTGCTCGAGCAGCTCGCCCCGCAGCTTGTCGATGTCCGTGACCGAGAGGCCGCGGTAGTCGGCGACGATCAGGGTCTGCGTGTTCTTGAGCCGCTCGGTCAGCTCGGCGACCAGGCGTTCCTTGTCGGATTTCAGCATCGAATCACCTCCTTGAAACGAATCGGGCCCGCCGGTCGGCGGGCCAGAGCGAGGCAGGTGACTGCTTCATCTCGGCCGCGCCTCGGCTGGACTTCTGCTCCCCTCGGGAGCCGCCAACTGTCTCTGGCGACGGGCGTCTTTTCTAGTTACGCGGTGCCAGACTGAAGTCTGGCACCGCCAACCTATACAGGGACAGGCTCGGCCTGTGACTCCTCCAGCTCTTCGATGATTCCTCGGACGCGGGCGGGATCCACGTGGATGCCCGGGCCCATGGTGCTGGTGAGTGTAATGCGGTGGATGTAGCGGCCTTTGGCGGCCGAAGGCTTCACGCGGTTGATCTCTTCGATCAGCGCGGCGTAGTTCTCCACCAGCGTCCGCTCGTCGAAGCTCCGCTTCCCGATCGGGACATGGACGTTCGCGCCGCGGTCGGTGCGGTACTCGAGCTTGCCGGCCTTGGCATCGGACACGGCCTTCCCGATGTCGAAGGTCACAGTTCCGGTCTTGGGGTTCGGCATCTTCCCGCGTGGGCCGAGGATGCGGCCGAGCTTGCCGACGTTGCCCATCTGATCCGGCGTGGCGATCGCGACGTCGAAGTCGTCGAACCCCTCCTCGATCTGCTTCGCGAGGTCGGCGCTGCCGACGATGTCGGCGCCGGCGTCCTGCGCCTCTTTCGCCTTCTCGCCCTCGGCGAACACCGCGATCCGCGTGTCGCGGCCTGTCCCGTGCGGAAGCATCAGCGTCCCGCGCAGCTGCTGGTCGGCGTGTCGGACGTTGAGCCCGAGGTGGAAGTGCACCTCGACCGTCTCGTCGAAGTTGCGCTCCGGCCAGCCCTTGAGAATCCGAACCGCCTGAACCGGGCTGTAGACCTCCTCGCGGTCGATCGCGGAGCGAGAGTTGCGGTACTTCTTGCCGTGCTGCGTCAAGGCGCCACGTCCACGCCCATGCTGCGGGCCGTGCCGGCGATGATCTCCGCGGCCGCGTCGATGTCTCTGGCGTTCAGGTCGGGCATCTTCGTCTCGGCGATCTGGCGCACCTGATTCCGGGTCAGGCGTCCGACCTTCTCGCGATTCGGCTCGCCGGAGCCCTTCTCGATCCGCAGCGCCTCCTTGATCAGGACGGCGGCCGGCGGAGTCTTCGTGATGAAGTCGAAGGAGCGGTCCTCGTAGACGGTGATCTCCACCGGGGTGATCCGGCCGTTCTCCTGCTGGGTCTGCGCGTTGAACGCCTTGCAGAACTCCATGATGTTGACGCCGTGCTGACCCAGCGCAGGGCCGACCGGCGGTGCAGGGTTGGCCTGCCCGCCCGGGATCTGCAGCTTGATGAGTGTCAGGACTTTCTTGGCCATTGTTTCTGCTTCGCGTTCCTTCTAGTTACGCGGTGCCAGACTGAAGTCTGGCACCGCAGGATTCAATCGATCTTCTTCACCTGGTCGAAACCGAGTTCCACCGGCACCTGCCGCTCGAAGATGTCCACGAGGACCTTGAGCTTCTGGGAGTCCGGCTGGACGTCGACGATCTCGCCGTCGAAGTCCGAGAGCGGGCCGGAGGTTACCTTCACCGACTCGCCGAGGGAGAACTCGACCTGGGCGCGCACCCGCTCGCCCGTCGAGGCGCCGGTGCGGAGGATCCGATCGACCTCCGGCTGCGAGAGCGGAATCGGCTTCCCCGCGGCGCCCACGAAGCCGGTGACGCCGGGGGTGTTCTTGACGACGCCCCAGGCGTCGTCGTTCAGGTCCATGTTCACGAGGACGTAGCCCGGCAGCACGCGCTTCTCGGCCTGCACCTTTTGGCCGTCCTTCGTCTCGATGACCTGCTCGGTCGGGACGACGACGCGGCGGAAGCGCGGGCCCTGGCTCATCGAGACGATCCGATGCTCGAGGTTCGTCTTGACCTTGTTCTCGTGGCCCGAATAGGTGTTGATCACATACCAGCGAAACATTCCGACTCTCTCCGATTCAGCGGCCGAGCAGAAGGCGCTGGACCAGCGGCTGGAACACGAGGTCGGCGATGTACAGGTAGGTCCCGACGATGGCGCAGGCGATGAGGACGACGACGGTCCCGGTCATGACCTGGCGCTGTCCCGGCCAGTCGACCTTCTTCAGCTCGGCCCAGCATTCGGCGACGAAGCGGCGGCTTCCACCGCCGCCCCCGCGGCGCCCGGTCTGCGTCTTCGGCGGCTGGGCGGCCGGACGGACCTGCGCCTGACGGCTGCGAGCTCGCTGACCGACGCCCTGGCTCTCGGGTTGCTGTTGCTGCTGCTGCCGGTTGCGGCGGCGCTGCTGTCGGGTGTTCCTGGCCACTTCCTACCTCTACCTCGTCTCGCGGTGTGCGGTATGCCTGCCGCACCAGCGGCAGTACTTCTTCGTCTCGAAGCGGTCCGGGGTGTTCCGCTTCGACTTCTTGGTCTGATAGTTGCGACGCCTGCACTCCGTGCAGGCGAGCGTGATTCCAACTCTTACGCCTGATGCCATGTCATCGTTTCCTCTACGCGGTAGGTAGCGGCGGGTGGATTCGAACCACCGACCTACGGGTTATGAGTCCGTCGCTCTAACCACTGAGCTACGCCGCCGCGCTCGGGGATAGTAGCGGCTGTCCGCGGCCGATCGTAGCCTGACTGGCGTGAGTGAGCGAGAGTCGTGCCTGCGCTGCGGTGCCGCAATGGAATGGCGCCACGGAACCTGGCAATGCCCTCGCTGCAGATTCAAGCTCGGCTGCTGCGAGGGCGAAGCGCAGACCAGCTGCGAGCCTCAGGGCGAGTCAGCGAGCACCTCGGTCAGCCAGCGCTCCGCCTCGCGCACGAGCACGGGATTCGTTTCGAGCGTGTAGTACGAGAGCGCGGTCAGGGACTGTGAGAGTGCCCAGCCGCGGCCTCGAGCCCAGGTCGCCTCGTCGACCTCGAGCTCGGCCCGGAAGAGCTCTCTGGCGTCTCCGGCGAGAACCTTCCAGGCGACCATGACATCGCAGGCCGGATCTCCCACGCCGAGAGCACCCCAGTCGACTACGGCGCCGACGCGTCCTTCGACGACCAGCAAGTTGCGCGCGTCGAGGTCTCCGTGGATCCAGACGGGCCCGCGATCCCATTCGCGCGCAATGCAGCCTCCCATGCCTCGGTCACACGGCCGGCGTCGACCGTCGAGGCCAGCGAGGCGATGGCAGCTCGAGTTCCCTCGTCTCGCAGCTCGAGCGGACAGCCGCGGAAGAAGTTGTGCTCGCCGGGCTCCGGACCGCCCTCGGGATCGACTCGCTGGAGCGAGGAGACGAACCGCGCGAGATCGGTTGCCAGCCTGCGCTGATCGGAGACTCCCGAGACCGTCGCGTCTTCGCCGGGCAGCCAGCGGTAGACGGACCACGGAAATGGATAGCCGACGCCGGGTGTTCCCTCCGCCACCGGAATCGGCACCGCCAACGGCAGCGGAGCGAGCTTCGGCAGCCACCGGCGCTCCTTCTCAAGCGTGGCGACGGTGCGGTCGCGCCGAGGCAGGCGCGCGACCATCTCGTCGCCCAGACGGAAGAGCGCGTTGTCCGTCCCCCAGGGCAGCACTGGCGCGACCGGGAGGCCGGCCCACTCCGAAAACTGCTCGGCGACCAGCCGACGCACGAGACTCGCGTCGATGTCGAGCTCGTCGGCATGCATCCGCCGAGTCGGCCCGCCCGTGCTCACTCCGATTCCCCCCGGCCGTCGTTCGTCGGACGGACACCCGGCCGTGTGATGTCCATGAGGTACTCGCCCAGGTTGAGCGGATTCGGCAGCGTTCGCCGCCGCGTCGGCTGGTCACCGCTCACCGGCTGGTAGCCGGCGAAGCTGGACTCGAGCACGCCCTCGCCGCCGGTCAGCGCCGGCAGCTGCCGCTGGAGGTCGTCCGCCCGAGTGGCCGGCAAGACCGCCGTGATCGTGGACACCTCGCCCTGTGGCGAGGGCGTCTCGAAGGCAGCACCGAGCCGGGCCAGTTCGGCCATGACGGCTCCGATCGCGCCGGTCGGGATCTCGAGACCGACTCGCGCGGTCGGCTCGCAGACCACGGTCCCGGCCGAGGCGAGCGCCTGCATGAGTACGAGGGGCGTGAGCTTGCGGAAGTCGGCGGCGGTGCTGAGCGGTCCCCGCGTTGCCTGCGGTCCGTCGGGAGAGCTGTAGTTGGAGTCGGTCATCGTCACGACACAGTCCCGGACCTGCCAACCGAACAGGCCTTCTCGCAGCGTCTCGCGGACGTACTGCTCCATGGCCTGCCCGAAGTTCTCGCGCTTCTTGTAGACGTAGGTCGGGACTCTGCGGTGGTCGACCTGCAGTCGGAACTGGAGACCCGTGCCCTCGGGCGCAGGATCGACGCGCAGCCCGATGGTGGCGCGAAATGGGTTCGATTCGGCATGGAGGATCTCGACGGCCTCGCCGGTGGCGAGAGGTCGCTCGACGTAGATCGGCGTCGTCTCCAGGAACTCGACGTCGAGGCCGTAGTCGTTGGCGAGCGTCGCCTGGATGACCTCTTTCTGGACCTCGCCGTAGAGCGAGACGGAGATCTCGTGTCGGGTGTCGTCCTGACGGACGTCGATCAGCGGGTCCTGCTCGGCAAGCTGCCCGAGCGCGACGCGGAGCCGCGCCCCGTCGTCCGGACTTGCGGGGGCGACGACGGCTTCCAGCGTCGGCGGGGCGAACTGGTCTTGCAGCGCGGGCGCCGGGCCGTCCCCGATCCTGTCGCCGATCTGAATGCTCCCCAGGCCCCAGAGCTTCGCGATCTCTCCGGCGGACACCGAGGCACGGCGCTCGTCGCTCCCGCGGTCGAAGACGCTGATCGCAGTCACCTTCTCCTCGGCGTCGCGACCGACGTACAGCCGTTCCCGCGTGCGCACCGTGCCGGAGAAGATGCGGACGTAGGCGATCTTGTCGCCGGCAGGGCCGCGCTCGATCTTGAAGATCGAGCCCGACGTGGGACCGGCGGGGTCTCCATGGGCCGCGGGTAGCAGCTCCGCGATCCCTGCCGTGAGCTCCTGAACGCCCGCCCCGGTCTTCGCCGAGCCGAAGAAGACCGGATGCATCAGCGCATTCCCGGTCTGCGTTGCGAGCTCCTCGCGCAACCGCCGAGGCGGAACGCCACTGTCCTCGACGTACGCGGTGAGCAGCGAGTCGTCGTGCTCGGCGAGCGCCTCGGTCAGCCGCGTCCCGAACGCAGCGTCGTCCGCGTCCCACGGCGTGAACCCGGCAGCCGGCGTCCCGAGGCCATCGGCAGCCCCCATCGCGACGATCGTCGGCGTCAGCCGGTGTGAGATTGCGTGGAGCACGCCTTCGGTGTTCGCTCCGGGGCGATCGATCTTGTTCACGAAGATCAGCGTCGGGACCGGCTGCCGCTGCAGCGCGCGCATCAGCAGCGGCGTCTGCGACTGCACGCCTTCCACGGCGGAAACGACCAGCACGGCGCCGTCGAGCACGCTCAGCACCCGCTCGACCTCGGCGATGAAGTCCGGATGGCCCGGCGTGTCGATCAGGTTGACCGTGACGTCGTCGATCGCGAACGACACGACGGCGGACTTGATCGTGATCCCGCGCTGCCGTTCCAGCGCGAGCGTGTCGGTTTGCGTCGTGCCAGCATCGACGCTGCCGAGCTCGTCGATGACGCCGGCGGCGTAGAGCAGCCGCTCGGTGAGAGTTGTCTTACCGGCGTCTACATGCGCCAGGATCCCCAGGTTCAGCGTTCGTTGCAGCAAGACTCATACCCTCCGAATAGGTCAAAAAGCCCTTCGCGATGGACATGAGCGCTGCGCGCATCACTGCTCCTTTTGGTGGATCGGCGCTGGTGCTAGGAGTGAAGCATATGAAACTCGACGCGTGAGCCCCTAGGCCGCGACTATCAGGACCGGCGTCCCAACGCTGACCTGCTCGAAGAGCGACTCGGCCTCCGGCACGCGCATCCGGATGCAGCCGTGTGAGGCCGAGTAGCCGATCGACGCTGCGTCGGGTGTCCCGTGGATGCCGACGAGCGGCGCCGTCAGGCCCATCCAGCGGGTTCCGAGCGGGTTCCCCGGGCCGGGCGGGATCGGCTTCTTGTCCTTCGCCCAGTCCGAATCCGGCGGCGGGATCCACCACGGGTTCATCTGTTTGGTCGCGATGCTGTAGTTGCCGAGCGGTGTCGGGTACTGGGCGCTACCGGTCGCGACACCGAACCTGCGAACGAGTGTCGGCCCGTTGAAGAGCGAGAGCCTGTTCGAGCCGCGGAAGACGATCACGACAGGCCCGAAGTTCGCCGGCGTGACCCTCGGCTGCACCTCACGCACGATCAGCTCGATCGCGGTGCGCCGGTTGTTGGTTCGCAGCGCACGGGTCAGCGCCTGAGCCATCGCGTCCTTCTCGACCGCGAGCCCCGTTCTCGCGGGGCTGAACTGCGGCCGGCTCCCGGCGACACCCAGAACGGTCGAGTCGACGGCCTCCCGTGAGAAGAGCCGGTCGAGACGCCCGACGTAGCGGCGAATCCGTGGCTGGGCAGCAGAAACCTGCAGGCGGACCCAGGTGCGAGGAGCCGCGCGAAGCGCCTTCGAGACGCCCCGGTCGATGCCCGCGCTCGCCCCGAGGTACCGCGGGCTGATCCGCCACTTCTTGGCGCGGAACTGGAGGCGGAGCGGCCGGCCGAACGCCGCTTCCACGCGTGTACGGGCCGCCTCCGACATCAAGCCCCCGACGCGGACGCCGCCAACGGTCACGCCCGGTGCGATGACGACCGGCTTGCGGGCGGCATCAGGCGCTGCCACCCCCAGGCTGACAACCGCGACAAACATGAAGGCGAGCAGGCGTTTCATGCCGTCGAATGGTACGGCACAAATCGCAAAACTTTCTTCTTTCTGCGTCAGGCTGGTAACTCCTCCGCCCAGTCGCGGGTGAGGAGGAGCCAGAACGCCAGTCCCGCATACGGGCCGTAGCGGCGAAACCGGCGCTCGATCTGCCGGTCGCTCGCCTTCCGCCCGCCGTTGAGGCGAGCGTACGTCGGCCGGGTCCAGGAGTCGAGGATCAGGCGGGAGTGACGCCCGATCAACATCATGATGTGGGCCGCCGCGTACGGCCCCACGCCCGGCAGCGCGAGGAGCAGCTTCGCGAGCTCTTCGTCGGGCAGCTCCTCCGTTGAGGTGGCTGCGAGCGCCTCGAGGTCGAGTGAGCCGTCGTTGACGGACGCCGCCAGCGCGCGGAGGTACGCGCCCCGGTAGCCGGCCCGCGCGATGTCGCGGTAGAAGGCCTCCGGTGTCTCCGCCATCGCCTCGGCCGTCGGGAAGGCGCGGCCGTGGTTCCCGGCGGACGGCTCGCCGAGGTGCTCGACGAGCGCTCGGACCATCCGTTGCGTCGCCGACCATGTGCAGTTCGTCGTGCAGATCGTCTTGACGACGTCCTCGAAGACCGTGGCGCCACGCGCCATTCGGCCGGCGCCTGAGGCAATCCACTCGAGCTCGGGGTCGGAGGCGGCCACTTCGTAGAGCGGGGCGAGATCCTCGCCGAGATTCAGCACCTTCCGGACCGAAGCTTCCAGCCCCACTCGGCTCCGAGGGCCCAGCGCCGGGCCGAGCACGTCGACCCGGGCGTTCCCCACCCGACCCTGGCGGATCCTGACAGTACGGGGCCTGGAACCGGCCACCGGAAGGGTGATCGTCATCACCTGCGCGTCCTCGTCGACCTCGGCCGGCGGCAGCGACGCGACGCCGTGGGAGACGATCGTCCGCCAGAGGTCGACCGGCTCGCCGGACGGCCCGCGCAGGGCGATCTCGAATCCTGGTCGAGCGGCCACTGACCCAAGGCTAGGCTCTTCTCCATGGCTGTCGTCGAGGCCGTGGACCTCAAACGGACCTACAGAACGTCCACCGGGACCATCCGCCGGAAGTGGAAGGACGTCGAGGCGGTCCGCGGCGTGAGCTTCGAGATCGAGAAGGGCGAGCTCTTCGGCCTGCTCGGGCCGAACGGCGCCGGCAAGACGACGACGATCAAGATGCTGATCACGCTGCTGATCCCCACGTCGGGAACCGCGCACGTGCTCGGCTACGACGTCGTCAAGGACGCGCGCGAGGTGCGCAAGCGGATCGGCTACGTCTTCGGCGGCGAGCGCGGCGTCTACGAGCGCCTCTCGGGCTACGACAACCTCCGGTACTTCGCCGAGCTGTACGGCGTCCCGCCCAAGGAGCAGAAAAAGCGGATCGAGTTCCTGCTGGAGCTTGTCGGGTTGACGGGCCGGGAGCAGGAACGCACAGAGGGCTACTCCCGCGGCATGAAGCAGCGGCTCCACGTCGCCCGCGGGCTGCTCCACGACCCGCCCGTCGTCTTCCTGGACGAGCCGACGATCGGGCTAGACCCCGTCGGCGCCCGAGAGCTGCGCGCGACGATCGCCTCGCTGGTCGGCGCCGGCAAGACCGTGCTCCTGACGACGCACTACATGTTCGAGGCGGACGCCCTCTGTGACCGGATCGCCGTGATCAACAAAGGTGAGATCGTGGCCCACGGGACACCGGTGCAGCTCAAGCAGAACGTGGCCGAGGGAGCGATCGTCGAAGTCGAGATCTTCGGAATCCCCGACGGGACAGTCGAGCGCGTACGGGAGCTCTCGGGCGTGCGCGCGGTGTCCGTCGAGAAACGCGATCAAGCGCAGGTGCTGATCGTGCAAACCGCCGCCGACGTCGAGTTGACACATGCGATCCTGGGCCGGCTGGACGGTGCGAACGTCGGCAGGGTCTCCCGGCGGGAGCCGACGCTCGAAGACGCGTACGTCGCGCTCGTCTCGGAGGAATAGCCGTTGAGAACCCTCCGGCTGCTCGGGATGGGCTGGCTCTTCCAGTTCAAGCAGATGTCGCGATCGCGGCGAGCTTCCATCCAGATCGCATGAGCGTCCTGCGCCTGATCTACGTCGGCTGGCGCTTCCACGTGAAGAGCCTGACGATGTCCGGCTTCTTCCTGCTCCTCTCGATCATCTCTCCGATCATCTTCGCGTCGATGTCCTACTTCATGTTCCAGGCCGGAGCGAGGCCGGGATCGCTGCTGTACGTCTCGCTCGGCGCCGCGATGATGGGGATCTGGTCGTCGACGCTGTTCGGCTCCGGCGGTGCGATCCAGTGGCAACGCTGGCAGGGGACGCTCGAGTACTGCATCGCCTCTCCCCCGCTGTTCATCCTCGTCATCGCGCCGCTGACGCTGGCGACGGCCACGGTCGGGCTCTACTCGCTTGTCGCCACTCTCGCTTGGGGCTGGATCTTCTTCGACGTCCCGTTCTCGATCGAGCATCCGCTCCAGTTCGTCGTCGCCCTGCCCGCCATGGTGACCGGCCTCGGGCTGCTCGGGCTCGTCCTTGCCTCGACCTTCGTCCTCTACCGCAACGCGAACGCGCTCTCGAACCTGCTCGAGTTCCCGATCTGGTTGATCACGGGGCTCCTGACCGGGATCGCGATCCTTCCCGGCTGGGTGCAGCCGCTCTCGTGGGTGCTCGCTCCGACGTGGGGCGTTCGCGCGTTGCGTGAGGCGGCGATGGGCGGAAACGCCTGGCCGGAGATCGGCATGTGCCTCGTCCTCGCCGGCGTCTACCTCGTGATCGGCCACTTCTGCCTCCGCTACTTCGAGCGGCTAGCCCGGGAGCGGGCGACGCTGGCGATCGCATGAAGCAGAACCTGCGCGTCTTCTTCGTCGGCGGCTACTACGCCTACCGGGCGCTCTTCAACTGGATGCACTGGTCACACTACATCCCGACCATGCTCGGCGGCCCGATCTTCCAGCTCCTCTTCTTCGTCTACGTGGGGCGCTTCGCCCAGCTCCAGGACGACGAGTTCTTCGTCACCGGGAATGCGATCCACCTCTCGGCCATGGCCGGCATCTTCGGGATGGCGATGACGATCGGCGGCGAGCGCTGGACGCAGACGCTCTCGCCGCTGATGGCGACCCCGGCCAACCGGCTGGCGATGTTCCTGGGCCGGGCGCTGCCGCTGATCGCGAACGGGATCTTCACGTCGGCCTTTGTCTTCTTCGTCGGCTGGGTGCTGCTCGACTTCGAGATGGGCGCCGCGCAGATCCCCGCGCTCGCCGTCGTCATCGTCGCCAGCTCGTTCGCCTGCACGGCATTCGGCCTGGTCGTCGGCGCCGTCGGGCTCCGTGCGCGGGACGTGTTCTTCCTCGCGAACATCGTCGTGTACACGCTGCTCCTTGTGTGCGGCGCGAACATCCCGATCGAGACGCTGCCGGGCTGGCTGCAGACGATCTCGAAGGGCGTCCCGCTGACACATGGGATCGAAGCGGCGCGAGCGGTCACCGACGGTGCGGGACTCGCCGAGGTCGACCATCTCGTCTGGACGGAGCTCGGGATCGGCGCTGCGTATGCGGCGCTTGGGTACACGCTCTTCCGGGTCTTCGAGTTCGAGGGACGAAGGCGCGCCAGCTTCGAGACCATTTAAGGGCTGGCTAGGATCCGGGCATGTGCAGAAACATTCAGACGCTCTTCAACTTCGAGCCTTCGGTGACCGAGGAAGAGGTTCACGCGGCGGCGCTTCAGTACGTCCGCAAGATCAGCGGCTTCACGAAGCCGTCGCAGGCGAACGAGGAGGCCTTCAACCGCGCGGTCGACGAGGTCGCGCACACCTCGATGCACCTGCTCGCCGACCTGGTGACGAACGCGCCGCCGAAGGATCGCGAAGTCGAAGCAGCAAAGCGTCGCGCCGCCGCTGAGAAGCGCTTCGCGACCGCCTAGCCGTACGCGGGACGCGACCGCGCTGACAAGCCGCACGGCGTCTGCCACCCTCAAGGCATGCGGACGGTCTTTCTCGTCGCCGGCGCAGCGCTCGTAGCCGGCCTCGTCGCCCAGCCGGTTCTCAACCGCATGTGGCCGCGCTACTCGGAACCCCTTCGCCTTGCGAGGCGCCTGCTGGTACAGGCGGTGGTCGCCCTTGCCTTCGGGTGGTCCGCGTTCGAACTGGCTCGGGAGGGCGGGACGCTCCTCGTCGGGCTCGCCTTCGTCTCCGCGATCCTCGCCGTGTCCGCGGTCCTCATCGGTGCGCTCTTCGTCTGGAGCTTCGTGCAACAGCCCTCAAGCGAGGACGACTGATCCGCCCAGCCGCGGCTACTTGACGAGCGAGAGCATCTTGAACATCGGGAGGTACATCGAGATGATGATCACGCCGACCATCAGGCCGACTCCGATCATCATGAGGGGCTCGATGATCGAGGTCAGGGACTGGATCGACGCGTCGACCTCGTCCTCGTAGAAGTCCGCGATCTTCCCGAGCATCTTCTCGAGCTCTCCGGTCTCCTCGCCGATCTTGACCATGTGCGAGACCATCGGCGGGAACACCGGGTTCTCGCTCAGCGGCGTGGCGATCGGAACACCCTCGTGGACGCGAGTTCGCACGTCGTTCAGCGCGTCCTCGACCACCCAGTTTCCGGCGGTCTGGCCGGTGATCTCCAGCGCCTTGATGATGTCCACCCCGGCGGCGATCAAGGTCGAGAGCGTGCGCGAGAAGCGCGCCAGCGTCACCTTGAGGACGACCTGGCCGATCCTCATCGGGATCTTGAGTTTGATCCGATCCCAGACCCGACGGCCTTGCTCGGTGCGTTTGAACCTGCGGATGCCGAAGATGACCGCGGCGAGCAAGGGGAACACGATGTAGTAGTTCCCGCGAAGGAAGTTCGAGAAGTTGACGACGTACTGAGTCAGTGTCGGGAGGTCTCCGCCGAGCGACGCGAAGATCTTCACGAAGACCGGGACGAGGAACATCAGCATCCCGACCAGGACGAGTGTCGCAAAGATCAGGACCATCGTCGGGTAGATCATGGCGCCCTTGACGCGGCGCTTGATCGCGGTCTCCTTCTCGATCTGGAAGGCGACGCGATCGAGCACCTGGTCGAGGATTCCTGCCGCCTCGCCGGCCTCCACCATCGCCACGTAGAGACGGCTGAAGACCTTCGGGTGGCGAGCCAGCGCCTCGGAGAGGAGCAGTCCACCCTCGACGTCGGCGCGGAGCTCCGTGACGACTTGGGACAGGTACTTGTCATCGGTCTGCTCCTCGAGGATGACGAGGGCGCCGACGACCGAGAGGCCCGCGTCGATCATCGTCGCGAACTGGCGCGAGAAGATCTGGAGCGACTTCGGCTTGACCTTCTTGAAGACGGTGGCGACTCCCGTCTCGCCGCTCGCCGCCAGTTCATTCAGGTTCTGCGCGAGCAGGCCGCGCACGCGCAGCTGCTCGCGGGCGGCATCGCGGTCGGGGGCATGGACGCTCCCCGTGAGCTCGATGCCCTGCGAGTTGATCGCGCTGTAGCTGTACGCCGCCATACGAGTTCGCTATCGGCTTTCGGCCGGAGTCCCCTTAGCCCGTCGATCGGTCGAAGGAGGACGCCTGCCGGACGTAGACCCTGCTCTGGTCGGCGTCGTCGCGGACGACGATCGTCACACGCTTGAGGGGACGGCCCCCGGTCGGCGTGCTCTCGACGATGTACGTGTTCACGCGATAGAGCTTGTTGTCTGCACCGGTCGCCTGACGGCTGGCATTGCATTCGTCCGGATATGACGGTCCCGGTCCGCACGAGGGGAGAGTGATCTGCGTGGAGCAGCCGCTGCACGTGTACGCCGGATCGGTTGTGTACGGGGGCGCGCCCGGGATCGTGGCCGAGGCGAGGCGGATCGAGTCGTAGGTGATCGCCCGGTAGAGCTCCATCTGCTGGTCAGCGAGGACGGCCGCTGTCGTGATCCGACTGGCCCGATTCAGGGTGATGATCCCAGCGTTGAACGAGGCCACGATCGCGAGGATCCCGACGTTCAGGATCACCATCGCGATCAGAAGCTCGATCAGGCCGAAGCCATGGTCCACGCGTAGCCGCTTCCGCACCGTGTTCTTATCGGCAGGAGGGGCGGTGGTCTTTATCCGACGCTTACCAGGCGAAGCACGTAGGTCGTTCCGTCGGCCGTGTTCATCAGGGTGACGGGTTTGCCGCCCTTCTTCAGAGTCACCGTCTGCGAGCCGTTCGCATAGCCGCCGCCAACGATGCCGACCTTGGCCGTATCGCCCTTGAGCGAGGTCAGCTTGAAGATCGGATCGGTCTCCGGGAAGGTCGCGCCGACCTTCACATCGTGCGAGACGCCGTTGATAGAGATCGTCGCTGCCGCCTGCGCCGGGGCCGGCGCTGCGCCGGCCGTTGGAAGGCTCGCAGCGCCCTCGGGATCCTGTGACTTGGAGGCCGCGTCGACGGGGACGCTCGGAGCGGGAGCCGAAACCGAGAGTGAGTCGGAGATCTGCGGGGCGAACGGATCCTTGCTCTCGAACCGGTCGAACGCGACGAGCTGGCCGTCACCCGGCACCAGCGCAGGATCGGAGTCCACGAGCTGGGCCGAGCCTCCCACCGGGATCGGCGCCGCGACGGGTGCGCCCGGCGTGGTCACGGGGACCGGAACAGGCGTGGTGCCCGTCGGCTCGGAGGCAGTGGTCGACGAGCCGCCCCCGAACATGCTCATGATCTTCGGCGCCTGGAAGATCAGCACGCCGACGAGGGCGAGGCCGAGCACGCCGGCGATGATCTTCTGGCGCTTGGCCTTGGCCTTGGGATCGAACTTCGCCATTACGAGGCTCCCGCCGCGCTCGCCGCAGGCGGAGCGTCGGCCGGCGGCGGCGGCGGCGCCGGAGCAGGCTCGGTCGCGGGGGCGGCGGAGGGCTCGCCCGTTCCGAAGACATAGGCGTCCACACCCAGAGTGGCCTTGATCTGCGGGAACGCGCGCTCGCCCTCGACGAAGCTCAGCGTCCGCACCGTGAAGAGCCGGCCGGAAGCGCGAAGTTCGCCGTTGTGGACGGAGACGAGTGTCCTGACGCGGTAGAGAAAGTCGGAGAGCTCGTAGAAGTTCCCCTCGAAGATGAGGTCGATCGGCTGGCGGAGGTACCCGCCTGCGTCGATTCCATCCTGCGGCGTAATCGACTCGAAGCGGATGCCGGTCTCGCGGGCAATGCGGTTGAGCTCGAGTAGCACGCCGGGCATGTCGGACTTGCTCGGCATCGCCTTCGTGACCCGGAAGAGGTCGGCGGCGCGAATCGGCTCGGCCGTGGGCGCCGCGCGCTGCGCGATGCGGCGGGCCTGGATCTCACTCTCGGTCGAGGCGATCTGGATCGTCAGCTCGGCGGCGGCGGAGCGCTTCGGGGAGATGAGCACGAAGTAGCCAAGCGCCCCGGCGACGAGCAGGCCGACGACGACGAGGGCGATCGCGGCGGGTTTGGGGATCCGCTGCTTGCCGGTCACGCGGCCACCTCCGCCTTGCGCAGGCTCGCACTGATCGCGAACTTGACGGTCGGGCGGGCACCGTCCTTGTCAAGGACGCTCGATCCAAGCTTCACGTTCTCGAGATGAGGGATCACCGAAAGGCGGGCGAGCAACCTGGCGACACCGTCGTGGGAGTAGGTGTAGCCGGTGATGCTGAAGGCGCCCACAGTCGCCTCGGCCTGTCCGGGCACGGGAGCCGCGGCGACAGGATCGGGCCCGCTTGTGTTCATGGCCTCGAGCCAGACGTCATCCGGGATCACGAGCGAGACCTCGCGGAGCACCCGGTCCCACGCGATGCGTGTTGCGAGCGCCTTGCCGAGGACGGTCAGACGAGCGTCCTTCTCCGCCACGAGGTTCGACTGCGTCTCGGGCGGAGGCGGCGGCGGGATCGCGGCAAGCTCTGCGCGAAGCCCGTCGAGCTCGCCCTGGCGCTTGCTCTCGCCGGAGCTCGCCATCAGGAACCAGCCGGACAGGAGGGCGGTGAGGAGGACGGCACCGAGGACGGCTGTCAGCGACACGGCGCCGGGCTGGCGCCGCGCGCGGCCTTCGTCCCTCGGGAGGAGGTTGACGGCACGCATCAGCGACCCTCGATCCCCAGGCCGATCGCAGCCGCCATGGAGCCGAGCGGCTGCTCGCGGTCGACCTTCTTCGCAACCTTGACGTTGGCGAGCGGGTCTCCGACGCGCACGCTGACACCGATCAGCTTGGCGAGCTCCGCTGCAAAGCCGGGGAGCTGCGTGGTGCCGCCGGTGAGGATGATCTCGCCGATCCCGAGAGACCCGGTCTGAGACTGGTAGAACTGGAGCGAGGAGACGAGCTCGCGGGCGAATGTCTGCAACTCGTGGAGGACGGCCTCACGAACCTGCTCGCCTTGCTCGCTCGTCAGTCCCGCAGGGATGGACGGCTCGGCGAGGGACAGCGAAAGCTTGATGGGCTCGGCCTCGGACGGCGCGAGGTCGAGGGCCCGGGCGATGCCCCTCGTGAGCGACGCTCCGCCCCAATCGAGCACGCGCGTGAACTGGCAGGCGCGGCCGTCAGAGACGGCGAAGGTCGTCCGGTCGTGGCCTACGCTGACGACGACGAGGGCCGCGGTTCCAGGTTCCGCCCCGTCCTCCGTGGGCGGCGCGAGCGCGCGCAGGATCGCGAACGCCTCCAGGTCGATACCCGCAAGCCGGATGCCGGCCTTCTTGCAGGCGGCGGTATAGCGGTCGACCAGGTCGCGGTAGGCGACGACGAGGAGCACGCGGCGCTTGAGGTGGCCCTCGGCGTCGGTGTACTCCTCGAGGATGTGGTAGTCGAGCACCGCTTCCTCGAGTGGGATCGGGAGCACTTCCTGGGCCCGGTAGCGGATCGCGTTCGTGAGTTGCTTGGGATCGTCGATCCCGCCGATCTCGAACATGCGGACGCCGATTCGATTGTTGGAGATCCCGAGCCGCACGTTCTGGCGCGACAGCCCGTTCTTCTTGAAGAACTGGCGCAGCGCGGTGGCGAGCGCCTCGGGTTCGCGCAGCTCGCCGCCGACCACGATGCCGGCCTCGAGATCCTGGCGGGCGAGCTGGAGAACGTGCGCGCCGCCGTTGTTCACGACCTGCGCTGCGGAGATCTGTGAGGCGCCGATCTTCAGCCCGATGTATTTCTTCTTTCGGCCGACGGGCTTGCGCGCCGACTTCGCTGTCTTCGGCGCCTTCGGCTTCCGCGGCTCCGACGGGGCCTGCTCGGCCTTCGAGCGGCCGAAGGAACGCTTGCGCTCCCGTTTCGGCTTCTCGGCCTTCGGCAGTTCCTCGGTGACCGCGCCCTTCTTCTTGCCGCGCTTGGGCAGCAGGTCCGAAAACTTGATCTCCTTCTTCAGATCCATGGTCAGCTCGCGGCCACACGCAGGCCGCTGGCGGCCGCCACCTGCTGCTGCTGTTCGGGATCGAGGCTGTTGCGCTCGATCAGCCCGAGCAGCTGGTCAGGGCGGCTCGAGCGTGCGAGCGCCATTTCCTCGGTGATCACCGCGCGAAGGACGAGCTCGGCGAGCGACTGCTCGAGCGTCATCATTCCGCGGGCAGTACCGGTCTGCATGATCGAGTAGACCTGCTCGACCTTTGCCTGGCGAATCAGGTTCCGGACTGCGTCGTCCGGGAAGAGGATCTCGACGGCCGGGACGCGGCCCTGACCGTCAGCGGTCGGGATCAGCGCCTGGGTGACGACACCCTGTAGCGATCCGGCGATCTGTGTGCGGATCTGACCCTGCTGAGCGGCCGGGAAGACATCGATCAGGCGGTCGACCGTGGACGAGGCATCCTGCGTGTGCAGCGTGGCGAAGACGAGGTGGCCGGTCTCAGCCGCAGTCAGCGCGGTGGAGATCGTCTCGAGGTCGCGCATCTCGCCGAGGAGGATCACGTCGGGGTCTTGGCGGAGCGCACCGCGGAGAGCGTCTGCGAAGCTCGTCGCGTCGGGCCCCAGCTCGCGCTGGTTGACGACGCAACTCTTGTGCCTGTGGAGGAACTCGATCGGGTCCTCGATGGTGATGATGTGGTCAGCCCGGGTCCGGTTGATCTCGTCGATCAGCGCCGAGAGGGTCGTCGACTTACCGGAGCCCGTGGGGCCGGTCACGAGCACGAGGCCGCGAGGCTTCTCGCAGAACTCATAGAGCGACTTGGGCATGCCGAGCTCCTCGAGGGTCTTCAGCTCGGTCGGGATTAGACGGAACGCGCCCGCGAGGCTCTCGCGCTGCGAGTAGATGTTCACACGGAAGCGCGCGACGCCGGGGATCGAGTACGACATGTCGAGCTGGCGCTCGAGCTCGAGCTTCTTCTGCTGCTCGGTCGAGGTGATCCGGTACAGGAGACCCCGTGTGTCCTCCGCGGTCAGGACCGGGAGGTTCTCGAGGCGGTGTAAGGCACCGCGCAGGCGAAGCACCGGCTTCGATCCGACGGTCACGTGCAGATCGGAGGCGTTGTGCGCCACCATCTGCTCGAGCAGGGTGTCAATTGAAAAGGCCTCCGGCATGGATCCCTCGACTGAGCTATCGGCAGGTTTCATGGGTTTCTTGACCCGTTCTTTCTTGCAGCCGGGGACAGGATTAATCCTGTCCCCGTGAACCTCGAGAAACGAATCTCAGCGTCGTAATCCGGGCACCGACGAGGCGGGGCTTCGCGCTGTCTGCGTCGATCAGATCCGCCCTGTCCATTCGGATCGCAAGCGGCGAAAAAGCCGGTCCCGAAACAGGGATCCAGAGGTCGACGGGCGCGGTCGGCGAGAGCTCGACGCGGCGCCGGGCCGTCCCGGCCTCCAGCTCGACGGACCGTGGGCGCCGCCCTTGCGGGAGCTCGAGGCGAACGTGATACCAGCCGTCCACCGCGTCCTTGGGCCAGACCGCGTAGCTCAGGACCGACTTGCCCCAGCCGTCGGCGTAGAGCCCTTCGGCGAGGGAGCTGAAGCGGAGCGGGCCGGTGGTTCGATAAAGCGTCAGGCCCGGCCGGGGACTAGCAATGCGTTCGCCTTCGACCACAACCCGGCTCTCGAACTCGTTGACGACGAGATTTCGGCTCCGAACCGGCTTTCCGGAAACCTCGCCGACGATGCCGGCGCGTCCGATCCCGACCTCGGTGTAGGGCAGCGGGTCGTGATCGACGTCGCCGAGGTGGAAGGTCCGGCCGACGTTCCGGTTCCACGATTCGAGCATCCAGCCGACGTGGAGCGAACCACCCGGGAGGACCAGCACGTCCGCGTCCGCGATCCCGAGCCGGTCGAGCCAGCCCGGGTGAGCAGGCGCGAGCGAGTCGAACGTCCTGCGTGTCATGCGGCGGTCGCCCGAGTACGCGGCGGCGCCGACGGCGAACGCGAGGACGACGGAGAGGGTTGCGACGGCGGCGGCCGACCGCCTGAGCGGGAGAGCTGCCGCGACGAGAGCCGCGACCAGTCCACCGGTGGCGACCAGGGCCGCTGCGTCTCCGAGCGCGAGCCGGCGACCGAGATCCGCGACTGCGGAAAGCGTCGGCGAGTCGAACGAGAAAGGATCGAGGGCGAGCGATGCCAAGGGGACAGCCAGCGCGAGCCCTCCGAGAGCGAGCGCGACACCGGCGTAGAGCAGCCGGCGCGGCGCGCCCCGCTCGACGTAGAGGAAGAACGAAGCGAAGAGGAGCGGGACGGCGTAGAACGCGTAGCGCTCGAGCGGCCGGTGTGCCGCGCCCGAGGCGATGAGGCCCGCCTGAAGCGGTCCGGCGACGAGCAGCAGGAGCGTCATGACGCCGAAGGCATACTCGGCGCGGCTGCGGGGCTTGGCCACTGCGTATCCGAGACCGAGGATCGCCCCCGGGACGACGAGCATCCCGGCGGCAAACGGGAGCAGCGCCGCCGTCCAGCCGGCCCACCGCAGGGTCTCGAGCGCCGGGTAATGCAGCTCCCCCGCGCCGGCGTAGAACCCGAGCCCCGACACGCCGCGCACGGCCGTCGCGGCGGCGAGGACGCCGAGTGCTATGAGGGCGACCGAGTGGCGGCGCAGCGGTCGCCCGACGAGCAGGACGGCGACGACGAAGGCGATCGGAAGTGCGACGAACTGCGCCCGGGTCAGAACGGCGAGACCGAGGACGAGGACGGCTGCAGCGTCCCACCGGCGGGACGGCTCCGCGAGTGCGCGAACGCAGACGGCCACGGCCAGGAGGTAGATCGGGTAGGCCACGGCCTCCGAGGTGAGGTACGAGTGGTAGAGCATCGCGCCGCCGGCGACCGTCGCGACGGCGACGCCGAACGCGTGGACAGGGCGGAGGACGAGGCGCGCCAGCGTCCAGGCCGGAAAGACGGCGAGGCACATCAGGACGGCGTTCAGCGCCTTCGCGAAGCCGTAAGCAGCCGTTCCGCCGATCAGCCAGGCAGGAGCTTGGAACAGGGCGGGGACGGCGGCCGGGAAGGGGAAGTCGCGACCACGTACCGTGAGGCCGTCGCCTTGCGCGATGCTCCGCGCGAGCTCCGAGAACATCAACTCGTCGGTGAAGATGGCGGGAGTC
Organism: Gaiellaceae bacterium; assembly: GCA_046714355.1. GTDB lineage: Bacteria > Actinomycetota > Thermoleophilia > Gaiellales > Gaiellaceae > JACDAN01. The sequence continues at coordinate 2,529 of JBKKAR010000101.1, read as the reverse complement.
ACGTGGCCCCGGGACTGGAGCCAGTGGTAGAGGGTCGCGACGCAGAAGAGCGCCCCGAGGGCGAGTGGCCAGCGCCGGGAAGGGGCATGCGAAGGCTTGGGCGTCGCCTGGTGACGGCGAGCTGTGGGCCGGCGCTCGAGGGTCTGGACGCTCACGCGGCCTCCAGCGGCAGAGCAGCAGGCGCCCGCACGGTGTCCGGCGCGCACGAGGTAGAGACGACGCGGGGCTCGGTCGCCTGCGCGCTCACGACGCGACTGCCGACGAACCCGCGGACGTTCGAGCTGTAGGTCAAGGACCACGGACCCCGAGAGCAGACGTCGAACGTGACCGTCTCAGGGCGGCCGGGAACAAGTCGCACGGCGCGGGGCGGCTTGCCACCCGGTTCCTGGAAGCGAATCGTCATCCCCTCCGCCCCAGCGGGTGCGGTCAGGGTCAGGCTGACCCGGCGGGCGATCGGCCCGTCGGCGCGATCAGGCCAGAGGTACATCCGGCCGATCGCTGCCAGCCATCCGTCGCTGTAGCGGCCCGCCAGATAGAGCGACATGCGCGCCGGTCCGTGAGTCCGCCAGAGCGTGTACGACTGGGACCGAGCGATCTGCTCGGCTTCCGCGAGCACGATCGTCCCGCCGTAGCCGTCCACGAGCAGCGGCCCGGCCAGCGGGCGTCCGTCCGAGCGCAAGCTTCCCTCGCTCCCGACCGTGACCGTGGCGGAGTGGAAGTGGTCGACCTCTTCGGCGCCGGGAAGGAGGACGACGCGGTCGACGGACCGGTTCCAGAAGAGTTGCTCGAGCGCCTCCGTCCGAATCCCCTCGGGCCCGCGGACGAGGGTGACGTCGTCCAAGCCGGCGCGGTCGACCCACGACGGATCGTCGGGAAGGAAGGCCGCCCGCACCGAGGCGGAGTTCCGGTTGTCGAACGCGACCGCGCCAACGGAAGTTGCGACAGATGCGACGAGTGCCACACCGAGCACGACGGAAGTGCCGAGCGCCGGGCGTGCAGAGAGGACGATGACGGCGATGCCGAGAACCGCCGCCGCCGCGGCGACCGCCAGCGAGCCGGATCCCGGGCTGCCGAGCGCCTCCTCGAGCCGAAAAGCCGCGAAGAGGAACGGCGACTGAGACTTCCCTTCCGCCGCAGTCACACCGGCGAGCGGGACCTGGGAAGAGGCGACGATGAGAAGTGAGGCCACTAGAGCCAGGGGTGTCCGGGCGGGCCAGCCGCGCGATGCGTAGACACAGAAGGCGAGCGCGGCCAACGGAAGGACGTAGAAGACGTAGCGCTCCTGGGCATGCTCGACCGCTCCGGCGAGGCCGGCCTCGAGGAGGAGCGCGACCGCCGTCGTGAGGAAGAGCGCGCCGAACGCGAGCTCGGCCCGCGAGCGCGGACGGCCGAGGACGAGCGCGAGCCCGAGCAGTGCTCCCGGCACGATGATCCAGCCCGAGGAATACGCGAGCACGAGACCGTTCAGGCCGATGCGCTCGATCAGCTCGACCGGATCCGCCCGCCCGTCGAGCGCGTTTCGGTAGAGACCGAGGACGCGGCCGATGCCGACCAGTGCAACGGCGACGCCGACACCGGCGAAGACGCCGAGCGGGAGGGCCTGCTCCCGCAGAACGACGCGAAGGCGCCGCTCGCGCAGTCCCACGAGGAAGACGGAGGCGACGAAGCAGAGCGGGAGAACGGCGAACTGCGCTCGGGCGAACGCCGCCAGGGCGACGAGTGCGACGAAGAGGAGGCCGCGGCGCCTGCTCGGCTCCGCCACAGCCGCGGTCCCGACGAGCACGACCGCCACGAAGAGCGGATACGCGAACGGCTCGGCCATGACCCACGAGGCAAAGAGCAGGTCGGGAACAGCGAGCGAGAGGGCCGCCGCCGCGAGCGCGAGCGGACGACCGACGCCCAGCCTTCGGCCGAGCGCGAAGACGGGGAGAGCAACGAGCGACATCGCGAGCGCACCGAGGGCCTGGGTCAGCCGGAACGAGACGAGGACGTCGCCAGCCAGCCAGGTCGGGGCCGTGAGGAGCGGCTGGAGCAGGGACGGGAAGCCGATGTCGATCCCGCGCACAGCCGGGCGGCCCGACTCGACAAGCGAACGAGCGAGCTCGGCGTAGAGGTACTCGTCGGGAAAGTAGTTCGGCGTCGCCCGAAACCAGCCGGCGGCCAGTCGAGCCGCGAAGGAGATGCCGATCAGGCCGGCAAGGAGGCGGAGCGCCGCCGCATCCACGCGGGCGGCCAGGCGGCCGCTCAGAAGCGCGCGGGTAGGCAGAGAAGTGGGCGCCGCAACCACCCTCGGTCTATCGGCCGCCGGACCGCCCGTCTTGAAAAGAAAAGGGCGCCTTTCGGCGCCCCTTTCCTCATGCACGGACAGTTGGAACTAGCAGACGACGTTCTCGAGGTCGGCAGCCGGGCCGTTCTTGCGCCAGGTCTTGCCGCCCACCGCACTCTGGATGCAGTAGCTCGACGACGTGGCGGTCGGGATCGTGATGTTCTTGATCCCCTGGTCGTAAGCCGTCTGCAGGTAGCCCAGGG
>JBKKAR010000100.1:0-3167 GCA_046714355.1 Gaiellaceae bacterium | reverse complement strand
AGATCGACGCGAAGGGACCTCGGGCCGAATCGCCGAGCGAAACCTCCACGTGGTCGACCGGGACCCCGAGCTCCTCGGCGGCGATCTGCGCCATCGCCGTGGCGCTGCCGGTCCCGATGTCCTGCATGGCCGTGATCACCGCGACCCGCGCGTCGGCGCCCACCCGGACCCATGCGTACGAGGGCGGCCCACCTCCGCCGTACCAGACCTGGCTCGCGAGGCCGACGCCGCGCTTCCAGGTGTCGTCCGAGGCGGCGCGAACTTGCTCCCGCTTCGCCCAGTGGGGTTCCGCCCGGCGGTAGCACTCGAGCAGGTTCTTGGACGAGAACGGGCGCTCGTCCATCGCGTCGTGGTCCGAGTGGTTTCGGCGGCGCAGCTCGAGCGGGTCGAGGTCGAGCTTCGCCGCCAGCTCGTCAATGAGACACTCGAGCCCGAAAGTCCCCTCCACGAAACCGGGCGCGCGGAAGGCCGCCATCGGCGGAATGTTCAGCTTCGCGCCGTACTCGACCGTTCGCACGTTCTCGCAGGCGTAGAGCATCCGCATGGGCCCGCCCGTCGATGCCAGCCAGCCGTCCCAGCCTGTCGCGTTGACGAACTCGCCGTCGAGCGCCGTCAGCGTCCCGTCCGAGCGGGCACCGACTCGCAGCCGCTGGATCGTCGCGTTCCTGTTTCCGGCGTCGAGGTTCTCCTCTCGCCGGGTGAGCTGGCACTTCACCGGGCGGCCAGTCGCCCGGGCGAGCGCCGCAGCGATGTACGTGTAGTCGCCGGGCCCGTTCTTCGAGCCGAAGCCACCGCCCATGAACCGGCAGACGACGCGGACGTGGTCCTCCGGCAGCTCGAAGTGCTTGGCGACGCTCGCGCGGACGCCCCAGACGTACTGCGTCGAGATGTGGACGGTCAGCCGGTCGCGGCCCTCCCACTGGCAGATCGCCTGGTGGGTCTCCATCGAGTTGTGGAGGACGGTCTGCGTGCGGTACTCGGCCTCGATGACGACGTCGGCCTCGGCGAGACCGCGCTCGACGTCGCCCCGCTCGTGGCGGCTCGGCTCCTCGACGAACTGGTTGCGTCGGACGGCCTCATCCGGGTCGAGGAGCGGCTCGAGCTCTTCCCACTCGACCTTGATGAGGGCGACAGCCGCGCGGGCCTGCTCGAAAGTGTCCGCCGCGACGGCGGCGATCGGCTGGCCCTGGTAGTTCGGAGATTGCGTCAGGACGCCGCTCTCGGCCACGCCGATGACGGCTCGTACGCCCGGTGCCTCCATTGCGGCGCCCATGTCGATCCACTTCATGTGTGCGCGAGCGAACGGGCTCCGGAGGACCGCAGTGTGCAGCATCCCCGGGAGCTGGATGTCGGCGGTATAGCGCGCCTCTCCCCGGGCGCGCTGGAGGCCGTCCTGCCGCTGAGTTGGGCGGCCGACGGTGTCCCCCGGGCCGGCGGGCCACTGTTCGAGGACGTCCTCCTCGACGACGACCCACTGCTCCGTGTAGCGGCCCTCGACCTCCTTCTCCGTCTTGATCAACCTTGCCACGAGAGCACCGCCTCCTCGATCTTGGGATACGCGCCGCAGCGGCAGAGGTTCCCGGCCATCGCATGGCGAACCTCCTCGGAGCTCGGCGAGGGGTTCGCCGCGACGAGCGCCGTCGCGGAAACGATCTGGCCTGGTGTGCAGAACCCGCACTGGAGCGCGTCCGTCCTGACGAACGCATCGACCATCGGATGATCTCGGAGGCCTTCGATCGTCGTCACCTCTCCCTCGACGGTATGGACGAGCGTGATGCAGGAAAGGATGGCGACACCGTCGAGCTGAACCGTGCAGGCGCCGCAGTGGCCTTCGTTGCAGGCGATCTTCGTCCCGGTGAGGCCGATGTGCTCGCGGAGGAAGTGCGCGAGCGAGGCTCCGACCGGGAGATCGGCCTCGTGCTCGTCGCCGTTGATCGTGAGCCGAACCTCAGGCACCGGGAGTCACCGCGATGATGTCGGCGAGGTGGACGAGCGCGAAGACGGAGCGGCCGGTCGTCGCCCGCTCGCCCTCGTCCTCGATCTCCGGCAGCGCCCGCCAGAGATCCTGCGCCGCCGAGAGGAGCTCCCTGATCTGATCGAGCTCCTGCACGTAGCCGTTGCGTTCCTGCGCGGCGTTCAGCGCGAGGCCGATCACGCCGATCGTGTCCGACTGCCGGGTCCAGAGCAACGGCGTCGCCATCGAGAGGTACTGGTGGATCCGGGCGAGTGCCATCGATTGGCGGAACTCGCCGCTGCCGATTGGCCTCGACGGCTCGAGAGGTTCCTCGCCGTCGGCGATCCGGTTGGCGTTGCCGGCGAGCATGTCGCGCAGCTGCTTCTCGTCGAGGCCGGCCGTGATCGCCGTGCGCAGGGAGATGAGGAGCGACTGCGGCTGGCGGCCGTACGGGTAGTCGGAGGCGTAGAGGACCTGCTCGGGCGGGACCTGGTGGAAGAAGTCCAGGAGATCGACCGGGCTCCAGACGGAGGAGTCGAAGAAGATGCCTTTTCGCCCCGCGAACAAGCCGGCCAGAGCGGCCATGTCTGCGATTCCGGCGTGGGCGATGATCAGCTGCGCCTCGGGATAGCGCTCGGCGAGCCGCGAGAGGTGGTCGGCGATCGGCGGGAGACCGCGGCCGCCGTGGATGAGAATCGGCACCCGCCGCTCGGCCGCCAGCTCGAACACCGGAGCGAGCCGCTCGTCGTTGAGCGTGAAGCGCTGGGCCCGCGGGTGGAGCTTGATGCCTTTCGCGCCGCGGTCGAGGCAGCGGACGGCCTCGTCGATCGGCCCCTCCGCGGTCAGGTCGAGCCTGACGAAGGGGACCAGACGGTCGCCTGAACGCTCGGCATCCCGCAGGGTGCGATCGTTCGGCGCGCGGAAGGCGGGCTCGCGGTCGGGCTCGTCCATGCAGAACATGAAGGCGCGCGAGATGCCGTACGCGTCCATTGTCCGCTCGAGCTCCTCGTACTGGCCGCTCATGCCGTCGATGTCGTGCCCCAGGTGGAGGTGGGCGTCGAAGATCTCGGCGCCCTCGGGCAGGAGGCGGCGAAGCTCGCCGTCGTAGCTCGAGATCAGCGCCTGGGCGCGCGAAAGGGCCTGCTCCACGGCCGCTCAGTGTATGCGGCGGCCCGGTATAGGATTCCCGTTCTCCGATGCCCGACGTCCTGAT
>JBKKAR010000099.1:0-13699 GCA_046714355.1 Gaiellaceae bacterium | reverse complement strand
CGACGGAGTCGTCCTCGGCGGCTACGACCCCGGCCTCTGGAAGTCGGGCGGCCGCAAGGAGGAGCTCGAAGGCGTCGTCTTCGTCGGCGGCGACGACGCAGTCCGGGAAGAAGCGGAGCGGGCGCTCCTAGTCGCGCGTTGGGCGAATCGGGCTCGGGACTACGCGAACGAGCCGCCGAACGAGCTGACTCCCGCGGTTCTGGCCGAACATGCCGAGCAGATCGCGACGGAGTCTGGCGGACTCATCCACGCCGAGTCCTTCGGTCCGGAGCGAATGGCGGAGCTCGGGATGGGCTCCTTCGGAGCCGTCGCGCAGGGGAGCCACAACGAGCCGCGGACGATCGTGCTCCGTTACGAGCCCGAAGACGCAGGCGCCGACGTCCTGGGTCTCGTCGGCAAGGCAGTCACGTTCGACTCGGGCGGGATCTCGATCAAGCCCGGGCTCTACATGGAGGACATGAAGGGCGACATGGCGGGCGGCGCGGCCGTCCTCGCCGGAATCGGAGCGATCGCGGAGCTCGGGCTGCCGGTGCGCACCCTCTGCGTCGTCGGAGCGACGGAGAACATGGTCGGCGGCGGCGCCTTCCGTCCCGGCGACATCGTCCGCGCCATGAACGGCAAGACGATCGAGATCGTCAACACGGACGCCGAGGGCCGGCTGGTCCTGGCGGACATGCTCTGGTACACGCGCGAGCAGGGCGCCACGCACCTCGTGGACTTCGCGACGCTGACCGGCGCGATGGAGAAGGCGCTCGGAGATCTTTACGCCGGCGTCTTCGGCAACGACGACGAGTGGCGGGATCGGGTGACCGCGGCGGGCGAACGGAGCGGTGACCATGCCTGGTCGCTTCCGATCCACCGCCGTTTTCGGAAGTACACGGAATCGGCCTTCGCCGACCTCAAGAACTCGTCCGTTCGCGGCCAAGCGATCCCCGCCTACGCCGCAGGCTTCCTTCAGGAGTTCGTCGGCGAGGGGCTCTGGGCGCATGTGGACATGGCCGGCACCGGGTTCCTGACCTGGTCTCGAGACGACTACCTGAGCCAGAAGGGCGGGACCGGGTACGGCGTTCGGCTGATCGCCGAGCTGGCACGCTCCTTCTCGTGAACCTCGACCTCACGGAAGAGCACGACCTTCTGCGCCGGACGGTCCGGGACTTCGCGGTCGATCGGGTCGAACCGGTCGCGGAAGAGCTGGACCGCGAGCACCGCTTCCCCTACGAGCTCGTGAAGGAGATGGCCGAGCTCGGGCTGATGGGGATGACGATCCCCGAGGAGTACGGCGGCGCCGGAACCGACACGGTCTCGTATGCGATCGCCGTCGAGGAGCTGACGCGAGTCGACTCCTCCGTGGCAATCACGGTGGCCGCGCACCACTCGCTCGGCACGCTGCCGATCTACCTCTACGGAAGCGAGGAGCAGAAGCGGGAGTGGGTCCCGCAGCTCGCTTCCGGAGAGAAGCTCGCGGCTTTCGGTTTGACCGAGGCGGAGGCAGGCTCGGACGCCGGCGCGACGCGCACCCGCGGCGAGCTCGAGGACGGTGAGTGGCTGATCAACGGCTCGAAGATGTTCATCACGAACGCCGGCACCGACATCTCCGCCTGCGTGACGATCACGGCGCTCACCGGCGAGGACGAGATCTCGAACATCGTCGTTCCGAACGGGACCCGAGGCTACGAGATCGCCGCGCCGATGCGGAAGCTCGGCTGGCGGGCGTCGGACACCCGCGAGCTCTCGTTCCGCGATGTTCGCGTGCCGGAGGGAAACCTGCTTGGGCCACGCGGCAAGGGCTTTCAGCAGTTCCTCGAGATCCTCGACGGCGGACGCATCTCGGTCGCGGCCATGGGACTTGGACTGGCCCAGGGCGCCTATGACCTGGCTGCGGCGTACGCGAAGGAACGGAAGCAGTTCGGGAAGCCGATCGCGAGGTTCCAGGCGATCCAGTTCCAGCTCGCGGACATGGCCACGGAGATCGAGGCCGGACGCAACATGGTCTACAAGGCCGCGTGGCTCAAGGATCAGGGCCGACCCTTCGCCAAGGAGGCGGCGATGGCGAAGCTCTACACGGGCGAGCTGTCACACCGCGCGGCGAATGCGGCGCTCCAGATCCACGGCGGCTACGGGTTCATGGACGAGTACGCGATCTCGCGCCTTTACCGCGACCAGAAGATCCTCGAGATCGGAGAGGGCACAAACGAAGTCCAGCGCATGGTCATCGCCAAGCACCTCGGGTTCTAGCTCCGGCTAAGCTCGATCCTTAAGAGCCTATGCAAGGTCGTAAGGACCGCTTGTTAGGCTCTCGTGGTGCTGTTCCGCCAGTTCGTCGACGACGATCTTGGCTGCGCCTCTTACCTGATCGGTGACGAGTCCTCCGGAGAGGCGCTCGTGGTCGACCCGGCCTTCGCCGTCGAGCAGTACCTCGAGGCGGCCGAGCAGGAGGGCGTACGCCTGATCCGCGTGCTCGAGACGCACACGCACGCCGACCACGTTTCCGGTCACGGAAGGCTGGCGCTCGACCACGGCCTGCCGGTGTCGATCCACCCCGCCGCCGCGCCCGAGTATGCGTTCGATCAGCTGTCCGACGGCGACGAGATCGCGGTCGGCTCCGTCTGCGCCCGCGTCATGCACACGCCGGGGCACCGGCCCGAGCACTGCTCGTTCGCCGTCATCGACCGGGAGCGAGCCGACGAGCCCTGGCTGACGCTCACCGGGGACTGTCTGTTCGTGGGCGACGCCGGAAGGCCCGACCTCGCGGTGGAGGCGACCGAGGGCGCCCGCGAGCTCTATCGGAGCCTCCAGCGCCTGCTCCAGCTTCCCGACGGAGTCGAGATCCACCCCGGCCACGTCGCAGGCTCGCTCTGCGGCGCCGGGATGAGCTCCAAGCCGTCGTCCACGATCGGGTTCGAGCGCCGGTTCAACAAGGCGCTTGCGCGCCAGGACGAGGACGACTTCGTGGCGGAGTCGATCCGCGCCGGCGTCCGGCCGCCGAACATGGAACGGATCGTCGAGCTGAACCGTGGCCCCTTCGTCGGCGCGCCGGGACCGATCGAAGCGCTGAACGGCGGGAGCGGCGGAGCGCTGCTCGACGTCCGCTCGGCCGAGGAGTTCGCGTCGGGTCACGCTCGGGGGGCGCTCAGCGTCCCGCTCGACGGCGGCGGCTTCGCGACCAAGGCGGCGTTCGTGCTCCCCGAAGGCGAGCTCGTCGTCATCCACGCCGCCACCGAAGGGCAGGCAGAGCGCGCGGTTCGCGGGCTCCGGTCGGTCGGCATCTTCGAGCTCGCCGGCTATCTGCTCGGCCCGCCCGCGCAGGAGGAGCTCGCCGAGGTCAGCCTCGACGAGCTCGAGCGTCTCTTCGCGGCCGGAGAGGTCGAGGTGCTCGACGTCCGAGAGCCGCACGAGCGGGACCAGGGCTACATCCCCGGCAGCCGCAACATCCCGTACCGGCTCGTCCGCGACTGGGCGAACGACCTCGAGGGAGGAAAGCCGGTGGTGACCATCTGCTCGTCCGGGTCTCGGGCCGGCGTGGCGGCCAGCGTCCTCGCGGCCGCAGGGATCGACGCCCGGCCCGTGCTCAACGGCGGCATCGACGACTGGGCCGCCCGCGGCGGCGAGACGGTCAGCTTCAGGCGCTGCGGCTCGTAGCGAGCAACGACTCGGCCTCGCGCAGGTAGGCGCTCGCGTCGACCGTGCGGAAGAACTCGATCGCGCCCGCGAGATCGACATACAGCCCTGCTCTCGCGCCGAGAAGACGCGCCTCCGCCTCGCTCGCGACAGCACCTATCGAGGCGAACGTTGCGGCGGCGCCTCCGTAGTCACCGCGCGCGAGAGCGATGCCTGCGTTCAGCCACGGTGTCGGGACGCGGAGAATCTCCACGAGCCCGTCGAAGTCGGCGCTGCGGCCGAGAGCGGACAGGGCAACGGCGGCGTCCGTGACCCAGTGGTCGACAACGCGCAGTGGGATTCCGCGGCAGATCGAGAGCAGCTCGGTAGCCACTGCGTCGCCTTCGGGATGCCCCCTCGTGGCAAGCCCTCGCGCGTGCCAGGCGAGCGCGGGAACGACGGCCTGGGCGTCGCCGGCCAATCGCCCCCCCTGCAGGGCGATGACAGCATCCTCCTCGGCGCCCCCCTCGTCCCCTCGCGCTAGTCGGATCTTGCTGCGGAAGAGACGCCATTCCGTTTGGAGGTAATGCTGCTCGCCTCCGGCGAGCCCGGCAATCAGGCTCTCGATGATCTCCAGAGCTGCGTCCCAGCAGCCGGTGACGTACAGGTTCCCAAGCTGCTGGGTCTTCGCCCAGCGAATCCACTCGAGGGAGCCCCATCGTTCAGCCAGATCGAGATGGTTCGCCGCCAGCCCGGCCACGCGTTCGAGCTCACCGAATCCGAACAGCGAATAGATCAGGTTGTTGAAGGCGCGGTTCATTTCGGGCGAGTTGAGGCGCTCGAAGATCGCAATGCTTTGCTCGAGCTGCTCGAGGCCGGCGCGGTCACCCTCCGCGCAGCGGATGGTTCCGAGCGTATTGAGTGCCTGGCCTCGCTCCTCTTCGAGGCCGAGCTCCTCGGCCATTCCTAACGCCGCTTCGCCAAAGGCACGTGCGGGCTCGTGGCGGCCAGCGACCATATGGAAGCGGGCGAGATATGAGTACACGTCCGCCTTCGTCGAAGACGTCGGTAGCGGCTCGGCCAGCGCCGCAGCCCGCTCGATGTGGTGCAGGACCTCGTCACCCCGGCCTTGGATCCAGTGCACATTGGCGATCCTGACCTGAGCCTCGGCGGCGCCTTCGCGGTCGCCAGCCTCGAGCAGCGCATCCCGGGCAGCCGTCAACTCGTCGTCGTTTGCGAACTCCAGCGCGAAGCGGGCGCGGGCAGCCGCGAAGAGCAAACGAGGCCGTTCGCCGTCGTCCGGCCAGATCTCGAGCGCTCTGTCGTAGTGAGTGGCGGCTGCGACAAACGCGCCCAGAGAGATGGCCCTGTCGCCGGCCTCGCGAAGAGCGATACGAGCAGTGTCCGACAGCGCCGCCGTGTCCTGGCCGGCCGCCTGCGCCGCCCCCAACGCGCTTGCCAGATGGTGAGCTCTCATCTCGGCGTGATCGTCTGGCCGGCCCAGGGCTTCGATCCATGTCGCGGCCCTTCGGTGCTGCTCGGCTCGGCCTGCCCGAGGGATCTGGCCGTACGCGACCTCCCGGACGAGCCCGTGGACGAACGCGTATTGCGCATCGCCCTCGACGGACGAACGGCGCTCCCGCCGAATGAACTGCTTTCGCTCGAGGCCGTGGAGCCGCAGCTCGAGCGGCCGGAGGTCGTCTTCGCCGGCCAGCGCCGCCATCGCCCCCAGCCAGAACACCTTGCCGATCACCGAGGCGTCCTGGATCAGGGCCTTTTCCTCCTCGGCCAACGCGTCGAGGCGGGCGGCAATCAGGCCCTGGACAGATTCGGGAAGCGGCAAGTCGGCGGCGTCGCCGCCAAGGACTCCACGCTCGAGCACTATCCGTGCGAACTCCTCCGCGTAGAGCGGGTTGCCACCCGCTCGGTCGAGCAATGCGGTCTGAACCTCGGCAGGCAGCACTGCGCGCTCGAGCAGGCCGTGCACGAGCGTCGCCGTCTCTTGCTCGTTCAGCGGGGAGAGGGAGATCGTCGTCGCGTTGGGCTTGCCTCCGCCCCATCCCGGGCGCCGCGTGAGCAGCTCGGGGCGAGCCGTGGCGACCACGAGGATCGGAACCGAGGTGGCCCAGTCGACGAGATGGTCTACGAACTCGAGCAGGCCTTCGTCCGCCCAGTGTAGGTCCTCGAACACCAGGACGAGCGGGTCCAGCTCGGCCAGGCCCTCGAAGAACCGCCGCCAGGCCGCGAAACTTTCGACCCGGCGATCGCCGCCGGTCTCGCTCGCTTCGGCGAGACCGAGCAACGGGCGAAGCTGCTGGACGACCCACTTCGCCTCGTCGGCCTCGGGTACCGCCTCGGCCACGACGGCCCGCAACTTCTCGATTGCCCGTTCGTCGGGCTCGCCCTCGAGGATCCCCGCGTGAGCTTTCAGGATCTCGCCGAGCGCCCAGAACGCCACGCCCTCGCCGTACGGCAAACATCTGCCCTGGCGCCAGTAGATGAGGTCGGGCTGCCTTCCGATCGCCGAGAAGAGCTCGAACACCAGCCGGCTCTTGCCGATCCCCGGGACCCCGGCAAGCGTCACGAGCTGCGGCGATCGTTCGCGCCGCACCCGCGCCAGGGCGTCGACAAGGATCGCGACCTCCTGCTCGCGGCCGACAAGCGGTGTCTTGGGCTCATGGGTGACATCGGACCCGTAGCGGGAGCGGGCCTCGATCGCCTCCCAGACGCGAACCGGCTCGGATTTCCCCTTCGCTTCGACTGCCGGCGCTTCGTCGTATTCGATCGCGCGGGAAGTGGCGTTGTAGGTCGTCTCGCCGACGAGGATCCCGTTCACGGGCGCAGCGCTCTGGAGCCGGGAAGCCGTGTTGACGACATCACCGGCGGCCAGGCCGCGCTCGGCTCTAGGGCTCGGGTCGAGCGAAACGAGTGCTTCGCCGGTGTTGACCGCGATCCGGACCTCGAGGTCGCCTTCCTCGCGGATCCAATCGCGGATCGCGAGCGCCGCCCGGACCGCCCGCTCGGGATCGTCCTCGTGGGCGACCGGGGCGCCGAAAACCGCCATGACCGCGTCGCCGATGAACTTCTCCACGGTGCCGCCGTGTCGTTCGAGCTCGGCGCGAAGGCGCTCGTGGAAAGGGTGCAGGATCGCCTCGACGTCCTCGGGGTCGAGAGTCTCGGCGCGTGACGTGAAGCCGACGAGATCGGCGAAGAGCACGCTCACGACCTTCCGCTCCCTGCGACCCCCGTCACTCATGCGACGAGTCTAAGAGGGAACAGGCCGGCGGACATCTGCCGCATCGTCCGTCCACCGGCCCTCACCACTAGACGGCCGACAGGCGCCCGATCTTCCTTCGACTATTTCAGGCGCTCGACTTCGTAGCCCCAGGACTTCATCGCCTCGAGCAGCACAGCGACGTGCTCCTGGTCCCGCGTGATCAGCGTCAGCTCGACCTCGGTCTGCGCGACAGGAACGTCCATCCCCTCCCGGTGGTGCTCGACGGAGATCACGTTCCCGCGCTCCTGTGCGATCAGCCCGAGCAGCTTGACGAGCTCGCCCGGCCGGTCCGCGATCCGGGTGCGGAGGACGAGATAGCGGCCGCCGAGCGTCAGCCCATGCCGGACGACCGAGATGAGGAGCGTCGGGTCGATGTTTCCGCCCGAGAGGACGATCGCAACCGGCCCCGCGCCACCGCCCACCTTCCCGCCGAGCAGCGCTGCGACCCCGACGGCGCCCGCCCCTTCGACGACGAGCTTCGCCCGTTCGAGCAGCAGCACGATCGCCTCGCTGATCGCCTCGTCGTCGACCTCGACCAGCTCGTCCAGGACGTCGTCGAGGATCGACATCGTCAGCTCTCCCGGGTGCTTGACGAAGATCCCGTCGGCGATCGTGAACCCGGAGAGGCCGGCCTGGACGCCGACAAGCCGGATCTTCGGCCGCAGCTCGCGGATCGCGATCGCGATGCCGGCCGCGAGCCCGCCGCCGCCGACCGGGATGACGACCGTCTCCGCGTCCGCGACCTGCTCGGCCAGCTCGAGCCCGATCGTGCCCTGGCCGGCGATCACGGTCGAATCCTCGAACGGGTGGATGAAGGTCGCGCCGCGCTCTTCGACATCGGCTCTCGCCGCTGCCATTGCGTCCTCGAAGCGCTCGCCCACCATCACGGTCTCGGCGCCGTAGGTGCGGCAAGCCTCGACCTTCGCCATCGGGGCGTCCTGCGGAACGTAGATACGCGCCTTGACCTCGGCCTGCCGCGCCGCCCAGGCGACGGCCTGCCCGTGGTTACCGGCGCTGGCGGCGACGACCCCGGCCTCTCGTTCGTCCTGCGTGAGCGTCGCGACCTTGTTGACGGCGCCGCGAACCTTGAATGCACCGGTCCGCTGGAGATTCTCGGCCTTCAGCCAGACGTCGCGGCCCGAGATCCGCGAGAAGGTCTCGGAGCTGTACACGGGTGTCTCCCGCGCGACCCCGGCGATGCGCTCGCGCGCCTCGCGGATGTCAGCTGCGGTCGGTGCTGTTTCCGTCGCCTTCAACCTTGAACACCTTCGTCATGATCTCGCGAACCGCCGTCAGCGGGTCGAGCTCCCGTCGCTGCACCTCGTCGAGCAGCCGCCGGAGCTCGGGATCGTCGGCAACTGCTTGCTCCAGATGGGTCTTGGCGCGGGCCGAGGCGACGGTGAAGACCTCACGCGCGAGGTTCTGGCGGCGCCGCTCGTCGAGCAGCCCGTTGGACTCGAGGTGCTCCCGGTGGCCCGCGACGTGCTCCCAAAGCTCCGCGACGCCTTCGCCCGTGACGGCTTCCGTGAGGACGATCGGCGGCTTCCAGTCGCTCTCGGTATCGAGGGCGAGGATCGACCGCACCTCGTTCAGCATCGTCTTGGCTGCTGGGTGATCCTTCTTGTTGACGGCGATCACGTCCGGAATCTCCATGATCCCCGCCTTCAGCGCCTGCACCGAGTCCCCGGAGCCGGGCATCAGGACGAGGACGACCGTGTCAGCGACGCCGATGACTTCGATCTCGCTCTGCCCGGTGCCCACGGTCTCGAGGAAGACGAGGTCGCGGCCGGCTGCGTCGAGCACCAGCAGCGCCTGCAACGTGGTTTCGGCGAGCCCACCGAGGTGTCCGCGGGTGCCCATCGAACGGATGAAGACGCCCGGGTCGAGGAAGTGGTCGGAGAGCCGGATCCGGTCACCGAGGAGCGCACCTTTCGAGAACGGACTGGACGGGTCGACGGAGATGACGCCGACGGTCTTCCCCTGTGCACGCACGTGCCGAACGAGCGCGCTGATCAGACTCGACTTGCCGACGCCGGGCGGGCCCGTGATCCCCACGGCGTAGGCGCGCCCGGTCTCGGGGTAGAGCTCGCGGACGAGGTCGTAGGCCAGCGGGTCCGAGTTCTCGACGAGCGTGATCGTCCGCGCGAGCGCCCGCCGGTCACCGGCTCGGACGCCCTCGAGCAGCGTCTCGCGCGTCCACTTCTTCCTCCCGGCCATCCCGGGAAGCCTAGATCTAGAGCCGGGCCGTCTCGACGGGTTCGGGCTGGTGCGCCAGCTCGGCCGGAGGATGCGCCTTGGTGACGATGCCGCGGGCGAGCAGGAGCCCGACGATCGCCGCGACAGCGGCTAGAGCGCCGGCCAGGGCCCACACCGTGCGGGGACCGACCTCGTCGGTCAGCGGGCCCGCGGCGATCATCCCAATGCCGAGGACGACGTAGTTCGAGCTCATCAGCAGCGTGAAGGCCCGGCCCCGGAGCGCGTCAGGCGCGCCGCGCTGTACGAGCAGCGCGTTGCAGACGACGGCAGCGCCGTTCCCGGTCCCGAGCACGACGACGCAGGCCGCGGCGATCCAGACGTTGGGTGAGGCCGCCGCGCCGACCATCCCCAGGGCGACGAGGCCCATGGAGGTCGCATACACGGTGCCGATCGCCCGCCTCTCGAGCAGCGAACCGGCGAGGAAGCTGCCTACGGCGAGGCCGACCCCCGTAGAGCCCACGAGCAGCCCGTAGCCGAAGTCGCCGGCGCCGAAGGCTTCCTTCGCCAGCACCACCTCCGCGACGTTCACACCGGCGCTCGCCAGCATGATCACGTTCCACGCCGTCAGCACCGTGAGGAGCGCGCGCGAGTTGCGGACGAGCCGGAAGCCGTCGGTCATGTCGCGCCAGTAGCCGCGCCCGACCGCCGGCGCGGCCTGCAGCAGGCGATCCGGTATCCCGGCCAGGAACGCGGCCGAGAGGAGGAACGTGACCGCGTTGATCCAGTAGGCGGCGTCCGGTCCGGTGGTTGCGACGAGGACGCCGCCGATCACGGGGCCAAGCGCCCACGCGAGGTTCTCGATCGTCTGGAGGAGGGAGTTCGCGTGCGGGAGGTCCTCGTCCGGCAGGAGATTCGGGAGCCCGGCGTAGAGCGCCGGCCGGAAGAAGCCCGTCGCGAACCCGGCCACGGCGGCGAGCGCGACGATCGTGGTCGGATCGTTCGCGAACGGTAGCGCGGCGAAGATGCCGACGCGGACGAGGTCGGAGGCGATCATGAGGCGGCGTCGAGGCAGGCGGTCGACGACCGCCGCCGCCGCGAGACCGATCAGGATCGCCGGCAGGAAGTCGGCGATCAGCAGGGCGCTGACCCAGACCGCCGAGCCGGTGCGGTCGTAGACGTCGATCGTCAGCGCGACGAACGCTAGCCAGGTCCCGACCGCCGAGCCAACCGTCGCAAGCGCCAGGAGGCGGAAGCTCTGGACTTCTCTCAGAAGCGTGAGCTGGCGGCTTAGCACTCGTTTCCTCTAATCAAGACGGTAACCGCCGTTACCCCGCATGACGACAAAATTCACCCTTCGAGTTAGGCCCGAACGGCACTGGTCACCCGGCCAAGCGCCTCGAAGAAGATGGCGTTCTCTTCGGGGGTGCCGACTGTGACGCGGATCGCGCCCGACGCGCCAAAGCCGTGTGTCGGCCGGACGATGACGCCCTCGTGCAGGAGCTGCTCGAAAAGCGGGCGCGAGTCGTCCGCAACCTCGGCGAAGACGAAGTTCGCGACGGCCGGGCCGACCGGGTCGAAACCGTGCTCCCGCAACGCCTGCTCGATGGCGGGGCGCCCTTCGGCGTTCAGCCGGCGACGGCGCTCGAGCTCCGCATCCGCACCGGGGGCCGCGAGGCTCGCGACCGCAGCGACCTGCGCGGGCGAGGTGATGTCGAACGCGCGTCGAACCTTGCCGATCGCCGTGACAAGCGCAGCGGGAGCGACGCCGTACCCGACCCGCAGACCGGCGAGGCCGAAGATCTTCGAGAAGGTCCGGAGGACGACCACGCGTCTTCCCGCCTTCGCGTACTCCTCGATCCCGTCCGCGTAGTCAGGATCGACCACGTACTCGAAGTACGCCTGGTCGAGGACCGTGACGACGTGGTTCGGGACGCGCTCGAAGTAGCTGTCGAGTTCCGCTCGAGTGTTCATCGTCCCGGTGGGGTTGTTCGGGTGGCAGACGTAGACGAGCTTCGTCTGCTCGGTGATCGCAGAGAGCATCCCCTCCAGGTCGTAGCGGCCGTCCACAAGCGGGATCGTGCGTGCGACGGCGCCGAGCTTCTTCGCGCCGATCACGTAACTCGGAAAGCTCGGCCAGCCGCAGACGATCTCGTCACCCGGGTCGAGCGAGATCTGCGAGAGCGCATCCACGACGCCGTCAGCTCCAGCTCCGAGCGCGATCTCCTCGGAGCGGACCCCGTGGCGTTCGGCAAGCGCGGCTCGAAGACGATAGGCGCCTCCGTCGGGGTAGCGGTTGAGCTCGGTGGCCGTCGCGGCGAGGGCGTCGAGCGCCTCGGGGAAGGGTCCAAACGGCCCCTCGTTCGAGGCCAGCTTGACGACGCGCTCGAGGCCGAGCTCCCGCTGAACCTCCTCGACAGGCTTCCCCGGCTCGTACGGTACGAGGTCTCGGACCGCAGGCTTGAAAAAGCTGTCCGCGATCTCTGCGAGCTTGGTCATGCGGCGCTGACCCTAATCGAGGTCTAGAGCTCCAAGGCCATGAGGATCGCGTCGAGATACTCCGGCCCGCGGCGATAGTGGCCCCGGCGATAGCCCTCCCGGCGGAATCCGAACCGCTCGTACAGCGCGATCGCGGCCTCGTTGTGCGGGAAGACGTGGAGCTCGAGCTTGCGCACTGCGGTGGCGCGAGCCCAGTCCACCGCCGCCTCGAGCAGCGCGTTCCCGATCCCGCGACGGCGGTGGCTCGCGGCGACCATGAGTCCTAGGTCGGCGACGTGCCTGCACGCCGGATGCGGATCGCGGCCGAGCGACATGCGGCCGACGATGGTGCCAGTAGAGGTTGATGGGGACAGGATTAATCCTGTCCCCATGTGCCTTTCTATCTCGGCGACGAAGACCGCCACATCGCTGTACCGGCGCAGAGCGCGCAGGAAGCGGCGCTCCTCCCCCGGTGTGCGCCAGGCGCCGTCCGAGATGAGCCAGCCCTCGGGCTCGGACGCGACCTCCTCGGCGAGCGCGACGAGAGCACCGGCATCGCCAGGCTGCGCCCGGCGCACGACGACCGTCTCAGTCACCGACGACGATGCCGTGTCCGCCCCGCCGCGGGTCTCCGGCTGCCGCGAGGGTCCCGTCGGGCCGAACCTCAACCGCAGCGGCACCTCCGAAGTAAAGATTGCGCCGCCGCCAGCGGACGACGTCGAAGCCTCGACTCTCGAGCTCGTCCAGCTGGGTCGGGTCCGAGCCGCCCTCGCAGTGGACGTGAACCTCGTCGAGATGGATCCGTGGAGCATTGATCGCCTCGTCCACAGGGAGCTCGTGACCGATCGTGTTGACGACGATCTGGAGGATCGCACCGCGCAACCGCACCGAGCCGGCGCTGCCGACGACGAGCCGGGGAGCTCCGTCCCGAAGGACGATCGAGGGCGCCATCATGCTCGTCAGCCGGGTCCCGGGCTGCCGGCGCCGGCGGGCCAGATTGAGATGGTGCTCGCCGAGCATGTTGTTCAGGTGCACGCCGGTCCCGGGCACGACGACGCCGGAGCCGGAGCCGGTCGACGCCGTCAGCGAGGCGGCGTTGCCGTCTGCGTCTACGACCGAGATGTGCGTCGTTCGTGAGGGCTCGGCGGGCTCCGGAGCGGCCGGGTGGTGGCTGTCGGCGAGTCGGCCGGCCGCCGCGGCGACTCGGTGGTCGTCGTGGAGCTGCCGCGCGAGGCCGCCGCCGTGCAGCTGACGTGCGAAACCCGGACCGCGCGCCAGGGTCTGTTCGCCCATGACCCCGACCAGACGGGCGATCGCAGCGGCGCTTCCAGGCCCACCGCCGAGGCCAACCTGGTCGAGGAGCAGCAACCCGTACGCGATGAGGACACCGCCCGAAGATGGCGGCGGATTCGAGACGAAGCGATCTCCGAGGAAGTCCACATCGATTGGCCGCCGCCAGATCACGCGATACCGGCGGAGGTCTTCGCGCGTCAACGCGCCACCTTCTGCACGGATGTGCCCGGCGATCCGATCGGCGAGGAGGCCGCCGTAGAACGCGTCGGCGCCTCTGTCGGCGAGCAGTTCCAGTGTCGAGGCGAGATCGCTCATCTTCAAGCGGTTCCCGGCGGTGAGCCGCTCACCGCCCGGACCGTAGATCGCTCGACCGGAATCCGTGTGGCGCAGGATGGTGTCGAGGATCGCGTGCAGGTACGCCTGCTCGCGGGTCAGCAAGATCCCGTCCCTGGCGAGGCCGATTGCCGACTCGAACAGTTTCGCCCACGGAACGCGCCCGTACGCTCGGTGCGCGGTTTCGAGACCTGCGACCGTCCCAGGTACGGCCACCGACGCCGCGCCGATCCCGAACGCCTGGGTCGACGAACTGTCGAAATCGACGTCGATCGTCTCCATCTCTCTGATCGCTCCGCTCTCCAGAGCCGCGCCGGGCACCCCGACGAAGAAGTCGAGCAGTCGTGAGCGTCCGTCCCGGGCTCGGTGGACGAGCAGGAAGCCGCCCCCGCCCGGGCCCGTCAGCGGGCTCTCTGCGACCCAGGAGACGAACGCGGCCGCCAGGCAGGCGTCCACGGCGTTGCCGCCCTCGGCCAGCACCTGGGCCCCCGCTTCTGCGGTGAGTGGGTGGCCGGCCGCGATCGCGCC
>JBKKAR010000098.1:0-16649 GCA_046714355.1 Gaiellaceae bacterium | reverse complement strand
GGGGTGAGGACGGCCTTCGGCCGCAACAGAGCGAGCGCCGCTTTCCGCGCCTCGTCCGTCGTCCGGTCGAGGATGAGGACGCCGTCCAGATGGTCGAGCTCGTGCTGCACGACGCGCGAGGTGTGGTCGGCAAGCTCCAGCGAGAGCTCCCCACCCTCGAGAGCGCGACCCGTCAGCCGTACGGACGCCGGGCGCTCGACTGGCATCTGGACGCCCTGCAGCGAGAGACAGCCCTCGTCGTCGACGGTCGTCTCTTCTGACGGCTCGACGAGCACCGGGTTCACGACGGCGATCGGGTCCTCATCCGGGCCGGTCTGGAAGACGAAGACTCGCCGGATGATGCCGACCTGCGTCGCGGCGAGCCCAACGCCGTTCGCGTCCCGCATCAGCTGCGTCATCCGCTCCGCCAGCCGGCGCAGGTCGCCGTCGAAGTTTTCGACCTCCCGCGCCCGCATCCGCAGCACGGGATCCGGGTACTGGCGGATCTGGCCGAGCGCGAGCCGTCGGCGGGCCTGCGCCTCGGGATCGAGCTCGTCGGTCTTGCCCTCTTCAGCCTCCGCCATGGCGCCCTATGTAATCAGAGGCCCTGGGGGTCGACGTCGACGGCTGCGGTGACCCCGGCGCGGCGCATGGCCGGCGCCGCAGCGGCGAGCAAACGCGCGGTCCGGGAGGCGACGGCCCGCACGCCGCCGGTCTTGGCCAGGAGCTGGGCGCGATGGCGACCGCGAAGGCGGAGCAACGGCGCCGGGCCGAGCACGTCGGCGTCCACGCCGGCCAGCCCCGCGGCGATCTCACCGAGCAGCCGCATCGGATCGCGGCCGTCCGGCCCCGACGCGACCACGCGGACGAGATGCCGGAACGGCGGGTACCCGAGCTCCCGCCGCCGTTCGAGCTCCTCCGCCAGGAAGCGTGCGACGTCGTGGCGCGCCGCATGGACGATCGGGCGCGCGTCGGGCTGGAACGTCTGGACGATCACGCGGCCCGGAGCGTCCCGCCCGCTCCTCCCGGCGAGCTGCGTGACGAGCTGGAACGTGCGCTCCTCCGCGCGGAAGTCGGGCATGCCGAGTCCCGTGTCGGCGTCGACGACGGCCGCGAGCGCCACCCCGGAGAAGTGGTGGCCCTTGGCGACCATCTGGGTGCCGACCAGGATCGCGCGGTCGGCCTCGGCGAAGCGGCGCAGCGCGGCCGCCATCTCGCCGGGGCGCCGAACCGAGTCTGCGTCGAGCCGGATCCGCTCGAGGCCCGGCACCTTCTCCTCCAGCTCCTTCTCGAGCCGCTGGGTGCCGGCCCCGATTCGGGCCAGCTCGGGCGAGCCGCACTCGGGACAGGCGTCGCCCGTGTCCTCGGCGTGAGAGCAGTGGTGGCAATGCAGCCGCTGGTCGGCGTGGAGCACGAGCGCCACGTCGCAGTTCGGGCAGCGGCGGGTTTGCCCGCAGGCCCGGCAGTGGATAGCGGGCGCGACGCCGCGCCGGTTCAGGAGCAGGATCGCTTTGCCGCCCTTCTCCTCCAGCGCGCCGAGCGCGGCGAGCAGCGGCGCGGACAGGGGGTACCCCTTCTCGCGCCGAAGGTCGACCACGCGCACTGGCGGAAGCGGGCCCGCCAGACGCCCTCCGAGCTCGAGGCGCTCAAGTCGGTGCCAACTCTCGGGCCGCGGAGTCGCAGTGCCGAAGACGGCGACGGCCCCTTCGAGGGCGGCGCGTTTCGCCGCCACCGTACGCGCGTCGTACCGCGGATCGGACTCCTGCTTGTACGACGGGTCGTGCTCCTCGTCCACGCAGATCACACCGAGCCTCGCGATTGGGGCGAAGACGGCCGAACGGGCGCCGACGACGACGGGCGCGGCGCCGCTCACGATCCGGGCGCGCTCGTCACGCCGTTCCGCCTCCGTAAGCGCCGAGTGGAGGACCGCCACTCGGTCGCCGAAGCGGGCGCGAAGCCGGCCGATCGTCTGGGGGGCGAGCGCGATCTCCGGGACGAGCACGATCGCGCCCCTCCCCCGCTCGAGCGCCGCCGCGCAGGCCTGGAGGTAGACCTCGGTCTTGCCGCTGCCGGTCGCCCCCTGGAGGAGGAAGTTGCCACCTTCCCCATCCAATGCGCCGACGATCCGGCCGAGAGCCGCGACCTGGCTCTCGCTCAGCTCCGCCGGCTCGGGCTCGCCGCCGAGAGAGTCTCGCTCCGCCGGTGAAGGCCGCTCTCCCCGCGCCTTGCGCTTCAGCGGAGCGACGAGCTCGAGTGCGCGGGCCGGCGTCGAGCCGTAGTAGTCGGCGAGCCAGAGCGCGAGGTCGACGAGTGGCTCGGGCAGCTCGTCGACGACGTCGCCGACGAGGACCGCCTTCACGCCTTCGGGTGGCCCCTCCTCCAGTCCGACGACGACGCCGCGACGCTTCGCACCGTGGAAACGCAGCGAGACGACCGCCCCCTTGCCGACGGCCTGAGGCACCTCGTAGGTGAACGGACGGGCGACGGCTCTCGAGGAGACGAGCGGGTAGACCGAGGCGTAGCGGGGCGGCACCCCGCCACCCTAGTGATGGACTAGGCCGTCTTCTGTGCCGGCTTCGGCGAGTTCCCGCGCAAGTAGAACCAGAGCGCCGGAACCGCGAACGCGAGCAAGATCCCGATCTGCAGCAGCATGCTCTCCGGGAGGACACCAGCCTCGGCGAGCTCGTGCACGCCGCCGAAGATCAGCCAGCCCGCGAAGCCGAGCAGGATGAGGCTCGTGAACACGAAGAAGCGTCGGAGGTCGAGCTTCGCGCTCCCCTTGTAGAACAGGTAGCCGAAGCCGAACGCCGCAATGAGCCCGAGCGCGCCGCTGACGAACGAGAGCGCCGTGTTCGTGTTCTCGAAGGTGCCGAGCAGGAAGAGCGCCGTCTCCAGGCCTTCGCGCAGGATCCCGACGAAGGCGACGGCCGCGAGTCCGACCGCCGAACCGGCCTTGAGCGCCTGCTCGACCTGGGACTCGAGGTGCTTGCGGATCGTCCGAGCCTGGCTGCGCATCCAGAAGACCATCCAGGTGAGCATCGCGGCGGCGGCGAGCATGATCGAGCCCTCCCAGAGGGCCTCCGCGCGACCTTCGAACTCTGTACCGATCGCCCAGAGGGTCACGCCGGCGGCGACACTGATCGCCGCTGCTGCCAGTGCGCCGAGCCAGACGGCCCAGAAGGCGTCCCTCCGGCCCGTCCGGTTCAGAAACGCGAGGACGATCCCCACGATCAGCGAGGCCTCGAATCCCTCGCGCAGCGTCACCACAGCAGCTCCCACTCGTTCCCCTCCTCCTTGAAGTTTGTAAGGCGTACCTTACAGCGGGCGGTCGCGACTATAGTGCCGCCCCTCCGAGCCGTCAAACGGGAACGACATGGCCCAACGCCACTCAGTCGACGAGTACCTCGAAACCATCTACTTCCTTGCGTTCCCGATCGGCGAATACGCGCCGCCGGGCTCGAAGTCTCCTGCGCTCGCCTCCCGCGTCGCAGAGATGCTCGGCGTCTCCCGCGCATCCGCCGGAGAGATGCTCAAGCGACTGGAGCGGGACGGGCTGGTCCGGCGCGGCGAGCACAAGGAGGCGCTGCTGACCAAGACGGGCCGGACGCGCGCCGAGAAGGTCGTACGCAAGCACCGGATCATCGAGCGGCTCCTGACCGACTTCATGGGCTACACCGCCGGAGAGGCGCACGTTCACGCCGACGAGCTGGGAGACACGTTCTCCGACGACATGATCGAGCGGGTCGCCGAGCGGCTGGGCAACCCCGAGCGATGCCCGCACGGCTGGCCGGTCGAGCCGTCCGTCGAGCAGGCGGAGAACGAAGAGCTCGTCGTCCTGGCGGAGCTCGACGAGGGAGCGAAGGCGACCATCGTCCGGCTGGCCGAGCACGACGGCGACCTCCTGCATTGGTTCTACGACCACGGCCTCGAGCCCGGCGCCACGATTCAGCTGACGACGGCGGAGCCCGACGCCGGCAAGTTCAAGGTCAAGCTCAACGGCCGCGAGCAGGCGATCGAGGAGAAGGCGGCGCTCGGCCTCTTCGTCAGGCCTGCGTAGTCCGGTAGAGCAGATAGCGCTCGGCGCGAGGGTCGTAAGCGTAATAGCGACTCGTGACGGGGTCGCCCCTCACACTCTCGAGCACCCGCAGCTCGAGACCGCGCCTGCTCCGGTCGAAGTCGCTCAGTCCGACGCCGAAGCGGATGACGTCGGGGCGGGAGACGTAGCGAAAGAGATAACGGGGCGCGGGACAGGAGCGGCGGCGGGTCAGCCGGACGATCGCCGTCTCCCCCTGTCCGACGCTGTCACGAAGCACGTAGAAGACCTCGCGACGTTTGGTCGCGCCGTCCGCCTCCGGCGTCCTGAGGACTTCGAGCGCCCGCCGCTTGCCTGAGACGCGGTACCTGGTCTTCCTTCCGCGGCACGCGTTCTCGATCTCCGCCCACCAGTTGACCTCCGTATGGCCGATGTCGCTCGACTGCCAGCCAACGGCTTGCTCGACCGCCCGGTCGTGGTCGAGATTCGCGCGTCTCGTGGCGTAGGGCCCGTCGGGATGGGCCGCGAGTGCAACGGGCACGGTCACGAGCGCCACAAGGAGGACGAAGCGCACCACGTCTCTTGAGACGGCGGGGCTAGCCCTTGGTTGCGGCCAACAGCTTGGCCAACGACGCGGCGTCGAGCTCGCCGCGGTTGCGAGCCAGCGCGATGAGAGCGGCTTGCTTCGTCATGGGCCTCCCCGTTCGGAGGCCGGGCCCGCAGTCCTGCTAGATGGTCGCCTTCTCGGCCACGCCAGCAGCTGCCCGGAGCGCGTCGGCCTTGTCCGTCCGCTCCCACGAGAAGTCGTGATCGTCGCGGCCGAAGTGGCCGTAGGCGGCGGTCTTCGCGTAGATCGGCCGCTGGAGCTCGAGGTCGCGGAGGATCGCCGCCGGCCGGAGGTCGAAGTGCTCGCGGATCAGCTCCTCGATCCGCTGGACCGCGATCTTCTCGGTCTCGAACGTCCGAACCGACACCGAGACCGGGCGCGCCACGCCGATCGCGTAGGCCACGTTGACCTCACAGCGATCGGCGAGGTCGGCCGCAACGATGTTCTTCGCGACGTAGCGAGCCGCGTAGGCCGCCGAGCGGTCGACTTTCGTCGGATCCTTCCCCGAGAACGCCCCGCCGCCATGCCGCGCAGCCCCGCCATAGGTGTCGACGATGATCTTGCGGCCGGTCAGGCCCGTGTCGCCCATCGGCCCGCCCAGGACGAACTTGCCCGTCGGGTTGACGTAGACGAAGTCGCGGTCGTCGTGGAGGCGTCGCTCGTCGTAGAGGCGCGGATCCAGGATCGGGTGCAGGACGTGCTCGATCACGTCCTCCTTGATCGTCTCGGCGTCCACGTTGTCCGCGTGCTGTGTCGACACCAGGAGGCGAACGATCTCGAC
Source organism: Gaiellaceae bacterium (assembly GCA_046714355.1). Lineage (GTDB taxonomy): Bacteria > Actinomycetota > Thermoleophilia > Gaiellales > Gaiellaceae > JACDAN01. Next base: position 11,249 of record JBKKAR010000098.1, on the reverse strand, counting down.
GGGCGTCTGGCGCCCGTGCTCATCGACCTCGTAGCGGATGGTGACCTGCGCCTTTCCGTCGGGCCGGAGGTACTTGATCTGCTCGGACTTGCGGACGCCGGCGAGACGCCGCGCGATCTTGTGCGCCAGCATGATCGGGAGCGGCATCAGCTCCTGCGACTCGTTCGACGCGTAGCCGAACATCATCCCCTGGTCACCTGCGCCCACCTGGTCGAGCGGGTCGTCGTCGCCGGGGTCGTGCTGGATCTCGTACGACTTGTCGACGCCCTGCGCGATGTCGGGCGACTGTTCGTCGATCGCCACGATGACGCCGCAGGTGTTGGCGTCGAACCCCCACTCGGAGTGCGTGTAGCCGATCTCCGCGACCTTCTTGCGGACGAGGGCCGGGATGTCGACGTACGTCTCGGTCGAGATCTCGCCGGCGACCACGACGAGCCCCGTCGTGATCAGGGTCTCGCAGGCAACCCTCCCGGTTGGATCGTCCTTCAGTACCGCGTCGAGAACGGTGTCGGAGACCTGGTCGGCGATCTTGTCGGGGTGACCTTCGGTCACCGACTCGGACGTGAAGAGGAATTCCCGCGCGGCCATCTGGCCGCAGAGGCTACTGAATCTCGACGAAGACCAGAGACCGGGCCAAGTCCCCGTCTTTTCCGCCGTAGGCCACGACAGAGCGGAGCGGCTTGAGGTTCCGGCTGATCTCGGACGGAACTGTCTCGCCCGACGCCGTTGCAAAGCCCATGATCAGGTCGATCGCCTCGACGAGATCGACGTACATGAGGGCCGTGTACTCGCCGGGTGCGCCCGCCGCCTCGAGGGCCTGCTTGTAGCGCTCGCTGTCCGCGAGCTTGTCACCCGGGGCCTTCAGATCCTCGATCGCGCCCTTGGTCGTCGTGACGACCAGTTTGCCCTCGACGGTGGCAAGGTTGACGGTGATGCCTTCGAGCACGGCGGTGGTCACATCGCCGTCCTCCGTCACCTCTCCGCCGGCGCGCTGCGTCAGCGTCCGCAGGAGCCGGTCGGCCGCCTGCCGCGACTGCGCGGGATCATCGGAGTCGAGCAGCAGAGTCAATGCGGGGATCGGAGCCGCCGGCGCCGCGTAGAACGCAACCTCGCCGTCGAACAGGTTGACGAGGTCCTCGACTTTGACCCCTAGCTCCTTCTCGATATCGAGGAGACCCAACATGGACAGCGGGTTGTCGCGCAGCGCTTCGACCTGCTCCGTCACGCCGCTGCCCTGGAAGCTCGTAAAAGCGAACGCATTGGCCGGCACCAGGTCGAGCAGCTCTGAGGCGTATGGCTCGTTCGCGCCGAGGAGCTTGTCGGCCCCTTCTCCGCGCAGCACGCCGGCCACCTCGGCGCCGTCGTCCCGAGCTTTCGCCCAGGCTCCCGCGAACTCGAGCTCGTGGAGGCCGAGCATCCGGAAGGTTTTCGCGCTCGCCGGGTCGGCGTCGCCGAACGCGTCGAGCGCGGCGGCCACATCGACGTACACGCGGCTCAGCGAGTCATCCGGCAGCTCTGCCATGCCGGATTTGAACCCCTCGTCGTCCGCGAGCGACTGCACGCCCTCTCCCTTGAGCGCCGCGTCGATCGAGGTCTCCTTGTCTGAGATCACGACCCAGTCGCCGACGACGCGCGTGATCGCGTCGTCGCCTTCGTCCGACGCGTTGAGCTTCTTCACGAGCGCAACTGCCTTGTCAGGATCCTTCGAGTTCGTCATTCCCACGAAGGTGACGTCGGCCAGCGACCCGGCGTAGACGGCCGCGACAGTCTGGTCGCCTAGCGCGGGCTTGATGTCCTCCTCCCAGCTGATGTCGCCCTCGGCCTGGAGCTCCTTCTTCAGCTCCGCGATCCACTTCTCACCGTCTGGGAAGCGGCCGAGGAGCTCCTCCACCTGCTTCCACTGTTCGGAATCGGGATCGCTGTCCGTCTCCCAGTAGACGAGCGCTCCGGCCTTGAGCAGCTCCGCGCCGCTGGCTTGGCCCGCGCCGACGCCGCCGCAGCCGGCGGCGACGAGGACGACCACGGAGACGAGGACTGCCCACGCGATACGCATCGCTCGCATGGTACGCACGGTGGCAGTCGTTCTTACTCCCCGGTTGGGGGACGGCTCATGAACTCGGTGATCACGTCGCTGACGTTCCTGCCGTCCAGGACCTCACGGACGGCACGGGTGATCGGGAGATCGATCCCGATCGTGGTCGCGAGATCGTCCAGGATCGGGGCGGTCGTCAGCCCTTCGACGGTGCCGACCTTGCGAATGGCGTCGGCCGCGGAGGCGCCACGCGCCATGAGAGCGCCGGCGCGCCGGTTGCGGCTGTGCCGGCTCCAGCACGTCGTCAGCAGGTCGCCGGTTCCGGCGAGGCCCGCGAAGGTCTCGGACTTCGCTCCGGTCGCCATCCCGAGGGTGCGCATATCCGCGAGCCCCAGCGTGATCAGCGCGGCCTTCGCGTTGTCGCCCAGACCGAGGCCGTCCATCGCGCCGGCCGCCAGCGCGATCACGTTCTTCGCCGCCGCCGCCAACTCGACCCCGGCCGGGTCGGTGTTGACGTACACACGGAAGGTCGTCGAATTGATCGCGTGCTGGAGCTCGACGGCGAGGTCGTGGTCGTCCGAGGCGACGACAGCGGCGGTCGGAAGCCCCTCCGCGATCTCGGCGGCGATGTTGGGCCCGGAGAGGACAGCGACCGGACGGTTCTTCACGAGCTGCGTCAGCCGGCCGCCCGTGTTCGGGTCGAGACCCTTGGTCAGGCTGAGCACCGGTGATGTTCCGGGCAGGTTGTGGACGACCTCGCCGAACGAGCGGCTGGGAACGGCGATGACCACGAGCTCCGCGTCCTGCACGACGCCGTTCTCCCGCTTTCGACCGAGTACCTCGACCTCGTGGCCCCGGTTGCGCAGAACGTCGCCGAAGACGGTGCCCCAGGCTCCCGCACCGATGACGGCGGCCTTCAATTGACTCGCCTCTGGGGCGCCGCTGGCAAAGGAGGCAAGCCCTCGGCGCGCAGAACAGTGCAAGGAAGCACGGGCAAGCGCCGAGGGCGCCGCATCCTGCCGCCAGCGGCGTCAGGCGACGGCGGAGCCGGGCTCCGCCCGGCGGGAGCCGGTGCCGGCCAGTGGCGAGTCATGAACGTCTGACGAAGTCGATGGATACGGGGATTCCCTGCATGTCGAAGCGATCCCGCAGCTTGTTCTCCACCCAGTAGGCGTAATCCCGCGTGATCAGCCCCGGATCGTTCACGAAGAAGCGGAAGCGCGGCGGGCGGATCGTCGTCTGCGTGCCGTAGAGGAGGTTCAGCCGCTTGCCCCTCCGCGACGGCGGCTCGCGCAGCTCCCGCAGCTCCTGGAGGAAACGGTTCAACTCTCCGGTGGAAATGCGCGTCGTGTACTTCTCGAACAACTTCTCGACCCTCTCGAACAGACGATGGAGGCCGCGGCCGGTCTTTGCGGAAACGGTGACCATCGGCGGGCGCTGACGGAGCCTGGCCTCGAGCCGGTCGCGGACGTCTTCGATCCCGATTGTCGTGATGTCCCACTTCGAGAGGACGACGAGCGTCGCGCACTGGGTCTTCCGCGCGATGTCGGCAACGTGGAGGTCCTGGTCGACCAGCCCTTCCGAGGCGTCGATGAGGACGAGCGCGACGTCGGCACGGTCGGCCGCCTGGAGCGCGCGCAGCTCCGAGTAGTACTCGATCCCCTGGCGCTGCCTGCGCTTGCGGCGAAGGCCTGCGGTGTCGACGAGCACGAAGGTCCGGTCTCCGCGCTCGATCACGGTGTCGATGGAGTCGCGCGTCGTTCCGGGCACCTCGGAGACGATGACGCGCTCCTGGCCGACGAGGGAATTGAGCAGGCTCGATTTGCCGACATTCGGCCGGCCGAGAATGGCGACGCCGATCGCGTCTTCCGGGATCTCCGGTCGCTTCGTCGTGCCGGGCAGGCGCTCGAGGATCTCGTCGAGCAGGTCTCCGGTTCCGTGGCCGTGGAGGCCGGAGATCGGGATCGGGGCGCCCAGGCCCAGCTTGTGGAACTCGTGAATCTGGTCGGTCCGCGCCGGGTCGTCGACCTTGTTCGCGATCAGGATCACCGAGCTCCCCGATTTTCGCAGCAGATCGGCGACCTCTTCGTCGCCCGGTGTCACCCCGGACTGCGCGTCGACGACGAAGAGCACGAGGTCCGCCTCCTCGATCGCGATGCGGGCCTGCTCGGCGATCTGACGGGTGATCTCCGAGCGATCCACGAGGTCGACGCCGCCGGTGTCGATGAAGATGAAGCGCTTCCCGTTCCACTCGCAGACGATGTCCTTGCGGTCGCGGGTGACGCCCGGCTGCTCGTGGACGACGGCTGCCCGGGTGGCCGTCAGCCGGTTCACGAGCGTGGATTTCCCCACGTTGGGGAAGCCGACGATGGCCGCAGTCCCGACGAGTTCGCTCACTCCGGAGGCACGGCGTGCCGCGGCCGGCCGAGCGCGTGCGTGTCGACGAGGAACCGCCAGAGCTGATGGATGCGGCGCTGGAGCTCGACCGATGCCTCCCGGTAGCCCTTCCCGTTCGCCGGCAGTCCGTCGAAGGCGAATGGACGGCCCCAGGCGATCGAGACCGGGTGGAAGTTGCCCGGCTTCCAGAACTGCGACCCGTGGATGGCGGCGCAGACCACGGGCACCCGCTCGTTGAGGGCGACCATCGCCGCGCCCGGCATCACTTCCCCCGGAATGCCGGCGCGCTGGCGCGTCCCTTCGGCGAAAACGCGCAGGGCGTTTCCCTCCTGGACGCAGCGGCGCATCTCCCGGACGGCCTGTCGGTCCGATTCTCCTCGGCGCACCGCGTAGGTCCCGAAGGCCCGGATGAGCGAACCGACGACAGGCACCTCGTGCAGCTCCGCCTTGGCGAGGAAGTAGAGCTGTCTCGGGCTCGCCGCCCCGAAAGCCGGAGGGTCGAGCCAGGAGAAGTGGTTGAACACGAGCACGACGCCGCCGTCCATCGGCACCCGGTCGGCGCCGTAGACACGGAGCGGCGCGAGGGTGCGGACAGCGGTCCCGATCGTGGCTTCGCCGACCTTCCAGACGAGATCGTTTCGCGTCATGCGACCCGGGCGCGGACGAGTTTCTCGATCCGGTCGACGACGTCCTCGACGTCGAGGTCCGTCGTATCGATGCGGTGGGCGTCTTCGGCGGGGCGCATGCGCGCCGCGTCGCTCTCGTCCCGGAGCCGGAGATCCGTCGCCAGCGCGTCTCCGCCGATGTCAGGCCGCTCGGCCTGGCGGCGCTGGGCACGGATGTCGGGCTCGGCGTTCAGGTAGACCTTGACGCCGGCGTCGGGCGCGACGACCGTGCCGATGTCGCGCCCTTCGATGACGGCGTTCCCGAGGTCGGCGAGCTCGCGCTGGCGCCGGCGCATCACGCTTCGCACCTCCGGGTGGCGGGCGACGATCGGAACGAGGCGGTCGATGTCCGCCTGGCGAATCGCCTCCGTGACGTCCGCCTCGGCAATCGTCACGCGGCCCTCCTCGTCGAGGTCGACGGGGTGTTCCTCCGCCAGGCCGCCGAGCGCGGCGCCGTCCTCGAGGTCGAGCGCGCGGTCGACAGCGAGCCAGGTCACGGCCCGGTACATCGCGCCCGTGTCCAGATACCGGAAGCCGAGTCGCTCGGCCAGCCGGCGGGCGACGGTGCTCTTTCCGGCTCCGGCGGGCCCGTCGATAGCAACGATCATCGCTGGGTCACCGACTCGAGGAGGTCGAAGAATCCGGGGAAGCTTACTGCCACGCTCTCCGGATCCTGGAGCTCGACGCCTTCGCGCGACACGAGACCGGCGACGGCCGCGAGCATCGCGATCCGGTGGTCGCCGTCACTCTGGACCACACTCCCACCCTTAGGGCGGGTGGGGACCCCCCTCACCCTGAAGCCATCTTCGCTCGCCGCGATCCGCACGCCAAGGGATCGGAGCACATTTGTCACGGCTTCGATGCGGTCTGTCTCCTTTTCGCGGAGCTGGGCCGCGCCGCGGACGACGCTCTCCCCTCGTGCCATGCCGGCGGCGAGCGCAAACACAGGGAGCTCGTCGATCATTCGCGGCACCTCCGCCTTCCGCACCGTCGTCGCCGTCAGCGGCGCCGAGCGCACCTCGAGGTCGGCGACCCCCTCGCCACCGAGCCGTCGGCGGTCGAAGACCGCGATCCGCGCCCCCATCCGGGCGAACACGTCGAGCAGCCCGTTCCTGAACGGGTTCACCCCGAGGCCGTGGATCGAGAGCTCCGAGCCCGGCACGAGGGTGGCGGCCGTGACGAACGGCGCGGCCGAGGAGATGTCGCCCGGCACCTCCACCCGGTCCAGCCGAAGTGACTCGACTCGCTCGATCGAGACGGCCCGCCCCGACCGCCGGACTTCCGCCCCCGCCGCCCTGAGCATCGTCTCCGTGTGGTCGCGCGTGTAGTACGGCTCGAGGACGACCGTCCGGTCGCCGCTTGCCTGCATCCCGGCGAGGAGCAGGGCCGATTTCGTCTGCGCGCTCGCACGGTCGAGTCGGTGTTCGGCAGCGTGAAGCTCGGCGCCCTCGATGCGCACCGGCGGCCGCCCGTCCGTCGTCTCGATGCTCGCGCCCATCTGGCGGAGCGCCTCCGCGAGATCCCCGACCGGCCGCGACCGCAGCGACTCGTCACCCGAGAGGACGAACTCGCCCTCCTGTCCGGCGAGCAGACCCATCAAGAGCTTCAGGAGCGTGCCGGCGTTCCCACAGTCGATCGGCTCCGAGGGCGCCTTTATCGCGCGCAACCCGCTGCCGTGCACGACCAGGGTGTCCACGTCCTCCTCGACCACCTCGACCCCCAGCGCTCGCACCGCGCGAACGGTGGACTCCGTGTCCGCCGAGCGCCCGAACCCCTCGACCCGCGTCTCACCCTCGCACAGCGCCCCGATCAGCACGGCACGGTGAGAGATCGACTTGTCGCCGGGCACCCCGATGTGGCCGACGACGGCCGCCGCCGGCTCGATTCTCATTCGTCCAGCGCAGGGGCGACGATCACGCCGTACCCCTGAGCCTCCAGCAGCGCGGCGGCCCGCTCGGCCTCCTCCTCGCCCGCCACGAGCACGGTCAAGGTTCCGCCTCGCTCCGGCGAGTGGTGCTGAAGCTCGAAGTCCTCGATGTTGATCCGCTCGGCGCCCAGCGCCTGCGTGATGCCGGCCAGGACGCCGGGGCGGTCCGGGACGTGGACTCGAACCCGGTGCAGCTGCCCGGGATCGCCGTAGGCCTCGGCGATCATGCCGCGCCGGTTGATCCCCGCCTCTCCGATCCAGCGGGCGAGGAAGCCCGCATCGCCCGACTCGAGCGCGGCCTCCACCTGCTCCAGCCCCTGGCGATGCTCGGCGAGCGAACTGCGAAGCGCGTCGGCGTTCTCCAGGAAGATGTCCACCCAGATCCGCGGGTTAGCACCGGCTACACGGGTCATGTCCCGCAAGGATCCGCCTCCTGAAGAAAGCGGTTCGTGGCCGTCGATACGGGTCGCCCCAGCCTGGTTCACGAGGACGTTGGCGAGGACGTGCGGAAGGTGGCTCGTGAGCGCAACGAGCCTGTCGTGCGCGTTCGGGTCGATTGCGACGGGTGTCGCGCCGAGCTCCGTGACGAACCCGTGGACGCGCCGGTAGCGGTCGGGCTCGGTGTGCGTGAGCGGCGACAGGAACCAGGTTGCGCTCTCGAAGAGCTCGGCGCGCGCGTGATCGGGGCCTCGTGCCTCCGAGCCACACACCGGATGGCCGCCAATGAAGCGGGGAGACCCGTCGGCTGCAGCGCAGACCGCGGACTTCGTGGAGCCGACGTCCGTCACCGTGCACCCCTCGTTGCTCGCTTCGAGCACGGTGCGCACCTGGGCCGCCAGCTGACCGACGGGAACCGCCACCACTGCCAGGTCGGCGCCGTCCAGTGCGGCGCGGACGTCCAACGCGACCTCGTCGACGGCCCCCCGCTCCGCCGCGACGTCGGCGGTCGCGCGATCGGCGTCGAAGCCGATCACGGAGGCGCCGACCCGCTTCGCAGCCAAACCGACCGAGGCGCCGATCAGCCCGGTGCCGATGATCGCCAGCCGCACCCGGCCTATCCGAGCTGCTTGCCCATGAGGGCGACGATCTCGGCGACCTCGTGCGCGAACTCGGCGAACTCCCCGGTGGGGATCTGCTGCGGACCGTCGCAGAGGGCCTCCTCCGGCCTCGGATGCGCTTCGACCATGATCCCGTCGGCTCCAACCGCAGCAGCAGCGCGCGCCAGCGGAAGCACGAGCGCTCGCCGTCCGGCCGCATGGGACGGGTCGACGATCACGGGCAGATGCGTCTCCTCCTTGAGGACGGCGACCGAGCCGAGGTCGAGGGTGTAGCGAAGCGAGCTCTCGAAGGTCCGGATCCCGCGCTCGCAGAGGATGATCCGCTCGTTGCCCTCCTTGGCGATGTACTCGGCCGCCATCAGGAGCTCTTCGACCGACGCCGACGGGCCGCGCTTCAGCAGCACCGGTTTGTCGATGCGGCCCACCTCGGCAAGGAGGAGGAAGTTCTGCATGTTCCGCGCGCCGATCTGAACGACGTCGGCGACGCCGAGTACCTCCTCCACGTGGCGTGGGTCGAGCAGCTCGGTGACGACCGGGAGCCCCGTCTCCTCCCCCGCCTCGCGCAGAATCTCGAGCGCCTCGACGCCTAGACCCTGGAAGGTGTACGGAGAGGTGCGGGGCTTGAAGGCGCCCCCTCGCAGCATCGTCGCGCCGGCGGCGGCGACTGCGCGGGCCGTCTCGAGCGTCTGCTCCCTCGTCTCGACCGTGCACGGGCCGGCGATCAGGCCAAAGAAGGAATCCCCGATCCGCCGGCCGCCGACCTCGATCACCGTCGGGTCGGGCGCGAGCTCCCGTGCGACAAGTTTGTAGGGCTTGAGGATCGGGAGGACTCGCTCGACGCCCGGATAGCCCTCGAGCGGCAGCCCGGCCAGCGCTTCGCGCTCCCCGATCGCGCCGATCACGGTCGCCTCGCGGCCGCGCGACACGCGCGCGTCGGCTCCAGCCTCCCGCAGCCGCGCGACGACGTGTTCAGTCTGATCCGGGGTCGCCCTCTTCCCCATGACGATCAGCAGCTCGGGTGAGTGGTTGTTGGCGGCCACGGCGGCAAGTGTAGGGTCAGGATCGAGGCCCGCCATCGACCCGAGCGCCGATCCGATCATCCGACAGCTACGCGAGCAGGTGTCCGACAACGACCGGGCTCTCGTGGAGGCGATCAACCAGCGCCTCCGCCTCGTTCAGAAGCTGAAGGAGTACAAGGACTCGCGCGGCCTCGACTTCGTCGATCCGAACCGCGAGGAGTCGATGCTGCGCGATATGGCGCGGGCGAACCGTGGCCCTCTGTCCGCAGAAGGTCTCGGGGAGATCTACCGCGCGATCCTCGATCTGACCAAGCAGGAGGTCTCTTGACCGTCGGCCGACCCCCGCGTACGCTTCGATCGATGACTCCCGCCTTCCGCAGCTGGGCCTGGTCGTGGCGCCATGAGCGGTGCGGGAGCATTGCCTGACCTGACGTAGGCTCAACCCGTTCCGTTCACCAGACCTTCCATCGGAGGGTCTTTTTGTTGCCCGAATGATCGTTCAAACCGTCATCGCAACCGATCTCATCACCCCGCTCGGGGCGTACCTCCGGCTGCGCGAGACGGGGAGCGCGAGCTTCCTGCTCGAGTCGGTCGAGAAGGGCCGGCTCGGGCGTCATTCCTTCGTCGGAGCTGGCTCGCGGATCGTGTCCTTCGAGGAGGCGGAGAGCTGCGGGAAGCCCGTCGTCGGGTATCTCTCCTACGACTTCGCGGCCAAGCTCGAGCCAACCGTGCAGCTCCCCTCGGAAGGCCGCGACCTCCCTGAGAGCCGCTTCGTCGTCGCCGAGACACTCGTCCGGTTCGACCACGCTCGCGGGATGGCAGATGTGCTCTGCGGCAGCCCCGACGAGGTGACGGAGCTCTTGACGGGGGCGCTGCCGCCTCTGCCGGTCGGCGTCGGCTCCTCGGGCCAGACGCGTCGCTTCCCGTCGGCGCTCGACTACGAGCAGGGCGTCGTCCAGGCAAAGCGGCACATCAGGGCCGGCGACGCCTTCCAGATCGTTCTCTCGCAGCGGGCTGAGCGTCCCACCTCGGCAAGCGCGCTCGACCTCTATCGGTCGCTGCGCCGCGTGAATCCCTCGCCATACCTGTTCCTCCTCGAGCTCGACGGCCTCGCACTCGTCGGCTCCTCCCCCGAGACGCTGGTCAAGGCCGAGGGACGAAGCGCGTCCCTGAACCCGATCGCCGGAACGACCCATCCCGGCGAGGGCGACGCGGAGCGCCTGTTGACGTCCGAGAAGGACCGGGCGGAACACGTGATGCTCGTCGATCTCGGCCGCAACGACCTGTCGCGGGTCTGCACGCCCGGATCGGTGCGCGTCCAGCGTTTCCTGGAGCCCGAGCGCTTCTCGCACGTCACCCACCTCGTCTCGGAGGTCGCCGGCGAGCTGCGCGAGGGCACCGGGCACTTCGACCTGCTGCGCGCCTGCTTCCCGGCCGGCACCGTCTCCGGGGCGCCGAAGGTCCGCGCGATGCAGCTGATCTCCGAGCTGGAGGGTTACCGCCGCGGCCCCTACGCCGGCGCGGTCGGCTACGCGCTCCCCGGCGAGGCGCTGGACACCTGTATCGCGATCAGGACGATCGTCCTCCAGGACGGGCTCGCGCTCCTCCAGGCGGGCGCCGGGATCGTCGCCGACTCCGATCCAAAGGCCGAACAGGAAGAGTGCCGGCAGAAGCTCGCCGCGCTCGAGACGGCGATCCGGCTCGCGGAGGCCAGGTCTTGATCCTCCTCGTCGACAACTACGACAGCTTCACGTTCAACCTCGCGCACCTCTTCGGAGTGCTCGGCGCGGAGGTTGTCGTGCGGCGCAACGACGAGCTGGACGCCGACGAGGCGGAGCGGCTCGCTCCCTCCCACCTCCTGATCTCGCCGGGCCCGGGGAGACCCGAAGCTTCGGGAGCCACGCTCGAGATCGTCGGCCGCCTGGCGAGGCATACGCCGACGCTCGGCGTCTGCCTCGGGCACCAGGCGATCGTCGAGGCCTTCGGCGGCGAGATCGGCCCTGCGGTCGAGCTCGTCCACGGCAAGGCGACGACGGTCAGCCACGACGGCGAAGGGCTCTTTCGCGACCTTCCGGAGGACTTCGAGGCGGGCCGGTACCACTCGCTCGCCGCGACCCGCATTCCCGATGAGCTCGAGATCTGCGCCACGGC
>JBKKAR010000097.1:0-2576 GCA_046714355.1 Gaiellaceae bacterium | reverse complement strand
TGTCGGTGCCCGGGCTCGTCGAGAGCACGAAGAACGCGAACATCAGGACGAGGGCCGCGCTCGTCACGAGCTTGCCGGTTCGTGCGAGACCGAGCGACACGGCCTTCACGGTGTCGCCGGTCTCGTCGTAGGCCTCGCGCATGCGCGTGAGCATGAAGACCTCGTAGTCCATAGAGAGCCCGTACAGGAAGGCGAAGATCATCAGCGGGATCCAGGAGATGATCGAATCGGTGGCGGGCACGTTCCAGATCGCCTCGCTGCCGTGCCCCTGCTGGAAGATGAAGACGATGATCCCGTAGGCCGCGCCGAGCGAGACGAGGTTCAGGAGCACGGCCTTGAGCGGCAGGAAGACCGAGCGGAATGCCCGCATCAGGAGCAGGTAGGTGAGCACGATCACGAAGAGGAGCACGTAGGGGAACGTCCCGTAGGCGGCCCGGATGAACTCCCGTTCCTCCGTGGGGATTCCGGCGAGCGTCAGCTCCGCGCGGCCGCCGAGCTCGCGCTCCGCGGCCGGGAGCACGTCGTCTTTCAGTCGCGCGACCGTGTCGCGCGTCTCCCCGCTCGAGCCGTCGGTGGTGGAGAACGCCTCGACGAGCGCGAAGTCGCCGGCACGCGCCGGCGGTGGTGCCGCCGCCCCCGCAATCCCCTCGGTTCCGTCGAGCCGGGCAGCAAGCTGATCGAGCTCGGCCGGCGTCGCGTTTCCCTCGACGGCGATCTGGAACGGCTTGTGGACGCCCTCGGTGATCCCAGCAGCCGTCAGCGCCCGAGCACCCTGGTGCCCCGGGCCGCCGCCCGGGAGGTCTGCCGCCTTCGCGTCGGCCGGGTTCAGCTGGAGGCCGTAGAAGAGGAGCAGTGCCACGATTGCCATTCCCGCCGCGCCGACGACGAGCGGCCTGCGCATCACGATTCGCGCCCACCTGTTCCAGAGGCCCTTCTCCGGGTCGTCGCTTCCCTCGACGAGCCGCCGCGGCAGCACGCGCAGGTTGTTGATTCGCGGCCCGAGCGTGTAGAGCAGGGCCGGCAGGAGGGTGAGAGACGTTAAGACCGAGACGGCCGGAATCAGCATCCCGCCGATTCCGATCGAGCGGACGAACGGCAGTGGGATGATGATCATGCTGAGCAGCCCGACCGCCACGGTGGAGCCCGAGACGATCACCGAGCGCCCCGCGTGCCGCATCGTCTGAACAATTGCCGCCTCACGATCCGCGCCGTGTCGCAGTTCCTCGCGGAAGCGGAAGATCATCACCAGCGCGTAGTCGATCGCGACCCCGAGCCCGATTAACGCGACGAGGAACTGAACGACGATCGAGACGTCCGTGATGTACGTCAGGACCCAGATCAGCGTGAACGTGTTCAGGATCGAGACGAGCGCGATGAGGAGCGGCATCGCGATGGCAGGAAGCGTCCCGAAGGTGAAGAGCAGGATCACGAACGCTCCGACCCCGCCGATCAGCGCCTCGATGAGCACGCTCGGCGGCTCCGTCCCCTCGTCGCCTGTGCTCGCCTCTTCATACAACGCGTCGATCCCGGTCACGTAGCCCTCGACCTCCGCCGGCAGCGAGGCTTCGAGCGCTTTCTCCGTCGGCGCCAGGTCGACGCCGTTGATGCTCTGCTGGCCTGCCGCATAGACGTTCGCGAAGGTGACGGTGCGGTCGTCCGAGACGTACGCCTCGTCACCCGTGTTGAAGAACGAGCTGACGCGCGCACCCCGGTTGGCGGCCGCCGTCTTTTCGATCGCCTGCTCGATCCCGGGCACCTTCGTCACATCGCCTTCGGCCCGGAAGACGAGGACGAACGGGAACAGCTCACCGTTCCCCAGCTCCTTGACAGCCCGCTGATTCGCCTCGTAGCCGTCTGCGCCCGGGATCGAGAAGTCCTCGAGCCAGCGATCCGCGAGCTGGCTCGCGGCGAAGCCGCCGAAGAGGGTGAGCACCAGCCAGGCGCCGATCACGACGAGACGATGGTGGGCGACGAAGTGGGCGAGGCGGGTCAAGGTGTCGCACCCTAGCCATCGCCCGGGACGCAGCGCCGGTGGTAACCAGATCGTTACCACCGGCAGACGCCGGCTAAATGGGAACGGTCGGGTTAGCGCCCGGTGTGGCCGGTTCGTTCTTGACAACGTCGCCGGGCGATGCGTTGAATCAGCGCATGCTCCTCGCCCCGGTCGAGTACGCGAAACCGTCGACCCTCGAGGACGCGGTGCGCCTGCTCTCGGCTCACGACGGCGCCCGGGCGCTTGCCGGCGGCCAGACGCTGACGAACGTCATGAAGGCACGGGCCGCCGCTCCTGATGTGCTCATCGATCTCAACGGCCTCGAGGAGCTTCGAACGATCGCGCGGTCGAGCGACGGCGGGCTCGAGCTCGGGGCGATGGTCACGCTATCCGAGCTGGCCCGCTCCTCCGAGGTCGCCGAGGCGCGCCCGATCCTGGGCGAAGTGGCCTCGCAGGTCGCGGACGTCCAGGTTCGGAACCGGGGCACGATCGGCGGGAACATCTGCTCCAACGACCCCACGAACCACCTGCCGCCGGTCGTCGCCGCACTCGGTGCGACGATGACGATTCGCGGCGCCGACGG
>JBKKAR010000096.1:0-7897 GCA_046714355.1 Gaiellaceae bacterium | reverse complement strand
TGTCCGCCCCGTCCTCCACGCAGCTGAAAGTCCTGGTTCCTGGCAACCACCTCATGGTGGACCTGCTGGGCCAACGCGACGAGTTGCTCAAGATCGTCGAAGGCGCTTTCCCCGTCACCATCCATGTGCGCGGCAATGAGATCACCGTCACGGGCGAAGCCGACGATGCCGAGCGGGTCGGGCGGCTGTTCGAAGAGCTCGTGCTCCTGCTCCAGGACGGCCATACGTTCGACCGCGAAGGCCTTGGGCGCACCATCGCAATGTTGAAGGCCGATGAACGACCATCACAGGTGTTGACCACCGAGGTGCTCAAGGGCCGCAAGCCGATTCGGCCGAAGACCGCAGGGCAGAAGCGCTACGTCGACGCGGTGATGACGAACACGGTGACGTTCGCTATCGGCCCGGCAGGCACGGGCAAGAGCTACCTCGCCGTTGCGCTCGCGGTGCAGTCGCTCCAGGCGAAGGAGACCCGGCGCATCATCCTCACGCGCCCCGCAGTGGAAGCCGGGGAGCGCCTCGGATTCCTACCCGGCGACATGCTCGCAAAGGTCGACCCGTACCTGCGTCCGCTTTTCGACGCGCTGTACGACATGCTCGAGGCCGACAAGATCCAGGCGTACATCGACAAGGGGATCGTCGAGGTCGCCCCGCTCGCGTTCATGCGCGGACGCACGCTCAACGATTCGTTCATCATCCTCGACGAGGCGCAGAACACGAGCCCGGAGCAGATGCAGATGTTCCTCACTCGCCTCGGGTTCGGCTCCAAGGTCGTCGTGACAGGCGACGTCACGCAGGTCGACCTCCCCAAGGAGCAGGCCTCGGGCCTGATCCAGGTGCAGGACATCCTCGGGACGATCGACGGCATCGCCTTCATCCAGTTCACCCACGAGGACGTCGTGCGGCACAAGCTGGTGCAGCGGATCGTCGAGGCCTACAAGTCGCATGCGGAGGAAACCGGCACCGCACGGCGGAGGTAGCGCCGTGTTGGAAATCGAGGTGGCAAACCGCAGCGGGGTCGCGGTGGACGAAGCCGGGGCGGTCGAGCTGGCGCGGCGGGTGCTGGGGGCCGAAGGCGTCGACGACGGCGAGCTCGGCCTCGCCTTCGTGGACGCGGACGAAGCGCGCGCGCTGAAGCGCGAGCATCTCGGCGTGGACGAGACGCCGGACGTCCTCTCGTTCCCGATCGACGAGCGGGACGAGCTTCCGGCGGGGGTGCCTCGACAGCTCGGCGACGTCGTCCTCTGCCCGGCGGTGGTGGGCGACGACTGGCGCGATCCGCTCGTCCACGGCCTGCTCCACCTCGTCGGCTACGACCACGGCGGGGAGATGGAGGCGCGGGAGGAGGCGCTCCGGGCGTGAATCTCGGCCGCAGCCCCTCGGTCCTCCAGAGCTTCAACTTCGCGTTCGAGGGGATCATCCACGTGCTCCGCACGCAGCGGAACATGCGGATCCACTTCCTGATCGCCGCCGCCGTGCTGATTGCTGCGCTGATCGTCGGGGTGAGCCGGCTGGAGCTCGTCGTGCTCATGATGGCGATCTCGTTTGTCCTCATCGCCGAGATGATCAACTCGGCGCTCGAGGCCGGGGTCGACGTCGCGACGACGTCGTTCGACCCGCTCGCCAAGCTGGCCAAGGACATCGCGGCCGGCGCCGTCCTGATCGCGACGATCAACGCGGTCGCCGTCGGCTACCTCGTCTTCGTCGACCGGATCAAGGACCCGAGCTCTCGCGCGATCGACCGGCTGCGCGATGCGCCGACGGAGATCACGCTCGTTGCCCTCGTTCTCACAGTGATCCTCGTGATCGGCGCCAAGGCGTGGACGGGGCGCGGCCGCCCGCTGCGGGGCGGGCTGCCTTCGGGTCACTCCGCCATCGCCTTCGCCGGGTGGATGGCGGCGACGTACATCCTCGGCGACTCGACCCACTGGTTCCTCGTCTCGACGCTGACCTTCATCATGGCCTTGCTCGTGGCGCAGACACGGATCGAGGCCGGCATCCACTCCTTCGTCGAGGTCGTCTCCGGCGGCATGCTCGGCGCGCTCGTCACCCTCGTCCTCTTCCAGCTCTTCTGGACGTGACCGACGCCGACCTCGAGCTGCTCGAGCGCGCCGTCGCCGTCGCGGCCAAGGCCTACGCGCCGTACTCGACGTTCTTCGTCGGCTGCGCGGTGCGGACGCGCGACGGGCGGGTCTTCGAAGGCGTGAACGTCGAGAACGCCGCGTACCCGCTGGGCATCTGCGCCGAGAAAACGACGTTGGGGGCAGCCGCTACCGCCGGCGTGCGTCCGGGTGATGTCGAGGTACTGGCCGTGACCGCCTCGCCGTGCGGCGGCTGCCGGCAGTGGCTCCACGAGTTCGGCGTCGAGCGGGTGGTGTACCGCCGGGCGGACGGCGAGATCGCGGTCACGACCCCGCACGCGCTCCTGCCCGACACCTTCGAGCTGTGAAGTCGGGCTTCGTCGCAGTCGCCGGACGGCCCAACGTAGGGAAGTCGTCGCTCGTGAACGCGCTCGCGGGCGGCAAGGTCGCGATCATCTCGGACAAGCCGCAGACGACGCGGCGGAGGATCTTCGGCGTCGCGCACGGCGACGGCTTCCAGCTCGTGCTGGCGGATCTTCCAGGCTTCCAGCGACCGCGCGACCCGCTCACCGAGCACATGCAGAAGACGGTCGACGCGTCGTTCGAGGACGTCGACGCCGTGCTGTTCGTCCTGGACGCCCGGGACCGGATCGGCGCCGGCGACCGCTTCATCGCGAAGCGGGTCTTCGAGCTCGGCGTCCACGTCGTGATCGCGCTCAACAAGGTCGACCGCCTGAAGCCGGGACACATCGCGACGCAGATGCAGACCGCGTCTCAGCTCGGGAACTTCCACGCTCTCCACCCGGTGAGCGCGAAGACCGGCGACGGGGTGGGGGAGTTGCGGGAAGAGCTTGTCGACCTGCTGCCGGAAGGCCCCGCCTACTTCCCGCCCGAGCAGCGCACAGACCTGTCGGTGGAGGAGCAGATCGCAGAGCTCATCCGGGAGAAGGCGCTCCAGCTGACGAAGGAAGAGGTGCCGCACGCGATCAGCGCCGAGGTCGAGGAGATGGAGGAGAAGGTCATCCGCGCGTCCGTCTTCGTCGAGACCGAGTCGCAGAAGCAGATCCTCGTGGGCAAGGGCGGTTCGATGGTCCGCGAGATCGGAACGCGCGCCCGGCCGGAGGTGGAGGCGCTTGTCGACCACCCGGTCTTCCTGGAGCTGAAGGTGAAGGTGCGGCCGAAGTGGCGTCGCGACGAGCGGATGCTGGAGCGGCTCGGACTCTAAGAGCTCGTTCCAAAATGAGAGCTGAGTCGCATTCTGAAACGAGCTCTAGGAGGGCTTGACGCGAAGGAGCACGAGATCCTGCGGCGGATTTCCCTTCGCCCCTCCGGGATGTACGAGACCAGGTCGAACCGGGGGGCGACGAGCCGCTCGAGCGCGCTGCGCGGATGGAAGGCCGCGCACAGGTTCGTCCCGGGCACCACTCCCCACTGCACGACGACCTCGCCGGAGTCGAAGGCACGGCGCTCCTCGTCCGTCAGTCGAGCGCGGTACGGGTTGCCGTGGACGCTGACGAGCACCCACTCGCGCGAGACGCGCGCGAGCTCCTCGAGCCAGCGCTCCTGGGTCTCCACGGGAGGTGCGTCAACACCGACAGCGCGTAGACGAGGTCGAAGGAATCGTCTGCGTAGGCAAGCGGCGGCTCGGGCTCGTTCACGGAGTAGGAGCCGAACGGCAGGTTGTCGCTGCACCAACCGACGAGGCCCGGTTGGAAGTCGGTTCCGTGCACCTCGCCCGGCAAGTCACCCCACCAGCGCACGACCCGCCCGCAACCGCACCCGAAGTCGAGCAGAGAGCGCAGAGACTCCAGAGGGACCGGCAAGGCGTCGCGGATCGAGGCGGCCGTAGCCTGCCCGCCCGAGGAACCAGTCGGCGCCCGGCGTCCCGGCGACCATCACACGGAAACGGGCGGGCGGCAGCGGGAGGCCGTCGGATCCAGTTCCTCCGCCTCCGCGAACCGCGCGGAGCGCCTCGTACGCGCGGTAGGCGAAGAGCAGCAGGCCGAGACGCTGGAGAAGACGGAGCAGCGGGCGCTTCACAGCGCCGCATACTATTTCGCGCCCGGGTCGGCGAACCGGCGAGGGTTGGATGGTTGATGCCATCGATGCTGGGGAGCATCGGCAACGCCTCGCCGCCACGCCCCAGAACGGCCAGTTCGCGACCCGAACCTGCAATCTCATGGCATCACCCATCTACACTCAATCGATGGCCAAGGCGCCCGCACTCCCGTCCGGGTTCGAGCTTCCGCTCGAGCCGAGGCTGCCTCGGATCGGCTCGGTGGACCAGGTTGCGGTGGAGGAACGGGCCGCATCGCTCGCTCGTCGCTCGATCAAGCGCGAGTCGAAGATGTTCGCGCTCGACCTCGCGGTCCGCATGATGGATTTGACGACGCTCGAGGGGCAGGACACACCAGGGAAGATCGCCGCCCTGGCCTCGAAGGCGATCCGGCCGGACCCCTCGGACACCAGCGTGCCCTCGGTCGCCGCCGTGTGCGTCTACCCGAACCTCGTCCCGGCCGCCGTCGAGCGCGTGCGCGGGTCGAGCGTCAAAGTCGCCTCGGTCGCGACGGCGTTTCCGTCGGGCCAGGCGCCCACGCACCTCAAGGTCGCCGAGGTCCGGGACGTCGTCGAGATGGGCGCCGACGAGGTGGACATGGTCATCGACCGCGGCGCCTTTCTCTCAGGCCGCTACGCGAAGGTCTACGACGAGATCGTCCAGGTGAAGGAGGCCTGCGGGGAGACGCACCTCAAGGTGATCCTCGAGGTCGGCGAGCTCGGGACGTACGACAACGTGCGCCGGGCGTCGCTGCTCGCGATGGCCGCCGGTGCGGACTTCATCAAGACGTCGACCGGAAAGCTCCCCGCTGCCGCGACCCTTCCCGTCACACTCGTGATGCTGGAGGCGATTCGCGACGTCCACGAGGAAACCGGACGGAAGGTGGGCATGAAGCCCGCCGGCGGGATCCGGCAGTCGAAGCAGGCTGTTCAGTACCTCGTCCAGCTATACGAGACGCTCGGCGCCGAGTGGCTGACGCCCGACCTCTACCGGCTCGGCGCGTCGACGCTGCTCAACGACGTGCTGATGCAGATCCGGAAGGAGAAGACGGGCCGGTACCAGAGCCCGCACTACTTCACGATTGACTGAGCTAACAAGTGACTGAGCTCGAACGAAAACAGGACCGCTCGCCGGTTCCGTCCGGCTGGGATTACGCGCCTGCGCCCGAGTCGCGCGACATCGTCACGATCGACGAGCGCTACGGCCTCTTCATCGGCGGCGAGTTGGTCGACCCTCGCTCGGGTGAGTACTTCCCGACGATCAACCCCGCCACCGAGGAGGTGCTGGCGGACGTCGCGCAGGCCGGGCAGGAGGACGTCGACCTTGCGGTACGGGCCGCCCGGGACGCCTACGAGAACGGATGGTCGACGATCTCGCCCTCCGAGCGCGCCAAGTACATGTTCAGGATCGCGCGGATCCTCCAGGAGCGCTCGCGCGAGTTCGCCGTGCTCGAGTCGATGAACGGAGGGAAGCCGATCAAGGAGTCCCGCGACGTCGACGTTCCGCTGGCGGCCGCGCACTTCTTCTACTACGCGGGGTGGGCGGACAAGCTCGAGTACGCGTTTCCGAACCGGCGACCCCGGCCGATCGGCGTCGCGGGGCAAATCATCCCGTGGAACTTCCCGCTCCTGATGCTCTCGTGGAAGATCGCGCCGGCGTTGGCGGCCGGAAACACCGTCGTCCTGAAGCCCGCAGAGACCACGCCGCTCTCGGCGCTGCTGTTCGCCGACGTGGTGCGGCAGGCGGAGCTTCCTCCGGGCGTCGTCAACATCGTCACGGGCGACGGCCGGGCCGGTGCCGAGCTCGTCAAGCACAAAGGCGTCGACAAGATCGCGTTCACGGGCTCGACGGACGTCGGGAAGGCGATCCAGCGCGAGCTCGCGGGGACCGGCAAGAAGCTGACGCTCGAGCTCGGCGGCAAGGCCGCGAACATCATCTTCGACGACGCGGCTCTCGACCAGGCGGTCGAGGGAATCGTCAACGGGATCTACTTCAACCAGGGGCACGTTTGCTGCGCCGGGTCGCGCCTGCTCGTCCAGGAATCGATCTACGAGCCGGTGATCGAGAAGCTGAAGCGGCGGCTGACGACGTTGCGGGTCGGCGATCCGCTGGACAAGAACACGGATGTCGGCGCGATTAACTCCAAGCAGCAGCTCGAGAAGATCACGGAGCTCGTGGCGAGCGGAGAGGAAGAGGGCGCCGAGATCTACCAGCCGCCCTGCAAGCTTCCGGAGAAGGGCTACTGGTTCGTGCCAACGGTCTTCACCAACGTCGCGCAGAGCTATCGCATCGCGCAGGAGGAGATCTTCGGGCCGGTGCTCTCCGTGCTGACTTTCCGGACTCCGGACGAGGCGGTGGAGAAGGCGAACAACACGCCCTACGGCCTGTCCGCCGGCGTCTGGACGGAGAAGGGGTCGCGGATTCTTGCCATGGCGCAGCGGCTCGAGGCCGGTGTCGTGTGGGCGAACACCTACAACCGCTTTGACCCGACCTCGCCGTTCGGCGGCTACAAGGAGTCCGGCTTCGGCCGGGAGGGCGGCCTGCACGGGCTCGAGCCGTACCTCGACCTCGGCGAGTCGGAGGTGCGCGGGTGAGCAGGCTTCCGGTCCGGAAGACGTACAAGCTCTTCATCGGCGGGGACTTCCCGCGCTCGGAGTCCGGCCGGACGTACGAGGCGCAGGGTCAGAACGTCGCGCGGGGCTCGCGGAAGGACGTTCGCGACGCGGTGCGCGCGGCGCGCGGTGCGTTCCCCAAATGGAAGGGGATGACGGCCTACAACCGGGGCCAGATCCTCTACCGGATCGCGGAGATGATGGAGGCTCGGGCAGGCGAGTTCGCAGAGCTCAGCTCCGGGCGCGCCGAGGTCGAGGCGGCCGTCGATCGCTGGGTCTGGTACGCGGGTTGGGCGGACAAGTACGCGCAAATCCTCGGGACCTCGAATCCGGTCGCTGCGCCGTACTTCAACTTCACGATCCCCGAGCCCACAGGGGTCGTCGGCATCGTCGCGCCACCGGAGCCGGCGCTCGACGGCCTTGTCGCGCGGCTGGCGCCCGTGATCGTCGGCGGGAACGCCGCGGTCGTCCTGGCGTCGGAGACTTCGCCGCTTGCCGCGCTCGAACTTGCCGAGGCGCTCGCGACGGCGGACGTCCCCGGTGGCGTCGTCAACATCCTGGCCGGTCATCGGTCGGAGCTCGCGCCGTGGCTGGCCGGACACATGGACGTGAACGCGATCGATCTTGCAGGCGCGGACGGCGAGGCGCCGGAGCTCGAGCGGCTGGCGGCGGACAACGTGAAGCGCGTCGTGCACGGCCGGGCCGACCGTCAGAGCCCCTACGAGATCGCCGCCTTCCTGGAGCTGAAGACGGTCTGGCACCCGGTCGGACTCTGAGCTCGCCGCTTTTCTCCGGATGACGCGCAGACGTCTCAGCCAGGCGATCTCCGAGGGCGACGGCATCTCGGTGATCGCGGCCGTGGACGGGCCCGACGCCGCGCGCGAGGCCGACGAGGCGGGTGCCGAGGCGCTCCTCGTCCAACGCGGCCACGAAGGCAGCCTGTCCGCCATCCGCGCCGCCACGGAACTGCCGATCCTCGTCTTCTTCGGCGGCGAGCGATCCGGTTCGCTCGAGGGGGCGGACGCCTGCATCGTGGACGTCCGGGACGAAGACCGGGAGCAGCTCGAGCGCATTCACCGGGAGCTCGCCGACCGCGTCGAGCTCGCTCCGCGCATCTACAAGGACGAGCACCTCGAGTTCGTCCTCGAGGA
>JBKKAR010000095.1:0-4783 GCA_046714355.1 Gaiellaceae bacterium | reverse complement strand
GGGCCAGCGTGGCCTCGTTCGAGTACGGGGATCGCAAGATCAACCTGATCGACACCCCCGGGGAGCCGAGCTTCGTCGCCGACACGCTCGCGGGCCTGCGCGTCGTCGACGCCGCGGTGGTGGTTGTCAACGCGGTGATGGGGGTCGAGGTCCACACCGAGCGCCTCTGGCAGCGGGCCAGTGCCGAGGGCCTGCCGCGACTGGTGTTCGTCAACATGCTCGATCGCGAGCGCGCCGACTTCTTCCGCACGCTCGACTCGCTCAAGGACGCGTTCGGCCCGCACGCCGTCGCGACCGAGATCCCGATCGGCTCCGAGCACGAGGTCCGCGGCCTCGTCGACCTGATCGACATGAAGGCGTTCGAGTACGCCGGCGCCGGTCGCGCGAGCTCGACCGAGATCGAGATCCCGGCGGAGGTGGCCGAGCAGGCGCGGGAGTACCGCGAGAAGCTGTTGGACGAGGTCGCCGAGAACTCGGACGACCTGATGGAGCGCTACCTCGAAGGCGCGGAGATCTCTCACGACGAGATCGTTTCCGCCCTCAAGGACGGGGTCACGGCGGGCACCATCTTCCCGGTGACCTGCGGCGTCGCCACGAAGAACCTCGGCACGGACAGGTTGCTCGACGCGCTCGTGCAGGACCTGCCGTCGCCCGCGAAGAAGGGGGCGGTCGTCGCGCGCGACGGTGACGGCAACGACGTCGAGATCGAGCCCGACGACGGCGCGGATCCCGTGGTGTACGTCTTCAAGACACTCGCCGACCCGTTCGCCGGCCGGATCAATCTCTTTCGCGTCTTCTCGGGGTGCGTCAAGCACGACTCCCAGCTCATGAACGTGCGCGCCCACTCCAAGGAACGCATCGGCCAGTTGCTCGTGCCGCGCGGCAAGGAGATGGGCCACGCCGACGAGTTCGGCGCCGGCGACATCGGCGCGGTCGCGAAGCTCAAGGAGACCCATTCGGGTGACGTGCTCGCCGGCAAGGAGTCGACCCTGTCGATGCCCCCGCTCGGCCTCCCGGGCGCCGTGATGGCGTTTGCGGTCGAGGCGAAGGCGAAGGGCGACGAGGACAAGATCGGGAGCGCGGTCCGCCGCCTCCAGGAGGAGGACCCGACGAGCGATTTCCACCGCGACCCGCAGACGGGCGAGCAGATCATCGCGGGTCTCTCGCATGTGCACGTCGAGGTGATCGTCGACCGGATGAAGCGCCGCTTCGGGGCGGAGGTCAATCTCAAGCCTCCGCGCGTGCCCTACCAGGAGACGATCAAGGGCTCCGCGAAGGCGCAGGGCCGCTACAAGAAGCAGACCGGCGGCCGCGGCCAGTTCGGCGACTGCCACATCGTGCTCGAGCCGCTGGAGGGACACACCGGGTACGAGTTCGTAGACAAGATCGTCGGCGGGGTCATCCCCCAGAGCTACCGGCCGGCCGTCAACAAAGGAATTCAGGAGGCGATGCTCCACGGCGAGCTCGCCGGCGCACCCGTGCAGGGCGTGCGGGTGCGGCTCGTCGACGGGTCGTACCACTCCGTCGACTCCTCCGAGATGGCGTTCAAGATCGCCGGCTCGATGGCCTTCAAAGAGGCCTATCACGCGGCAGAGCCGGTCCTCCTCGAGCCGATCATGGAGGTGGACGTCGCGGTCCCCGACGACGCAGTGGGCGCGGTGAACGGCGACCTCAACTCGCGCCGGGGCCGGCTGCACGGGATGGAGCCGCTCGGCAACGGCATCACAAACATCAAGGCCGAGGTGCCGATGGCGGAGATGCTGACCTACTCGCAGTCACTGACGTCGATCACCGGCGGGCGCGGCGACTATCACATGCATTTCGCCCGCTACGAGGAAGTCCCGACGCACGTGGCTCAGAAGGTCATGGCTGAATCGCAGAAGGAGAAGGAAGAGGTCAGCGCCTGAAGCGCCGGCTGACCGAGCGCGGCGCGAAGAAGCTCGGCGAGCGCGAGCGGTCGGTCGGGGTCGATCCGGAGGACGAGGCTGCGCGCTGGCTCGACGATCACGACCCGCCGTTCCAGCCCGCGCCGCCGAAGGCCGCGAGCAAGTCCAAGAACCTGCATCGCTGGCGCCGGCGGCACGAGCGTGGGGAGGCCTAGACGGTCGCGGTCGCGGGCTTCTGGCCCTCGGCCTGCAGCCGCTTGATCAGGTCGGAAACGTCGGCGAGCTCCTGTTCCAGGTCGCGCTGGTAAGTCTCCAGCCGCTCCAGAACGCGCTCGCGCTCGTACCAGCGGCGGCCGAGGCCGTGAGGCCGTCCAAAGCCGCGCCGATGTCGTCTGTGGTGCATTTCACCTCCTCTCGCCGTATCTCGTCAGAAAGCCGTTCGTGCGCGCCTGCGAGTCGCGTAGCGCGCTTGCCCACTCGTCCAGGAGGGCGTGGCCCTCCGAGGTGAGCTCGTAGACCCGCTTGCTCGGCCCGGGAGCCTGGTCGTCCCATTCGGAGCTGACGATCCCCTCGGACTCGAGCAAGCGGAGGAAGCGATAGAGGTTGCCCATGTCGACCCGCTCGCCGGTCAGCTCGGGCAGCTGCTCGAGCAACTCGTACCCGTGAACCGGACGCTCCCGAAGGAGGAGGAGCACGGCCGGCTCCGCAAAGCGTTCGACCCGAGCGCGCACGTCGTACTCGCCCGGTCCAACCCGGCGGCGGACACGCACTGAACGCCGATGACCTCTGTGCGGCCTCATTCCGCTCCTACATGTAAAAGACACATGTAGCGAGCCAGTGTAGCGATCGGTGCCCCTGTGGCGCTGGGCTATAGTCGGCGCCCATGCAGATCACCGGCCAGGCGGTCAGCCGCACCTGCGCCATCTGCGACCGGAGCCTTCTCCAGGGTGAGCGTGCGGTGCGATATGCCCCCGACGGCGGGGCGTTCGTCGACGTCTGCCCGCTCTGCCAGGAGATCGCGGCCGAGTACGGGTGGATCAAGGAGGGAAGCCCGACGACGCCGACCGTCCCGGTGCAGCGCCACCGCCGCCGCCGCCGCGGTTTGCTGTCGTCGATCTTTGCGCCGCTCCAGTCGACGCCCGAGGAGACCGTGGCCTCCGAGCCGATCCTTCGCCGCCTGAGCGACCCGGAGCTCGCGACCGTCGAGGCCGCCGACCTGTACAACGCGAGCGACTACCGCCGGACGATCGGCGGCGTTGCGAAGAGCCTCGGCGAGCCGCGGGCCAGCATCCTTCCGCTGTCGGGCGTGAACCAGGAGCTCGTGATTACGATCGCCTGGGACATCACGTGGTACCAGTACCGCGTCTCGCCCGAGTCGGCCCAGCCGGTCAAGCTCGAGGCCCGAGGACACGAGCTGCGCGAGCTCGAGGGCAGCTTCCAGACCTGGAACGCGAAGATCCAGCCGGACGGCAGGATCGTCCCGGAGATTGCCCGCCTCTAGCGTCCGCCGAACCCGCGCCTACACTGCGACGCAGAACCCGATGATCTACTGCGTCATTCCCGCCGAGCTCGAGGACGAGCTCTTCGACAAGCTCTCCGAGTACTACAAGGACAACCCGAACGTCGAGGTGATCGTCGACCGTCGCACGGGACCCGACCGCCGGAAGGGCAAGGCCGCAGGCGGGAAGCGAGAGACGCGCGATCGGCGCCGGCCGCGGGCGCCGGGAACCTTCCTCAAGACCGATCCGCCCGAGTAACGTACGCGCCCATGGCGCTGCTCGGCTCGAAAACCTTCCAGAACTACATCGCCGGCGAATGGTGCGACGCCGCCTCCGGCGAGACGTTCGAGTCGACGAGCCCGGCGAACGGCGAGTCGATCGGCACCTTTCCGCTCTCGGGCGGGGAGGACGTCGACCGGGCCGTCGCCGCCGCGAAGGCCGCGTTCGAGGAGTGGCGGCTCGTCCCGGCGCCGAGGCGCGGCGAGATCCTCTTCCGCTTCGGCCAGCTGCTGACAGAGGAGAAGGAAGATCTGGCGCAGCTGATGGCGCGCGAGATGGGCAAGGTGCTCGCGGAGGCGCGCGGCGACGTCCAGGAAGCGGTCGACATGGCCTACTACATGGGCGGGGAGGGCAGGCGGCTCTTCGGGCAGACGACTCCGTCCGAGCTCAAGGACAAGTTCCAGATGAGCGTGCGCATGCCGATCGGCGTCATCGGGGTGATCACGCCGTGGAACTTCCCGATCGCGATCCCCTCCTGGAAGACGCTGCCGGCGCTGGTCGCCGGCAACACGATCGTTTTCAAGCCTGCGACGGACACGCCGACTCTCGGCCAGCGCTACGTCGAGCTGCTGCTCGAGGCCGGGCTGCCGGCGGGCGTTCTCAACATCGTCCACGGCGGCGGCGGAACTGTCGGTGAGACGCTCGTAAAGCATCCCGACGTCCGCGTCATCTCTCTCACCGGCTCGCGCGAGACGGGCGTCGCCGTGCTGAAGGCGGCTGCCGAAGGGCTCAAGCACGTCCACCTCGAGCTGGGCGGCAAGAACGCGATCATCGTCCTCGACGACGCCGATCTCGACCTTGCCGTCGAGGCAGCGAAGGCGGCGTTCGAGGAGTGGCGCCTCGTCCCGGCCCCGAAGCGCGGGGAGATCCTCATCCGATTCGGCCAGCTGATGATCGACGAGAAGGAAGACCTCTCCCAGCTGATGGCGCGCGAGATGGGAAAGGTGCTCGCCGAAGCGCGAGGAGACGTTCAGGAAGCGATCGACATGGCGTACTACATGGGCGGAGAGGGCCGGCGTCTCTTCGGCCAGACGACCCCCTCCGAGCTCAAGGACAAGTTCCAGATGAGCGTCCGGACGCCGATCGGGATCATCGGCGTGATCACGCCGTGGAACTTCC
>JBKKAR010000094.1:0-2668 GCA_046714355.1 Gaiellaceae bacterium | reverse complement strand
GACGAGACGATCGCCGGCGTCTCGGTGATCCGATTCGAGGAAGACGGACTCGTCGGCGAGCAGCGCGACTACTGGACCGCGCAGGACGGCCGGCACGAACCGCCGAAAGGCTGGGGCGCCTAGACCTCGTTGGGGAGCGGCTCGCCGCGCTCGGCGGCGAGCAGGTTGTCAACGAGCACCCGCGTCATCGCCTCGCGGGTCGCCTGGGTCGCGGTGCCGAGGTGCGGCGTCATTACGACGTTGTCGAGGTCGAGGAGCTCCCGCGGAACGTCCGGCTCGGTCGCGAACACATCCAGGCCCGCCCGCAGCCGTCCCGACACGAGCTCGGCCACGAGCGCCGGTTCGTCCACGACCTGCCCCCTCGAGGTGTTGACGAGGCACGCGCCGTCGCGCATGAGCCCGAGGCGACGGGCGTCGATGAACCCCCGCGTGTCGTCGGTCAGCGGGACGTGGAGCGAGACGACGTCGGCCTCGCCGAGCAGCTCGTCGAGCGGCCGGTACGCGGGGTCGCCGTCCGGCGAGCGCCGCGTGTACAGCACGCGCAGCTCGAATCCGGCTGCACGCTGCGCGACAGCGCGGCCGATCCGTCCGAGCCCGACAATGCCGAGCGTCGCACCGGTTACCTCGTCGCCCTTCAGCGGCTCGTCGGCCCAGCCGCTCCCCCACCGGCCCGATCGGACGAACCGGTCTCCCGCGACGATCCGGCGTCGCACGGCGAGGATCAGGCCGAGCGTCAGGTCAGCGGTCGCGGCCGTCGTGACCCCGGGAGTGTTCGTGACCGCGACTCCGCGCTCGCGACAGGCGTCGACGTCCACGAGGTCGTAGCCCGCGCCGTAGTTCGCGACCACGCGAAGATTCGGCAGGAGCTCGAGCGTCCTCCGGTCGACCGGCTGGGCGACGACGGCAAGCGCCTCGATGTCGGGCCGCGGCGCGGTGAGAGGGTCAGAGTGGTACTCAACGTCGGTCAGCCCGTCCCACGCGGGCCCTGGGAAACGGCGTGAGGCGAGAACTTTCAGGGGTGGCGGACGGGACTCGAACCCGCGACCACCGGGACCACAACCCGGGGCTCTACCAACTGAGCTACCGCCACCGCGCTAAGACGAGGATAGCGGTGTCCCGTCCAGGTTTCGCCGCAGCTCGTCCACGCTCTCGAACACGGCCGTCCGCACCGGCGTCGCGGAGCTCCCGCTCGGAGTAGGCACCCGTGATGACGCAGATCGTCTCGAACCCGGCCCGCCGCGCAGCCTCG
Organism: Gaiellaceae bacterium; assembly: GCA_046714355.1. GTDB lineage: Bacteria > Actinomycetota > Thermoleophilia > Gaiellales > Gaiellaceae > JACDAN01. Next base: position 1,419 of record JBKKAR010000094.1, on the reverse strand, counting down.
ATGTCCCATGGTGCGTCGCCGACCATGACGGCCTTGCCTCCCCCCGCGTTCTCGCGGGCCGCCAGGACGAGGTCCGGCGCGGGTTTCGTCGCGTCGACGTCGTCCTTCGTCGTCCACGCGTCGGCGAGCTCCCGTGCCTCGAGCAGGTCGAGATATCGATCCAGCTCGTCGAGCGGCGAGGAGCTGGCGAGGACGACCGTGATCGGCGATCAGCTCCTGCGCGCCGCGGAGCGGCCGCACCTCGCCGATCAGCTTCGAGTACTCCGCGCCGCGGGTCTCCTCGATCGCGTCTTGGCGCTCCCCATCGATGTCGGGAACGAGGGCGGGCACGAGCTGGTCTCCGCCCATGCCGACATGCCTGTGGATCCGCCAGACCGGGAGCGTGATGTCGTGAGCCCGGAACGCCCGCCACCAGGCGAGCGCGTGGTGATAGTTCGTGTCGACAAGCGTGCCGTCGACGTCGAGGAGCGCTGCGGGAGCCACCGGCGATCGGTACCCGAAACTCGGCGGAGCTACCCTTTGATCGAGCGCCCGTAGCTCAGTGGAAGAGCAGCGGACTTCTAATCCGCCGGTCGGAGGTTCGAATCCTCCCGGGCGCGCTCGGCAAAGCCCCTCCAAAACGGAAACCTTTCCCCGATGCTCGGCGAGGACCGGAGAGCGCTCGAACGGCTCCTGTGACCAGCTTGTGACCAGCTGGGCTTTCTAAGGCCCGTAGCTCCGAGCGGGGAATGCCCCGGGATCAAATCCCCACGGCCCTGACGCCCGAAGCCTGCTGAGCCCTGGGAAGGACGGAGCGATCCCGGTTCGACTTCATCCTCTCGGAGGGAAGCCTCGACGAAGTCATTGCGAAGGCGCCGCCAGTACGCGCTGCTGCGAGCTCGCCGCCGGCTGGAGCGGGTCGCCACGAAGTTCGTCGGCTTCGATCTCGGCGACGACCCATCGCCGCTCGCGCACCTGCACGAGCTGGCCCTGCTCTGGAAGCAACCCCACAGTCAACGACTCTTGTGCACCCTAGGCAAAGCAGGCGGCGACTTCACGCTCGAGCTGTGCACGAGCCGCGGCGCCGAGCCGTTCCGCCTCGGCGTGATCGTTCGCCATGCGGGTTGAGTCTAGGCATCAGAGCGAGACGATCAGAAGCCGTCGGAGCCGCGTCCGCAAAGGGGAGTCCTTTGCGCCAGCCGACCCTGCTGAACTCGCTCACATAGGTCGCCGAGAGCGGCGTCGGTTTTTTGGTTGCGAGGCGTGAGGGCGGATCGAGTGACGCCGGCTCGGCTGCAGCGGTTCTAGCTGCTTGAAAAAATCATCCGGTCGCGGGAGACTCGCCCGCGAGACGTCCAGACGAAGGGGGAGGGACAGGAGCGCCTTCGTCGTGCCGTTACCGGCCAGTCACAGCACGGGAGGTTTTTCGATGCGCAGACC
>JBKKAR010000093.1:0-10194 GCA_046714355.1 Gaiellaceae bacterium | reverse complement strand
GTCGAGGAGCTCGCCCGTGCTCGCGTCTTCTGCGACGACTGGGAGCAGGCGAGCCACAACGGCGATCTCGTGCACGGCGTCGAGGCGGGCGTCGTGTCGCGTGAGGCGGTGACCGAGCTCGGCGCCGTCCTCTCGGGGACTGCGGAGGGCCGGCGATCTCCCGGCGAGATCACGATCTTCGACTCGACCGGCCTCGCAATTCAGGATCTCGCCGTCGCGCTCGCCGCGATGGAGCAGGCCGACGAGCTGGACTTGCCGACGATCAGTCTTTGATGTTGACCGTGACGCCGGGGGTGACACGCGCGACCAGCCATCGCATCGCGCCGGTGTCGAGGCGAACGCAGCCGTGGGAGACCGCCGTGCCGATCGTGAACGGCTACCACGAAGCCACTAACGCGGGTAGCTTCTCAACGTCCAAGAGATCGATATCGGCTGAGGGGTCGAGGAGGAGGCAACATGTCGAAGGTCGTGCACTTTGAGATCCCTGCGGATGACACCGGCCGCGCACGGGAGTTCTGGACGAGCATGTTCGGCGTCGAGTTCCAGAGCTACGACGGCCCGATGGAGTACCACATGTTCTCGAACGACGACCAGACCGGCGGGGGGCTGATGCCTCGCCAGGAGGGTCAGGACGGGCTGATGGTCTACTTCAACACCGACGACATCGAGGGAGCTCGAGAGAAGGCCCAGCAACTCGGAGGCTCCGCCGACGAGAAGCAGCCGGTTCCGGGCATGGGCTGGTTCGCACATGCCAAGGACACGGAGGGCAATCGCTTCTCGTTCTGGCAGGCCGACGAGAACGCGCCCGCCCCCGGCCAGGGCTAAACCCCTCCTAAAGGAGCCGCGCTGGATCGAAGAGCTCGAGCTCGGGCTCGCGCCGGCCGAGGATCGCAGTCGCGACCAGCTCGCCGGACGCGAGCCCGAGCACGTTTCCGTGGCCCGAGTAGCCGCGGGCTACCCAGATGCCGGAGTGGTTCGGCACGGGCCCGACGAGCGGCAGGCGGTCGGCCGTGGTTCCAAAGATCCCGGACCAGCGGTGAGTGATCGCAGGCAACCGCCCGACGAGATCCTGGACGAGCGACTCGAGCGCCGCCTGAATCGGCTCGGTCGTCGCCTCCTCCGCCGTGAACTCGGCCTCGAAAGCAGCGTCACGCCGCCCGCCGACGACAAGCCGGCCGTCCGGGAGCTGCTGCCAGTAATCCAGCCCCTGGCGCGCGTAGTGCGGGCGGTCGTACAGGAGCTCCGCCAGCGGCTCGGTCGTGACGATCTGGCCACGAGTCGGCTGCACGACGGCGTCCAACTCGGCGAAGAGTCCGCTCGGGTACCCGTCGGATGCGATCACGACGTGGTCGGCCTCGAGGTCGTCGACGGACGACACGCGGCTGCGCTCGCAGAGCTCTGCGCCTGCCTCGGCAGCCCGTGCGGCGAGTCGCCGGACCCAGCGAGCAGGGTAGAGCGCCCCGTCGGTGGGGTGGGCTATCGCCCCGAGGTAGCTGCCGGCGAGCCGCTTGGGCAGCGCGTCGACCCACTCGACCGCGAAGCCGTCCGCGTGCAACGCGTCGTGTTCGGCGCGCAACTCGTCCCTCTCTTGTTCGTCTGCGGCCAGGCGGAAGCTGCCGACACGCCGGAACGTGTCGCCCGCGAGCGCCTCCATCCGGTCGAGCGCGCGCTCGGTCAGCCGCCAGAACGCCGTCGCGCGCTCTGGCCCGAACGTCTCCCTCGCCACGTCGTAGGGCATCGCGCCGCCCCGAAGGGCGAAGCCGCCGTTCCGCCCGCTCGCACCGGAGGCGATCGTGCGCGCCTCGTACAGCCGAACGCGAACGCCCGCCTCGGCGAGCGCGAGCGCGCAGGCGCATCCCGTGACGCCGCCGCCGACGACAGCGACGTCCACGGGGCCTGCGTGGCGCGGCCCTCCCAAGGCGTCAGCCGGGTCGTCCAGCCAGAAGGATGTCTCCACGCTGCGATCGTAGACCGCGTCATCGAACCGCTCTGTACACGCCGTCCGCGGCAGCCACGAGGCCGGCCAACTCCAGCTCCGTCAAGGCGACGCTGACCGCGCCCGCGTCGAGCGACGCGCGGACCGTCAGGTCGTCCGCGGCCGCGGCCCCGTCGCGCACCAGCGCCAACACTCGCTGGGCCGACTCGGAGACCTCGGGATCGACCCGCGCTGTCGTCCTATCGATACCGAGCGCGTCCAGGACGTCGCCCGCACCGGTCAGGGGCGTCGCACCCAGCTTCAGGAGCGCGTTGGAACCGGCCGAGAGCGCACTGGTGATCTCCCCGGGTACGGCGAAGACCTCTCTGCCTTCCTCCAGCGCGAAGTCAGCCGTGATCAGCGCACCGCTCCGCTCGCGCGCCTCGACGACCACGACGGCCTCGCAGAGTCCCGCGATGATGCGATTCCGGGCGGGAAAGCGCCATGGAGCCGGCTCGACCCCGGCCTCGTACTCCGAGACGACGAGGCCCTCTTCCTCTATTCGCCGGGAGAGGGTCGCGTTGACGGCCGGATAGTCCCGGTCGATCCCGCAGCCGAGCACGCCCACTGTGAGTAATCCAGCCTCGAGCGCACCTCGATGCGCCTCGCCGTCGATACCTCGCGCGAGCCCGCTGACGACGAGAAGCCCCGCAGCCGCAAGCTCGCGGCCGAGCATCCGTGCCACCTGGGCGCCGTAGGGCGAGCAGGACCGGGCGCCGACGACGGCAACAGCGCGACGGCCAAGCAACGCGGGCTCGCCGGAGCCACGTAGGTACAGCGCCGAGGGCGGATCGAAGATCGCTTTGAGCAGCCCCGGAAACTGCGCATCCGAGCGGGCGATTCTCACTGCGCCAGCTCCCTCGGTGAACGATAGGCCAGCGCCTCCGCGAGGTGCTCCTCCGCGACTGAGTCGGCTCCTGCCAGGGCGGCGATCGTCCGTGCGACCCGGGCAACCCGTGCCCGCCCTCGTCCCGAGAGGGGAAGGCGCTCGACGGCCCGGTCGAGAAGCGCCGTGGCCCCCTCCGTCCGCGCCAGCGGCTCACCTGCGAGTCGGTCGCGCGCGACGTCCACACGGCCAGCGACCACCGCCGACGGCTCTCCCGCCTCCCCAGACAGCTCAGCGGCGCGCGGCCGCGGCAGGGCTACGACGAGGTCGAAACGGTCCAGCAGCGCGCGAGACAGCTTCTCGCGGAACGCCGCGAGCCGCTGGGGCGAACACTGGCAGTCGGCGCCCGCATCCCCGCGCCCGCCGCACGGGCACATGTTCATGCTTGCAACGAGCTGGAAACGGGACGGGAAGACGGCACGGCCCTCCGCGCGAGCTACCGCGATGAAGCCGTCCTCGAGCGGTTGCCGTAGGGCCTCGAGGACCGGGCGTTGGAACTCCGGCAACTCGTCCAGGAACAGAACACCGCGATGGGCCAACGTCGCCTCTCCGGGCCGTGGGCCCGAGCCGCCGCCGACGATCGCCGCGACGGAAGCGCTGTGGTGCGGCGCGCGGAACGGACGACGATCCACCAGCGGCCGGTCACGGGAGAGGAGGCCGGCAACCGAATGGATCCTCGTGACCTCAAGCGCCTCGTCGCGCGTCAGGGACGGCAGGATTCCCGGCAGCCTGCGGGCGAGCATCGATTTCCCGATCCCGGGCGGCCCGGCGAGGAGCAGGTTGTGCCCTCCGGCCGCAGCAAGCTCAAGCGCGCGGCGGGCGCGTTCCTGTCCGCGGACGTCGGCGAGGTCGGGCACCTCGACCGGTGGGGTGTCGCCGTTCGTGGCGACTTCGACAGCCGGCGGCTCGTACTCTCCTCGCAGGTAGCCGACGACCTCCGCCAGATGCCTGATCGGGACCGGCTCGATCCCCGCCAGCGCCGCCTCGGCTGCCGACTCGGCCGCGCAGAGGAGCCGCTCGAGCCCCGCTCGCCGCGCGCCCTCAGCGGCCGCAAGGACGCCGGCGACCGGCCGCAACCGTCCGTCGAGCGCGAGCTCGCCGATCGCCGCGTGACCGGCGAGCCGGTCGACGGGAAACTGGCGCGAGGCCGCGAGGATCGCGAGCGCGATCGGGAGGTCGAAGCCCGAGCCTTCCTTTCGCAGAGCCGCGGGCGCGAGATTGACGGTGATTCGCCGCGACGGCCACTCGAGCTCGGCGGACGCGATCCCGCTGCGAACCCGGTGCTTGGCCTCCTGGCAGGCTCGGTCGGCCAGCCCGACGATCGCGAGGCCGGGCACGCCGTTCTGGAGGTGGGCCTCCACCTCCACCTTCCGCGCCTCCAGCCCGACGAGGGCGTGAGTAACAGTTCGCCCGAGCACCCTCCGACGCTAGAGACGAAAAGCGCGCGTGTCTGTGACGCCTAGCCGCCGAAAGAGCGCCGGCTACCGGGCGACCAGGATGTCCTCGAAGAACTCGCCTGCGCGCCGGCCGGTCCGCCGGTTGACGTGACGCCGTAGGCGCTCCTGCAGGCGGAGCCCGGCGCGATCGAGGATCTCCGGGTAGAGGTCACGCCGGTCGTGGACCACGATCAAGACCGGCGAGCGGGCCCGCAGTGCGCGCTTCGCGCCGGCCAGGACAGCTGCGATTCCCTCGACGTAGGCGGCGAGCGCCGCTGCACTCGTCCCAGCCGCTGCGGCTCCGACCTCGTCGGCGCGCAAATCGTCGAGCCCGAGGAGCTCGTAGGCGTAGCGGTGCTGCTCGTGATAGTCGATCAGCCCGGGATAGGGCGGCGAGGTGACGACGCCGTCGAACCGACCCCGATATGAGATCTCTCGGGCGTCGCCGTGGATGATTTTCGCCTCGCGCCCGCGCTCGCGCACGCGCGAGAACTCTTTCATCCGCGCGAGCGTGTCGAGCGCGTAGCGCCGGAGGAAATGCTCCGCGCGCTCGACGGGCCGGCAGACGCGCTTGTGCTTGTGGCACCAGTACGGCTCGAGCTGCGGCGTGCGGGGGAAGTCGAGGTCGAAGTGGGTGGTGAGCCGCGCCGACCTGGCCGCCCGGGCCAACACGACTCGCAGGACGTCCTCATGTTCGTACTCGCCGATCAGCCCTCGGAACGACAGCAGCTCAGCGGCGGCGCACGGCGCGTACCACTCGGCGACGTAGCCGATCGGTTTCGGTCCCGCGCCGTCGAAGGCCTCCACACGCCGCACGACGTCCCGCATCTCCGTCTCGAGCGCGAAGAGGTCGTACTTCCGCGTCTTGACGCCCATGAGCAGGCAGTTGAAGGCGGCGATGTCGACCCCGGCCGCGTCGTATCCGCTCTCGAGGGACTGGACGAGCGTGGTCCCCGAGCCGGCGAACGGGTCGAGCACCCGCCCGCCCGTCGCGACGTACCGGCCGAGGAGGGCCTCGACGAGCTGCGGGATGAACTTCCCCAGGTAGGGATGGAGCCGGTGAACGTGCTTCGTCCGCTCCCGCTCGGGGAGGTCGCGCTCCGACCACGAGAGCTCGAGATCGATCTCGGCGTAGAGCGCATCCTGAGTCGGAGCCACGAAGAAACACGTTCGCCGGAGGCCGGTGGAGTCCTAGAACGCGTTCGCCACGCGCCTGATGCCGCGCGGCGTGACGGCCACGACGTCGAAGCGAACCTCCCACTCCGAAGACTCCGGGTGCTCGGCCAGCCAGGCCTCCGCTGCCCGGCGCAGACGCTGCTGCTTCTCGCACCCCACCATCTCGACCGGATCACCGAACCGCTCGCCCAGCTTCGCCTTGACCTCGCAGAACGCGACCCGACGACCCCGGCGAACGATCAGGTCCACCTCCACCCCGCCCGGACGCGAGTTCGCCTCCAGGATCCGGTAACCGCGCAACAGGTAGTGGAGACGCGCCCGCCGTTCGGCCCGCGCACCGGTGGCGTTCATCGCGGCCCGAGCTGGGCGAGCTCCTCCGGCGACAGATAGCAAAGCGCCTGGAAGGAGCGGCGGTGGATCTCGGACGGGCCGCGCTCTCGCACGACGGCCGAGTGCCGCGGCGTGATGTAGCCCACGTGCGAGGAGAACCCGTAGTGGGGGAACAGGGCGTCCATCCGCCGCATCGCGCGGTCCCGCACCACCTTCGCGACAACGGACGCCGCCGCGATCGCGGCCGACCGTTCGTCGCCGTCGACGACCGCGGTGTGCGCGGGCGCCGAGGGGCCGAGCCGGAAGCCGTCGACCAAACAGGCCTCGGCCGGAGGGGCCAGGTCGCGCAGGCACGAGCGCATCCCCTCGAGGTTCGACCGATGGAGCCCGTCGCGATCGATCCTCTCGGAGGAGATCGCCCGCACCGTGATCGATTTCGCGCAGGAGACGACGGCGTGGAAGAGCTCCTCCCGCTCCTCCAGTGTCAGCTGCTTGGAGTCGTTCAGGCCGGCCAGCGGCCGACAACGATGGTCGCGCAACGAGCCGTAATCGAAGAGCACCCCGGCGACGACCAGAGGCCCCGCCAGGGAGCCACGGCCGGCCTCGTCCACACCTGCCACGAACCGCCGCCCGAAGCGGCGGTCGAACTCGAGGAGCCGCCTACCCTGCTTCCGGGGCTTCCGGCTCGAGCTCGGCTTCGGTCTCTGCGACCTCTTCCTGCTCGGCATCCGGAGCGGCAGGCTGCTGGGCGGCGCGGGCACCGGCCGAGGATAGCCGGGCGCCATCACGGCGCTCGCGAACGCGCGCCTTCTTGCCCACTTTCCCGCGCAAGTAGTAGAGCTTCGCGCGGTTCACGTCGCCGATCGCCATGACCTCGATCTGCTCGATCTTCGGAGAGTGGAGCGGGAATGTCCGCTCGACGCCGACGCCGAACGACTGCTTCCGCACCGTGAACGTCTCGCGGACGCCCGAGCCCTGGCGCTTGATGACGATGCCCTCGAAGACCTGGATCCGGCGCCGCTGTCCCTCGATGACCTGGAAGTGCACACGCACGGTGTCGCCCGCCTTGAACGCCGGACGGTTGGGGCGCAGCTGTTTGCGCTCGAGTGCCTCGATGGGGTTCGCCATGGCAAAGGGTCGGGCGGCGGCCCGACCGCGGGATGCTAGCGCAAGCCGATTCGCCGGGGCGGGAAATAGATCGAGAACACCTTCCCGATCAGGTTCGCGCGCGGGAGCGAGCCCCAGACACGCGAATCGCACGACTGCGCCCGGTTGTCGCCCATGACGAAGTACTGATTCTTCGGAATCTTCTCGGGTGGCCTCGTGTCGACGTCGCGGCGATCCTCCTTGACGTACGGCTCCTGGAGCCGCTTGCCGTTGATGAAGACGAAGCCGTTCCGCATCTCCCAGGCCTCACCGGGCAGCCCGACGATCCGCTTCACGAACGTGCCTCCGGCGCCGCAGTCCTTGCGCGCGCGCTGCGGCGTCTCGAAGACGACGATGTCGCCCCGGTCCGGATCCGTGAAGTGGTAGATGAACCGGTTCGCGAGCACGCGGTCGGAAAACCTCGACGTGCAGCCGAGACCCGCGCCGGCGCAGTGGAGCGTCGGCTCCATCGACGACGACGGGATCCGGTAGGGGTTCACGACCCACTGCTTGATCGCAAGGACGATCGCGACGGCCCCGACGATCGTCACGACCCAGTCGATCGCTACTCGCCAGGGGCGCGGCAGCCGGTGTGTCAGCCGGTCGACGGGATTCCTCATGCGCGCTCAGTCGAACGGGCGCGGCTCTGATCCCTGCGCCACTCCGCGATCCGGCCGTGGTCGCCCGAGACGAGGACGTCCGGCACCTGCCAGCCTCGGAACTCGGCGGGCCGGGTGTACTGCGGGTACTCGAGCCCGCCCCCGAGCTCGGCCGAAAAGCTCTCCTCCGTGCCTGAGCCCTCGCTGAGCGCGCCGGGGAGGCGCCGCGCGACGGCGTCGGCGACGACCATCGCCGGCAGCTCACCGCCCGAGAGGACGTACGGGCCGATCGAGATCGCGTCGTTCGCGAGGTGGGTCAGGATCCGCTCGTCGAAACCCTCGAAGCGGGCGGAGAGCAGGGTCAGCTGCTCCTCTCCCGCGAGCTCGTCGACGACCCCCTGGTCGAGCTGGCGACCCTGCGGCGTCAGCGCGACCACCCGGTGATCCGGCAGCCCGCCGTAGACGCCCTCGAGCGCCGCCGCGACCACGTCGACCCGCATGACCATGCCCGGGCCGCCCCCGTACGGCTCGCCGTCGACCTCGCCGCCCGCGATCGGCGTCCAGTCGCGGTAGTTGAAGAGGCGCAGCTCGAGCTCCCCGCCGAGCACCGAGGCGAGTGGACGTTGTTCGGAGACGGCGGCGAAGACATGGGGTACAAGCGTGAAGACGTCGAGGCGCAGGGCGTCGGGCAGGTTAGTCGTCAGGGGCGAATCCCTGCGCCACCAGGATTCGCCGCGTGCCGAGATCGACCTCTCGGACGCACGCCTCGACCAGCGGCAGGAGGAGGCCAGTGTCCAGCTCGAGGGCATCGTTGGCCGGCCCGGGCACGACGTCGGCGACGACGCCGAGCCGCCGTCCGCCCTCCTCCTCGACCTCGAGGCCGACAAGCTGGAAGACGTAGTAGGAGCCGTCATCGGGCTTGGGCAGCTCGGCGCGGCGGATCTCGAGCCGCGTGCCGCGCGGGACGTTGCGGTTGAGCCGGATCACGAGCCGCCCGCCTGAGCGCTTGCGCTCCTCCACCCGGACTTCCTCGCTGCCGGCCCACAGCACGGAACCGGGCGCGAAGCGCTCCGGGTCCTCACTCGGCTGCTCGACGACGAACGAGCCGTCCAGCCCGTGCGGCTTGCCCACCAGGCCGACAGTTACGCGTTCGTCAGTCGGCAATCTCGAGCACGTACCGCCGCCGCTGGCGCGCGCCGCCGGCCCGGACGATCGCGCGCAGGGCGCGCGCGATCCGGCCCTGGCGCCCGATCACCTTGCCGACGTCGTCCTTCGCGACATGGAGGCGGAGGACGAGCGCGTCCTCGGTCTCGAGCTCCTCGACCCGAACGGCGTCGGGATCGTCGACGAGCTGGCGCGCGAGGTACGCCAGCAGCTCAGCCATTCGGCGTCTCGACGCCGATGTTCCTGATCTTGAGCAGGCGCGAGACGGTGTTCGAGGGCTGCGCGCCCTTGCCGAGCCACTCGCGGATCTTCTCCTCGTCGAGCTCGATCGTCGAGGGGTCGGTCTGCGGGTTGTAGCGACCGACGATCTCGATGAACTTGCCGTCCCGCGGCGAGCGCGAGTCGGCGACGACGACGCGGTAGATCGGGTTCTTCTTCGACCCGACCCGCGTCAGCCTCATGCGTACTGCCATGTCACCTCCGTTGTGCTTTCTGGGTCAACTCTGGGGGCAGGCCGGGCATCTTGCCCTTCCCCATCTGCTTCATCATTTTCTGCATCTGCTTGCGGGCGGAGAGCAGCTTGTTCACCTGCTGGACGTCGGTGCCGCTGCCCGCCGCGATCCGGCGCCGCCGCGAGCCGTCGATCAGGTGCGGCATGCGGCGCTCGCTCGGCGTCATCGAGAGAACGATCGCCTCGACGCGCGAGAGCTCGCTCTCGTTCACGTCCATGCCCTTCAGCTGGTTCCCGAGCCCGGGGATCATCGAGAGGACGCCCTTCAGGGGGCCCATCTTCCGCAGCATCCGGTAGCTCGTCAGGAAGTCGTCGAAGCTGAACTCGCCGGCCCGCATGCGAGCCTCCATCGCCGCCTGATCCTCGTCCGACGCGGCCTCCTCGGCCCTCTCGATCAAGGTCAGGACGTCGCCCATCCCGAGGATCCGCGAGGCCATCCTGTCGGGATGGAAGTACTCGAGCTGGTCGAGCTTCTCGCCGACCGACGCGAGCTTCACCGGCTGTCCGGTCACGGCCTTCACGGATAGGGCGGCGCCGCCACGGGCGTCGCCGTCGAGCTTGGTGAGGATCACGCCGTCGAAGGCGACGCGCTCCTGGAAGGCCTCGGCGACCGAGACGGCCTCCTGGCCGGTCATCGCGTCGAGGACGAGCAGCACGTTCGTCGGCTTCGCCGCGTCGCGCACCCGGCCGAGCTCCTCCATCAGCTCCTCGTCGATCTGGAGCCGGCCGGCGGTGTCGACGATCACGACGTCGCGGCCTTGCGCCTTTGCCTGCTCGATCCCGTCCTTCGTGGCCTGGACCGGATCGGGACCCGTGAAGACGGGAATCTGGATCTGCCGGCCGAGCTGCTCGAGCTGCTCGACCGCCGCCGGACGCTGGAGGTCGGCGGCGACGAGGGCCGGCGAATGGTTGTCCTTCCGGAGCAGGAGGGCGAGCTTGGCCGCCGCCGTCGTCTTGCCCGAGCCCTGGAG